>CALERA010000027.1 GCA_937908275.1 uncultured Desulfarculaceae bacterium | reverse complement strand
AGATGTAGCCGTGACTGGAGTTCAGACGTGTGCTCTTCCGATCTACACCGGCATCTGGGGCGAGGCGGTGCGCCAGGGCCGGCCGATCATGGTCAACGACTTCCAGGCCCCGCACCCCCTGAAGCGTGGCTATCCCGAGGGGCACGCCCCCCTGCGCAACTTCCTCACCATACCGGTGATCAGCCTGGGCAAGGCGGTGGCGGTGGTGGGGGTGGCCAACAAGGACCAGGACTACGACGAGCTGGACATCTCCCAACTGGCCCTGATGATGGAGGCGGTCTGGCGCATCGTGGAGCGCTGGCGCGCGGAGGAGGAGCTGCGCGCGGCCAAGGAGCAGGCCGAGGCCGCCAGCCAGGCCAAGAGCCGGTTCCTGGCCAACATGAGCCACGAGATCCGCACCCCCATGAACGCCATCATGGGCCTGACCGACCTGGTGCTGGAAACCGGGCTGGACGAGCAGCAGCGGGAGTTCCTGGGCCTGGTCAAGCTGTCCTCGGAGCAGCTCCTGGGCCTGCTCAATGACATCCTGGACCTGAGCAAGATCGAGGCCGGCAAGATCGAGCTGGAGCACTCGCCGTTCAGTCTGCGGGCCAGCCTGGCGGACATGCTCCAGGTGCAGATCCGCCGGGCGCTGGACAAGGGCCTGGACTTGACCCTGGAGGTGGCCCCCGAGGTGCCGGAGGCGATGGTGGGCGATGCCAGCCGGCTGTGCCAGGTGGTGTTGAACCTGGTCAGCAACGCCATCAAGTTCACCGCCCAGGGCCTCATCCGGGTGACGGTGGGGGTGGAGGAACGGGCCCAGGACCACCTGCTGCTGCGGGTGGCGGTGAGCGACACCGGCATCGGGGTGCCGACGGAAAAGGCTCAATTGATCTTCGAGCCCTTCTCCCAGGCCGACAGCTCCACCACCCGGCGCTACGGCGGCACCGGGCTGGGACTGGCCATCAGCCGCCAGTTGGTGGAGATCATGGGTGGCCGGATTTGGATGGAAAGCCAGCCCCAGCAGGGCTCGCGCTTCGTCTTCACCGTCCGCCTGGGCCTGGAGGGGACGGAGGACCCGGCCGCCACCGACTCGGATAATTCTTCACTCATCGCCGAATATGTAGTTTTGCCCAGGTCGGACCAAGGCCGTAATATACTCCTGGTGGAGGACAACCTGGTCAACCAGAAGCTGACCGCGATCCTCCTGGAGCGCCGTGGCCATCGGGTGACCCTGGCGAGCAATGGGCGCGAGGCCCTGGACACCCTGGAGCGAGAGTCCTTCGACCTGGTCCTGATGGACGTGCAAATGCCGGTGATGGACGGCCTGGAGGCCACCACCCGCATCCGGGAGCGGGAGCGCGAGCGGGGTGCGGCGCGGCTGCCGATCATCGCCCTGACCGCCCACGCCATCAAGGGCGACCGCGAGCGTTTCCTGGCCGCCGGCATGGACGACCACCTGACCAAGCCCATCAAGGCGGCCGAACTGGCCGCCGCGGTGGAGCAGCACCTGCCGGGCGGGCCAGGAGGGACGCCGCCGGCTCCGGCCCCGGCGGCGGCGCGCCCCGAGTCGCCCTCCGCCACCGCGCCGGCCCTGGACCTGCCGGACTTGTTGCTGCGGGTCGAGGGCGACCACGAGATGGTCTCCATCCTGCTGGGCGCGTTCCTGGAGGAGGTCCCGGGCCGCCTGAAACGCCTGGCCCAGGCGATCCGGGCGAGGGAGCACAGGGCCGTGGCCCAGGAGGCCCACAGCCTCAAGGGCGAGTTGGGCAATCTGTCGGCGGTGGCGGCCAGCCGGGCGGCGGCGGAGCTGGAGACCCAGGCGCGGGCCGGGGACGACGCCGCCATGGGCCGCGCCTGGGAAAAGTTCCAGAACGAGTGCGAACGCTTTTGGGAGGCCGTGGGCCGGGCGGGCCTGGCCGACTAACTCCGCAATCAGGGATGGCCTACATGACAGCGCCCCAAACCGTGCTGGTGGTGGACGATTCGGCGATCAACCGCCGGCTGTTGCAAAGCCTGTTGGAACGCATGGAGCTGCGGGTGCAGTTGGCCGAGGACGGCCAGGCGGCCCTGGACAGCGTGGCCGCCGATCCGCCCGACCTGATCCTGCTGGACGTGATGATGCCGGGCATGGACGGGCTGGAGGCGCTGCGCCGCCTGAAAAGCTCCGGGGTGACCTACCCCATCCCGGTGGTGATGGTCACCGCCATGCAGGAGCTGGACACCCGGGTGGAAGCCCTGGAGATCGGGGCCGATGATTTCCTGGCCAAGCCCATCGTGGCGGTGGAG
>CALERA010000026.1 GCA_937908275.1 uncultured Desulfarculaceae bacterium | reverse complement strand
GACCACCGAGATCTACACTCTTTCCCTACACGACGCTCTTCCGATCTCAAGTACGACGCCAACCTGAACATCGTGGGCGACCTGGCCGAGGGTTGGGAGGTGAGCCCCGACGGGCTGACCATCACCTTTCATCTGCGAAAAAGCGTGAAATTCCACGACGGCAAGCCCTACACCAGCCATGACGCGCTCTTCAACTGGCAGTTCATGGTGGACCCCAACACCCCCACGCCCTATTCCGGCGACTACCTGAAGGTGGAAAAGGCCGAGGCCCCGGACCCTTACACCTTCCGGGTGCACTACAAGGAGCCCTTCGCCCCCGGCCTGGCCTCCTGGAGCCTGACCCAGCTGCCGGCCCACCTGCTGGAGGGCCAGGACCCGCGCACCAGCCCCCTGAACCGCAACCCGGTGGGCACCGGCCCCTACACCCTGGAGGACTGGCAGACCGGGGCCAAGGTCACCCTCAAGGTCTTTCCCGACTACTGGGAGGGGCGGGCCTATCTGGACCGGGTGGTCTATCGGGTGATCCCGGACATGGCCACCCTGTTCCTGGAGCTGCGCTCGGGCGGGGTGGACTGGATGGGCCTGACCGCCCTGCAATACCGCCGGCAGACCGAGACCAGGGAATTTGCAGAAAACTTCCGCAAATACCGCTACCTGGCCAGCCTCTACACCTACATCGCCTGGAACCTCAATGACCCGCGCTTTCAGGACGTCCGGGTGCGCCAGGCCTTGTCCTACGCCATCAACAAGCAGGAGCTGATCACCGGGGTGCTGCTGGGCCTGGGCCAGGTGGCCACCGGACCCTACAAGCCCGGCACCTACTGGCATAAAAACGATCTGCCCAACTACGCCTATGACCCGCAAAAGGCGCTGGAGCTCTTCGCCCAGGCCGGCTGGCGCAAGGACAAGGACGGCATCCTGAAGAAGGACGGCAAGCCCTTTGAGTTCGTGCTCCTGACCAACCAGGGCAACGCCTACCGCAAGAACTCCGGGGTGATCATCCAGCGCCGGCTGATGGACCTGGGCATCAAGATGGAGCTGCGGGTGATCGAGTGGGCGGCCTTCATCCGCGAGTTCGTGAACAAGGGCCGCTTCGACGCGGTGCTCCTGGCCTGGACCATCCCCCAGGACCCGGACGTCTACGACATCTTCAGCAGCGCCAACATCGGCCCGGGCAAGCTCAACTTCAACGCCTACCGCAACCCCGAGGTGGACCGGCTCCTGGCCGAGGGCCGGCGAATCTTCGATCCCGCCCGGCGCAAGGCCATCTACGACCAAGTGCAGACCATCCTGGCCACCGACCTGCCCTACACCTTCCTCTACACCCCGGACGCGCTGCCCATCGTGCACGCCCGCTTCCAGGGCATCGAGGCCGCGCCGGCCGGCATCAGCTACAACTTCATCCGCTGGTGGGTGCCCAAGGCCCTGCAACGCGCGGCCCTGGCCCAGTGAGCACCCGACAAAAATGGGGGCTTGACAGGCCGGAGATATTTAACTAGTTATAGGACCATCATCAAGCAACCCGAGGGATGAAGCCCCCAATGCACTTCCTGCTGGCCAATCGATTTAGCTTTTTCTTTGGCGGGAGGGGTCTGCCCACGGGTTAGTTGACTGAAAAACGCGACTACCCAGGCCGTGGGCGGACTCCGCCCACGGCCTTTCTTTTTGCCCAAAAACCAAGCCGAGGGCCGCCAGGCCCCGCCAAAACCCAGGAGAACCGTCATGGACGCCCAGACCCATCCCGCCATCCGCCTGCGCGAGGACCTCTACCAGCTCGGCACCAACAAGTTCCCGGTCTATCTCTCCCTGGGCGAGGCGGGCCTGCTGATCGAGGGCGGCACCTCCCCCACCGCCGGCTTGATCGCCCAGCAGGTGGCCAGCCTGGGCCTCGCGCCGGAGCGCATCCGCTATCTGGCCCTGACCCACACCCACGCCGACCACATCGGCGCGGTGCCCCGCCTGCGCCAGCTCTGGCCCCACCTGGAGCTGGTGGCCGGCCAGAAGGCCGCGGCCCACCTGGCCTCGGACAAGGCCCTGGAGCAGTTCCTGGCCGCCGACCGCATGATCCAGAAAATCTTCGTGAGCCACGGCCAGTTGGACAGCCCCCTGCCGGAGTTGGAGACCTACGATTTCCGGGTGGACCGGGTGCTGGCCCAGGGCGAGAGCCTGGACCTGGGCCGGGGGGTGGTCTGGACCGCCCACGAGACCCCGGGGCATTCGGCCTGCCACCTGGCCTATCACGCCGCCGGCCAGGGCGTGGCGGCCCTGGGGGACATGACCGGCTATTTCGACCCCGGCCTGGACCTGATCTGGCCCAATTATTTCGCCAGCCTGCGCGACTACCTGGCCAGCATCCTGCGCCTGGCCCAGTTGCCGGCCCGCCTGGCGCTGCTGAGCCACAACGGCGCGGTGCAGGGCGAACTCAGCGACTTCATGACCAAGGCCCTGGCCGCGACCCGGGTCTATCACCAGCAGCTCTGCCAGCGCCTGGCGGCGGGCGAGGACCAGGCCGCGCTCTGCCAGGAGCAGGCCCTGTGGGTCTATGGTTTCGCGCCCATCGCCTCGCCCAAGGCCATCGACTTCCTCTGCGGCTGCCTCTGCCGCCAGTCGCTCAAGGCCGGAGACCTGGACGCCATGCTGGCCCTGCTGACGGCGGGCGAGGGCCTGGCGGGCCTGCCGGGCGCACTCCTGCCCAGCGCGGCCGCCGCGCGGGGTTGAGAAGCCTGGTTCAAGCCAACCGGTGGCTGATCGCCCGCTTGGTGCGATTGAAGGCGGCATGAACGGCGGTGCGCCCCACCGCCGCCAACCGCGACCGCCAGGACGCGGCCAGCTCTTCCAGACGTTGCGGCAGACCGGAGAGTTGGGCCTGGCCGGCGTGGGTGCGCTCCAGCTCGGCCTTCAGTCGCAGCAGGAAGTCGGCCAGGCTGCGGGTCACGGCGACCTCCAGGGCACGGTCACCGGCCAGCCACGCCAGGGTGCGCGCGTGGTCGGGATGGAATTGTTCCGTGCCGATGGCGTTTCCGGCCAGCCCGCCCAGAGTCAGGGCATCGCCAAGCTCGGCGCCCTCCACCTTGACCATTTCGGTCAGACGTGAAACGGCGTTGGCGATGCCCGCCTGCGCTGCCCTGGCGCAGGTCCTGGCGAGGAGGTCGAACAGCTCTCCCGCCGCCGAGCCGCCGGGCCTCTTGATTTGGTTTCCGATCAGCAGACCCCGCATCTCCAACCAACTCTGTTCAGAAATGCCGGCAAGGTCCGCCGTCACCAGGGGCTCCCACTTGGCGCGCACCATCAGTGTTTGACCGAGCAAGAATTGGTCAACGGAGCCCACAAAATACTTTTCAATTGTTTCCGTATCAGGTTGGCGCATATTCCACCTTAACCTTCAGTTTGTCATGGTGGCGGGGGTGAGCGTCGGGCAGGTCGTTTTCGCTGTTGGAATCCGGCCCAAGGCCGCCTAGAAGGGCGCAAAAATCCGAAAGGTGCGGTCCCCCACTGTGTACCAGAAGGGGTTTACCAGGAAGAGCAGCCAATAGCTGGAGATATAGGGAAGCGAAACGGCCACCCACCAATACCAGGTCAGGCGCCGCTTGCGGGTGATGAGCAGGCCCGACACGCAGAGCAGCCAAATGCAGGGCAGCACGAAAAGGCCGAGGTCGAAGGGGTCCCTTAGCAAAGGGCAAACCAAATGGTAGCGGTTGAGCGCCGCCACCGCCCACGCCCCCACGCCAAACATCACGTCAATATTTTTCACGCCCCCCCCAGATCAAGGAACCGGATAAGTATGACGGTCCAATTCCCTCAAGTTCCGCTCGACATCATGCCAGTACACTTTCCATTTAAAGACCCTTATGGCCCATTTGCGGTATGTTTTGGCTTCATCGTGTTTTCCGACCGCAGGCGGGCGGTCCCAATCCCTGGGGTCGTTGGGTAAGCTAAGCAGCTCTTCAATCAGCACCAGGTCGCACGGATGTTGGCTTATAAGATCGTAGCAATTGTCATGCTCCGCAAAGATGGCATCCATGCTGTCGGCAGGGGTCTTGTCGGCGCAAGGTTGGGCTTCCGGGTCGGTGGTGTCCCGGCCTTCGCTCCAATGCAAACCGCCGTACTTTTCATAAATGGGTCCATTAAAGGGGGTGTTCCTGCGCCACCTCAGTCCGACATATTCGTCTTTACTTATGCTGTTTGCTTCCGGACTATTATCGTTTTCTTCCGGTGCCACGCCCGGCCCGTCAAACCCAATTATCTCCAGCGCGGTGCAACGGC
>CALERA010000025.1 GCA_937908275.1 uncultured Desulfarculaceae bacterium | reverse complement strand
TCTGCAATTACACGCAACCCCTGCTATCTTTACCAGCCGGAGGTGCCAGTGGCCGAACCTGCCCCCCAGATTCCGCGGGCCGAACAACCGGGCCTGCACCAGGAAGAGCGCCGCCAGTTCGAGCGCCTGTTGCGCCAGCTGCGTCTGGACCGCATCGGCGACCGCCTGACGGTGCTGGAAGCCTTTCTGGACAGCGAGGGGCACCACAGCGCCGAGCAGTGGCAGCGGGAGTTGCAGGCGCGCGGCACCTGCCTGGAGCCGGCCTTCGTGGCCCAGACCCTGGAGCTGATGACCAAGCTGGGGCTGGCCGCCCGGCGGGAGTTCGAGGGCGGGCCGGTCTGCTACGAGCACCGCCACCTGGGCGAGCACCACGACCACCTGATCTGCACCAAGTGCGGCTCCATCACCGAGTTCCACGACCCGGAGCTGGAGGCCCTGCAGCAGCGGATCAGCCAGTGCCAGGGATTCCACCCCCTGCGCCACAAGCTCCAGATCTACGGCCTCTGCCGCCAGTGCCTGGCCATCCGCCGGCCGACCCTGCCCCTGGCCCTGGCCGCCCCGGGCGAAAAGGTCCGGGTGGAGCGCCTGACCGGCGGCGAGGGCCTGGCCTGCCAGTTGCGGGATCTGGGCATCGCGGTGGGCAGCGAGGTGGAGGTCATCAATGCCAACGGCGGGCCCATGGTCCTGGCGGTCAAGGGCAGCCGGGTGGCCCTGGGCCGGGGAGCGGCCCAGCGGGTGTTGGTCAGCCAGGTGGAGGAAGCTCCACCGGTATGCTAGAAATCGGGACGGCCGGATGAGTGGGCCGTTTTTTTGGGATTGACACTGAGACTGAGTAGCAGTAACAGTTATTGCGGGAGGTAACCATGCCCGATATTTCCATGCGCCAGCTGCAAGCCGGCCAAAACGCCACGGTGGTCAAGATCACCACGGCCGGGGAGCTGGGTCGCCGCTTGCGCGACATGGGCCTGGTGCCCGGAACGCCCTTGGTGGTGATCGGCCGCGCCCCGCTCAAGGACCCGGTGGAGATCAAGCTGCGGGGCTACAACCTGACCCTGCGCAACAACGAGGCCGACCACATCGTGGTGCGGGTGGAGGACAACCAGTGAGCCAACCCGGCCTGACCATAGCCCTGGCCGGCAACCCCAACGCCGGCAAAACCAGCCTGTTCAACGCCCTGACCGGGGCCCGCCAGCACGTGGGCAACTATCCGGGCGTTACGGTGGAAAAGAAGGAAGGCGAGGCCCGCCACCAGGGCCAGGCGGTGCGGGTGGTGGACCTGCCCGGCACCTACAGCCTCACCGCCTACTCCCTGGAGGAGTTGGTGGCCCGCAACTACGTCATCGACGAGCGGCCGGACGTGGTGGTGGACGTGGTGGACGCGGCCAACCTGGAGCGCAACCTCTACCTGGCGGTGCAGTTCATGGAGTTGGGCGCGCCGCTGGTCATCGCGCTGAACATGATGGACGTGGCCGAGCAGCGCGGAATGAAGATCGACGTGGCCAAGCTCTCCCAGTTGCTGGGGGTGCCGGTGGTGCCCACCGTGGCCCGCAGCGGCAAGGGCATGGACGAGCTGCTGGCTGCGGCGGTGAAGGTGGCCCAGGCCCGCGAGCCCTGGCGGCCGCTGACCATCAGCTACGGCGGCGACGTGGACGAAGGCCTCAAGGAGCTGACCGCCCTGCTGGAGGGCAAGGAGGTCCGCCAGGGGCTGCTGAGCCCCCGCTGGCTGGCGCTAAAATGCCTGGAGGCCGATCAGGAGGTCCTGGAGAAGCTCAAGGAGGACCCGGCCCTGACCCAGCGCCTGATGCCGGTCTGCCAGCGGGTGGCCGGCCACGTGCGCCAGACCATGGACGACGAGCCCGAGAGCGTCATCGCCGACTACCGTTACGGCTTCATCAGCGCCATCGCCCGCCAGGCCCTGACCTGGGAGCGCGAGGTGCGCATGGATTTCAGCGACAAGGTGGACCGGGTGCTGACCAACCGACTGGTGGGCCCCTTGTTCCTGGTGGCCGTGCTCTACGCGGTCTATGAGTTCGTCTTCTGGGCCAGCGAGGGTCCGGTGGCCGGTCTGGAGGCCCTGTTCGGCTGGCTGGGCGAGGCCGTGGGCGGGGTGATGGCCGAGGGCGCCCTGCGTTCGCTCCTGGTGGACGGCATCATCGGCGGCGTGGGCGGGGTGCTGGTCTTCGTGCCCCTGATCATGTTCATGTTCTTCGCCATCGCCATCATGGAGGACTCGGGCTACATGGCCCGGGTGGCCTACCTGATGGACCGGGTGCTGCGGGCCTTCGGCCTGCACGGCAGCTCGGTGATCAGCCTGATCGTGGGCGGCGGCATCAGCGGCGGCTGCGCGGTGCCGGGCATCATGGCCACCCGCACCCTCAAGGACCCCCAGGCCCGCCTGGCCACCATGCTGGTGGTGCCCTTCATGAACTGCGGGGCCAAGATGCCGGTCTTCGGCCTTTTGATCGCCGCCTTCTTCGCCGAGAAACAGGCCCAGGTGATGTTCGGGCTGACCATCTTCGCCTGGGTCCTGGCGCTCATCGCCGCGCGCATCCTGCGCTCCACCCTGCTCAAGGGAGAGCAGGCCCCCTTCGTCATGGAGCTGCCCCCCTATCGCACCCCCACCCTCAAGGGCCTTTTGATCCACATGTGGGAGCGCACCTGGCAGTACCTCAAGAAGGCCGGCACCCTGCTCCTGGGCGTGAGCATCGTGATGTGGGCCCTGATGAGCTTCCCCGGTCTGCCCGAGGAGCGCGCGGCCCATTATGAGCAGGCCCTGACCCAGGCCAGCAGCGAGGAGGCCAAGACCGAGCTCGCCAACCAGCAGGCCAGCGAGGAGTTGTCCAGCAGCCTGGCCGGCCGCATCGGCCACGCCGTCAGCCTGGTCACCGCGCCCCTGGGCTTCGAGTGGCGCACCAACGTGGCCCTGCTGGGCGGCCTGGCGGCCAAGGAGGTCATCGTCTCCACCCTGGGCACCGCCTACAGCATGGGCAAGACCGAGGGCGAGGAGGGCGAGGCCAGCCTGGCCGAGCGGCTGAAGGGCGAGCCCGGCTGGAACGCGCTCAACGCGCTGAGCCTGATGGTCTTCGTGTTGATCTACTCGCCCTGTCTGGCCACCCTGGTGGTGATGCGCCGGGAGACCGGCTCCTGGCGCTGGCCCGTCTTCGGGGTGGTCTACACCACCGCCGTGGCCTATGTGGTGGCCCTGATCGTGCACCAGGGCGGCCTGCTCCTGGGCCTGGGCGGCTAGGGCCGGGGCGGAGAGAGGAGGGTCGGCCATGTGGCAGACCGTGATGGTGGTGGTGATCGTGGTGGCGGCGGCCTACGTTGTCGGCCGGCGGTTCTGGCGGGGCTTCTCCGGCCAGGGACCGGCCTGCAGCTGCGATTCGGAGGGCGGGGGCGGCTGCTCCGCCTGCGGCCAACCCCCACGCCAGACCCTGGAGGAGCTGTCCCCGCCCGCGGGCGGGGCCTGCCCCCACTGTGCGCCGGACGCCCCCGCGGACCGGCCGGAGAGCGAAAGCGAGGACAAGAAATGAAAAACCAGGCTGCCGTGGTGATCGAGACCGGACAGACCCTGTCCCAGATCGGCCGGGGATCCCGCCGCTGGGTTTTCCCGGCCGGGGAGCGCGCCCAGGCCGGTGGCGAAGCCAGCTCCGGCCAGAGCCAGGAAAGGAGCGCCTAACATAATGTCCACCCAGCACCACAATCACCACCACCATGGCCACGGCTCCTCCGGCGGCTGCGGCTGCCAGGGCGGGGGCAACTGCGCCGATTGCCCCTGCCGCCGGGCTGGTCAGAAACCGGAGACGCCTTCCGTCCCCGGGCCGACCGCGCCCTTGGCCCCCCGTCCGGAAGGGCGTTGACAGGTATGTATTACAAAGTAATACTGGACAGGCGCGGCGTTTTTGCCTAGGCTGGTTGGCAGCGGGGGATGAATCCCCCACCCCGGGCCGTGTTCTCGTCCCGGGCCCCATCCGAGCCTCCTGGCAAAATCCGTTCGGCCCAGAAGGGCCACATTATCCAAGCAACCCGGCCCAAGCGCCCTGCCTGCCCACCGGCTGGGGCATAGGCTAGGAGCGTCCAGGCCTTTGAAGCTGGATGTTTAACAAGGAGAATGGGTTATGATTAAAATCCTCAAATGGGCGGCGCCGCTGGTGGCGATGGCTTGCCTGCTGACGCCCCTTTCCGCCCAGGCCGCTGGCGACGACCTGGACGCCCTGCGCCAGGAGTTGAAGGCCCTGCGCGAGAAAGTGGCGGACCTGGAGCAGAAGCTCGACGAGAGCAAGACCGCGCCGGCGCCCGCCCCCGGGGACCGCGCCTCGGGCGCGGCCCAGGAGCCCAGGGAGGAGCAGAAGGGGCTGATCAGCGACCTGGAGAAGAAGGTCAAGCTCTACGGCGAGGTCCAGGTCTGGGGCCAGGGCTCCAGCCGCGACCACAAGGCCGACAACCGCAAGACCAGCAACAGCGAGTTCAACCTGCGCAAGGCCGAGATCTTCATGGAGGCCCAGATCAACCCCTGGGCCAAGGGCTTGATCCACCTGCTCTGGGAGCAGGGCAAGACCGAGCCGGTGGACCTGGACGAGGGCTACATCCTGCTGGGCCAGACCAATGACGTGCCCTTCTACGCCCTGGCCGGCCGCATCTATCCCGCCATCGGCCTGTTCGAGACCTTCCTGATCACCGACACCATCACCAAGGAGGCCTTCGAGACCCAGGCCACCGCCCTGGAGGTGGGTTACAGCATCGATTGGTTGAGCCTGGGCGTGGCCGCCTTCCGGGGCGACACCCACGAGATCAGCGACGGCGAGGACCGCAAGATCAACGCCTACTTCGCCCACCTGGGCCTGGCCACCCCCGAGGGCTTCCTGGGCGACCTGAAGCTCAGCGGCCACGTCGCCTACATGAGCAACCTGGACTCCGGCTTCATCCGCGACCAGATCGCCGACAACGCCATCCAGGATCTGGTGGGGGCCTGGTCGGTGGCGGCCAAGGCCGAGTACGGCATGTTCGCCCTGATGGCCGAGTACATGCGGGTCACCGACACCTACAAGGCCGGCGCCCTGGGTTACGCCCCGGCCGAGGCCAAGCCCGAGCCCTACGCCTACAACATCGAGGCGGCGGTGATGCCCTGGGAGGGTTGGACCTTCGCGGCGCGCTACGAGGGCTCCAGCGACCTGTACGGCGAGCTGCCCGAGCGCCAGTGGGGCGTGGGCGCCCAGTGGGAGTTCCTCAAGGACACCACCCTGGGCCTGGAGTACATGCGCGGCGACTACCAGAACGACGACTCCCGCGACCTGGTCACCACCCAGTTGGCGGTCAAGTTCTAACCTCTCCTTCCGGAGAACCTGTCCTCCCCTTAACACCCCTCCGGGGCCCTCGGACTCCGGAGGGGCTTTTTGCAGGGCGGCGTTGGGGGAGTGAGCGGCTAGGCTTCGGGGCGATCGCCGTCGGGGGCGTCCAGGGCCTGGCGCACGGCCTGGAGCAGTTCGTTGCGGCGGTAGGGTTTGGCCAGGAAGCCCTTGGCGGCCTGGCGCACCTCGGGGCCGGCATAGGCGTCCGGGGCGTAGCCCGAGGTGATGATAACCCGCGCCTGGGGGTCCAGGGCCTTGAGTTGCAGCAGGCAGCGCGCCCCGCCCATGCCCGGCATGCCCAGGTCCATCAGCACCAGATCGATATTACCGGCATTATCACGATATTGATCCAGGGCCTCCTCGCCGCTGCGGGCGGTGAGCACCCGGTAGCCCTGGGATTCGAGGGTGCGCCGGGCCACGGTCAACAAGGCCGGCTCGTCGTCCACCGCCAGGATGGTCTCCTCGCTGCTGGAGGGCGCCGGGGCCGGCGCGTCGGCGGACTCCCGGTCCGGAGCGGCGGTCAGGCTGGGCAGGAAAACCTCGAAGGTGGTCCCTTGGCCCTCCTGACTATGGCAGGCGATGAAACCGCCGTGACCCTTGACCAGGCCGAAGACGGTGGACAGCCCCAGGCCCGAGCCCTGGCCCACCCCCTTGGTGGTGAAAAAGGGCTCGAAGATGTGGGGCAGGTTGTCCGTGGAGATGCCCCGGCCGGTGTCGGTCACGGTGAGCACGGCATAGGCCCCGGCCGGGATCGTGGCCTGCTCCAGGACCTGGTCCTGCTCCAGCACCAGGTTGCGCACCGCGATGTTAAGCTGGCCGCCCTCGGCCATGGAATCCTGGGCGTTGGCGGCCAGGTTCACCAGGATCTGCTGGATATGGGCCGGGTCGGCGCTGACCAGGGCCGGGGCGTCGGACGGGGTCATGGTCAGGGCGATCATCTTGGGGATGGTGCGTTCCAACAGGGCCGCCACCTGGCTCAGCTCCAGGTTCAGGTCCAGGGGGCGCAGGTTGGTCTCCACCCGCCGGCTGAAGGCCAGCACCTGGCGCACCAGGAAGCCGGCCCGCTGGGCCGAGCGCAGGATCTGGCGCAGGTCGGTGGAGTTGTCGCGCCCCTGGGAGGCGGCTTCCAGGGCCAGTTCGGCATATCCGGTGATCCCGGCCAGGATGTTGTTGAAATCATGGGCGATGCCCCCGGCCAGGGTGCCCACCGCCTCCATCTTCTGGGCCTGCACCAACTGCCGTTCCAGGGCCTCCTTCTCGGCCGCCACCCGGTGCTGTTCGCTGACGTCGATCATCACCCCCACCACCTCGCGCACCCGCCCCTGCTCCAGGATGGGCTTGACGATCTCGCGCAACCAGATTCCACGGTGGTCGGCGGTGAGCATGCGGTATTCGACCTGGTGCTCCTCGCCCCGGGCCAGGGCCGCGCCGCGTTGCTCCAACACCCAGGGCCGGTCCTCGGGGTGCAGGTGGCGGGACCAGAAGTCCGGGCTGGCGGTCCAGTCGGCCAGGGGATAGCCCAACAGGGTTTCGGCCTGTTGGCTGACATAGGTGAAGGACTGGGTTTGCGGCTCTCCCCGCCAGACGATGGCCCCCACCGACTCCACCAGCAGGCGGTGCTTCTCCTCCGAGGCCTTGAGCGCCTCCTCGGCCTCCTTCAGCTCGGTGATGTCGGTGAGCACGTTCAGGAAGCAGGTCTGGCCCTCGTAGACGATGGGGTCCACCGACCAGAGCATGACGTGCACCCGACCGTCCTTGAAGCGCATCCGGGTTTCCAGGTTGCGGAAGGAGCCCTGGTGCTGGAACAGATCCAGGGCCGGTTGGCGGTCTTTCTCCGAATCTATCCAGAAGCCCAGGTCAAAGGAGGTCTTGCCCACCGCCTCCTGGTAGCTGAAGCCGGTGACCTGGGAAAAGGCGTCGTTGACCTCCAGGAAGCGGCCATCCCCCACGCTGGTGATGGAGACCCAGACCGGACTGGCCTTGAAAGCCTTGCTGAATTTATCCTCCGACAGCCGCCGGGCCTCCTCGGCCAGCTTGCGGTCGGTGATGTCCAGGATCACCCCGTCCAGGACCAGGGGGTTGCCCTTGGGGTCGTAAAAGGCCCGGCCCTTGTCGAAAACCCAGCGCACCTGGCCGTCCGGGTGGCGCAGGCGGTATTCCAGCAGATAGGTCCGGTGTTCGGCCACCGCCGCGGCCACCTCCCGCTCCACCAAC
>CALERA010000024.1 GCA_937908275.1 uncultured Desulfarculaceae bacterium | reverse complement strand
GGTGGCGGTGGAGCTGATGCAGAGCCTGGCCCGCCGCCTGCGCAACGTGGAGGCGCAGCACTGCTAACCCTGCGGGAGGGGCCGGCGGGCGCGGCCGGCCGGAGCGGGGGGAGGGGGATGATGGCGAATTCCTTGGCCTATTGCGGTCTGCGTTGCCAGGAATGCCCGGTGCTGCTGGCCAGCCAGGCCGATGACGACGAACTGCGGATGGTGGTGGCCCGGCGCTGGTCCAAGCTCCTGGGCGCGCCCCTGACCGCGGCGGAGATCGACTGCGAGGGCTGCCTGGGCCAGGGTCAGCGCCTGTTCAAGCACTGCCAGGTCTGCGAGATCCGGGGTTGCTGCCGGGACAAGGGCCTGGAGAACTGCGCGGTCTGCGCCCAGTATCCCTGCGCCAAACTTGGGGAATTTCTGTCGGGCGTGCCGGAGGCCCGGGCCAACCTGGAGCACTTCCGCGCCGCCGGGCGCCAGGCCGGGCCGGGGGATTAGCGGAAGCTGCTCTCGCGGCCCTGGCGCAGGCGGGTGAGGTTCTCCCGGTGCCGCCAGACCACCAGCAGGGCCATGCCCACGGTGCTCAGCACCAGGGGGGTGGGCTGCCCCAGGAAGAGCATCACCAGGGGCGCGCTGCCGATGCCGGCCAGGGAGCCCACCGACATGTGGGTGGTCCACCAGGCGGTGCCGGCCAGGATGATCAGCACCACCAGGGTGGCCAGGGGCGCGGCGGCCAGCAGGGCCCCCAGGGCGGTGGCCACGCCCTTGCCGCCCTGGAAGCGCAGGTAGATCGGGAAGATGTGGCCCAGGACCGCGGCCAGGCCCACGGCCGAGGCCTGCCAAGGCTCCAGCCAGCCCCAGGCCAGATAGGCCGGCAGCCAGCCCTTGCCCGCGTCCAGGAGCAGGGTGGCCACCCCGGCGGCCTTGCCGGAGAGCCGGGCCACGTTGGTGGCCCCGATGTTGCCCGAGCCCGCCCGGCGGGGATCGGACCCGCCGGCCAGCCTGGCCACCGCCAGGCCGAACGGCACCGAGCCCAACAGGTAGGCCCCTATGAACAACGCCAGGAAAAGCAGCATCATGCACCCATTGGCTTGCCGGTGTCAGCTTCTTCATGTTAATACGCCCGGACGCGGCGCGCCACAAGCAGTTTAGCGCGCGCGGGCCGATATTGCCCCGCCGGGGCGTTGCGGGTATGGTAGAAAAGAAGCCGCCCACGGGGCGTCGGAAGGGATCCGGGTGGGATACATGCGCGTCTGCGTGATCGACGGCCAGGGCGGGGGCATCGGCGGGGTCATCATCCGCCGGCTCAAGGAAGAGTTCGGCGAGCAGATCGAGGTGCTGGCCCTGGGCACCAACGCCATCGCCACCGCCCAGATGATGAAGGCCCACGCCAACCGGGGGGCCACCGGCGAGAACGCCATCATCTGGACCATCCAACAGGCCGACGTGATCATCGGCCCCATCGGCATCGTGTTGGCCAACGCCATGATGGGCGAGGTGACCCCGGCGGTGGCCGCGGCGGTGGCCTCCTGCCCGGCCCGCAAGTTCCTGCTTCCCCTGACCCAGGAAAACGTGGAGGTGGTGGGCGTGACCCACGAGCCCCTGCCCCACCAGGTCGACCAGATCGTCAAGATCCGTCTCAAGGAGCTGATGGACAATGTGTGAAGCCACGGCCTACATTCTGAACAAGGAGGGTCAGGAGCAGTTGCTCTTGGCCGACGTGGACGTGATCGAGCCCCAGGTGGACGGCACCACCCGCCTGGTTTCCATCTACGGCGAGCAGAAGGTGCTCAAGGCCCGCATCAAATCCATGTCCCTGGTCAATCACAAGGTGGTCCTGGCCCAGGACTAACCCGCCGGCGCCCCGGCCGAGCAAGGAGCGACGCCATGGCCGACCAGTCCGCCATCGATCGCGCGGTGGCGAACCTGCACTGGCTGGGCCACGACTGCTTCCGCCTGGACAGCAGCCAGGGCCCCATCTATTTCGACCCCTTCCAGTTGGAAGGCGGCCCCACCGCCCGCCTGATCCTGTGCAGCCACGACCACTTCGATCACTGCGTGGCCGAGGAGATCGCCAAGATCCGCGACGACCAGACCGTCATCGTCACCGAGCCCAATTGCGCCGCCAAGCTGGGATCCCAGGGCGTGAAGCTGATCAAACCCGGCCAGAGCCTGGAGCTGCCGGGGATCAAGGTCTCGGCCCTGCCGGCCTACAACACCAACAAGCAGTTCCACCCCAAGGCCAATGGCTGGGTGGGCTTTGTGGTGGAGGTGGACGGGGTTCGGGTCTATCACGCCGGGGACACCGACTTCATCCCCGAGATGAAGGGCCTGAAGGTGGACATCGCCCTGCTGCCGGTCTCGGGCACCTACGTCATGACCGCCGAGGAGGCGGTGGAGGCGGCCCTGGCCATCCAGCCGGGCCTGGCCATCCCGATGCACTACGGGGCCATCGTGGGCGATGAATCCGATGCCGATCGCTTCGCCAAGGCCCTGGCCGGAAAGCTGCCGGTGAAGGTCCTCAGCAAGGAATAGCCAAAGGAAGGGGGCGGCCCCCCCGGGGATGGGGAGCCGCCCCTGGGGACAAGCCCTGGGCCTCAACCAGGGCGCGGAGGGCTGGGTAGGACGGACCGTCCCGCGAGGGGCGGTCCGTCGCCCGCGAGGGGCCTAGAAAACAAAACTCACCCCGGCGAAGACGTTGAGCCCGGGGTGCAGGACCTCGTAATTGCTGCTCTCGCCGGGGGTCATGTTGCCGTCGACCACCAGGCGCTTGTCCAACAGGTTGTCGGCCTCCAGCTCCAACCGGCACCAGTCGGTCAGGCGATAGCTGGCCCGGCCGCGCAGGTTGCAGTAGTCATCCAGGTTGTCCTCGCGCTCCAGTTGGAAGACCGCGTTCAGCCCGGCCTGGAGGCGCTTGCCCCGCCAGGAGACTCCGGGCACCGCCTGGAGCTTGGGGCCGGACTGCTTTTCCACGCCTTCGTCCTCTTCCCAGGGGTCGGCCCAGTAGCCGCCCAACTCCACCCAGAAGCCGCCGCCCACCGCCAGCTTGACCTGGGCCTCCAGGCCGGTGGACTGCCACTTGTCCAGGTTCTGGGCGATGTAGCGCTCCTGGGCGTCGTTGTAGAGGTAGCGGACCTTGTCGGTGTAGGCCATGTGGAACAGGGCCAGGCTGGCGGCGTAACCCTTGTCGGCCGTTTTCCAGCCCAGTTCGTAGGTCCAGCCCCGCTCCGGCCCCAGGTCCGGGTTGCCGCCGATGGTGGCGGAATCGGAGTAGAGCTGGGTGAAGGTGGGCAGGCGGAAGGTGCGCCCCAGGTTGGCGAAGAGGGACTGGCGCTTGTTGAGGCGGTAGAGGGCCGAGAGCTGGGGCAGGGCCTCCTGGTGGTCGTCGCTGTCCTGCTCGGTGTTGAAGGCCGCCTCGCCGCGCAGGCCGGCGCTGAGCAACCAGTCCGGCCCGGGCTCCCACTCGGCCATGGCGAACAGCGAGCCCTGGTGGCGATGGTGGTTGACGTGGGACTCCACCACCCGGTAGCCGGCCCGGTCCGAGCCGGAGAGGTCCTGGTCGGTGTCGTGTTGGCGCTCGTAGACGTAGCGCAGGC
>CALERA010000023.1 GCA_937908275.1 uncultured Desulfarculaceae bacterium | reverse complement strand
GCCCGGTTTTCTGGCCATGACCCAGGCGAACCTCTGCCTCTCGCAGAATCCCGATAATCTGCTCAGCCGTAAATCCCTTCCGACCCATACCCATCTCCCTCTCGCTTCCAGAAAACTCTACCTAAATTTCTGGAGCCGTTTAAGGGGGGCAGGTCATCCATGCTCTCTGCCAGCTTGGCCTTGTCGATTTCCCGGAGACCCACCTTGCGGTCGTCCCAGGTCAGCTCCAGGGGGTGGGCTTCCACCAAGGCCAACAACTCCAGCACCTGGGCCGGCGCCTCGGCCAGGGCCACCTGCTGGTTGATGGGCGCACCGTGTTCTGCCAAAAGAGCGGGGTATTGCGCCTCCCAATCTTCTAGCCCTGGTGGTCCTGCCTGGTTGCATTGCATTGCTGTTGCCGCTTTCATTAACTACTTCTCTACTTCACTGTCTGACCTTGTCTGGGTATGTTTGGGTAATTGTCTTGGTTAACTCCTCCCAATTTCAGGCCCTGTCTGGGCTGTCTGGGTAAATGGCACTTCGGGTCGCTAACTTTGGAGGCAGCCAGCTATACCCATTTCCGCGCGCGTGCGCGTAAGGGGGCCGGTTACCCAGCCAACCCAGACAGCCAGCCGCAACTAATTGGCCTGGCTGCCATAATTTCTGTCAGGGTATAGCTGGGCTACGCGGACGCACCCAGCCAACCCAGACGGGTGGCAAGCTAAGTGGCGGCAGAGACGCCCCGCCAAGCCCACATGGGGGGTGCGGGGGGCACAACGCGACCGCGACAAAAATTGGTGGCGAAGAAGGCTAGGCATGGTTAGGCCGCGGCCATCTCCATTTCGCGCAGATGCAGGCCATAGACCCAAGGCGGGCGGGTACCGTCACCCAGGGACGGCCCGTGGTTCTTCAACTCCAGTTGCGGATGACGCTGTTTGATTGCCTGCCAGAAACGGGCGCTGTCCTTGACCCGTTTGATGCCATTCTCTTCGCACCAGTTCTTGTAAGCGATGTAAACGCTGGCCTTGGGACCTTCGGGCGTCCCACCATCGGAGTCCTTGAGAATGCAGCGCTCATCCACGAAACGTGAGACGTGGTCATTCTCCAAACGGTACTGGTGCAGGAATTGGAAGCTGGCCTTGCATTGGGAAAAGGCGCCGCGCTTGCGCAGCTGATAAAGCTTGACCAGGGCCAGGTGGAAGATACCCGGCAGCTCGTGAGGCACTATGCGTTGCAGGCGGTAAGGGTCTGCCCAGCGCTCGCCCAGCTTGAACTGGCGTGAGAAGTTCACCGCCAGCATGCGCTCATAGAAAGCTTCTGTCTGATCGCTTACTTTAGGAAACTCGTTGGCCGCGAAGATCAGCTTGGCCTGGGTGTTTAAGGTGAAGGTGTCCACCCCCTTGTAGGCGGCCTGGATCGGGTCTCCGCCGGTCAGCCGCTTGAAGTTGTCGCTGGCGAAAAAGTTGGCGCTGGTCTCGCCGCAAATGTTGGCTCTTTTTTGGTGCAGAGCCACCCGCTGGAATTGATCCTCCAAGTCGGCCATGTTGACCGCGCTGCAGTTTTCCGACCCCAAGAGCTGGCGGATTATCTCCTGTAGCAGGCTTTTGCCGCAGTCCTTGCGGCCCACCATCAACAGCGCCTTTTTGTACTCCTGACCATGCCAGAGACAGTAGCCGATGAACTCCAGCACCTCCTCGATCACCTCTGGGTTGGGCAGCATTTCGTAGATCGTCCGCTTGAACCAGGGGCATTTGGGTGGGTCATGGGGCAGCCACTGGTAAGGGAACATGTAGGTGCAGCGCAGGGCCGGATCATGGGGTGACAAGCAACCGGTGTTCAGATCCAGCATGCCGTTTTGCACGCAGAGCAGTTCCGGGCGGAGATTCATTTCCTCGTCGCGGGGCAGGGTGACTTGAGCCTTAAGCAGCTCCCAGGCTTCCTCGATCCTGGCCCTGGTGGCGACCATGCCCATCTTCAAGGCAATGAGCCGCTTTATCTCCTCGGGCGCCGCTTGCAGCCAATAGCGTCCTTCCCAGATGAAGATGAGTTTGGTCTGGGCCTCTATTACGATGCGATGAGTGGTCAGCAGGTCCCGGACCAGAAGCATGCCGCGATAGGCGGTCTTCTCGTCAAAGGCGCTCCAGGCCTTGAAGCGGATCATGTCATAGGCCGCGGTTTGCAGCGCGGCCAGATCCTGGTCCGGGATAACCGCCTCGGGCAGCATCACCGCTGTCGTTTCCTGGGCCAGGCGTTCCAGCTCCTCGCGGCTGCGGTCGTGGGTCATGAACCAGTCCGTCAGGTCCTGGCCGTGGTTGTCGGGCAGCTCGCCGTTCTCTAGCATTAAGGCCGGCCACTCCAGCACCCGCACCGAGGACGCCACCTCCACCAGGGCCGCTGCCACCTTGTCGGCGCCGTGGCGGCCCTTGTGGTCCGCGTCATAGGCCAGGATCACCTCGGCTCCCCGGAAGCGCTCGTTCCACTCTTCGCGCCAGGTGCCGGCACCTCCGGTGGCGGTGACAGCGTTCAGTCCGTGGGACAGGGCGCACAGGCAGTCCGGCTCCCCCTCCACCAGCCAAATGGGGCTGGCCGGCAAACCATCGGGGGGTGCGGGGGGCCAGAGCCGGGGCGGCTCGCCATAGGAAACCTTGCTATCACGGGCGCCGGTCCAATAACTCAGAACCTTGTTGCGGGCCGCGCCGCCGGGTCGGTAGAGACGGATGTTGACCAGCCGTCCCTCGGCATTCCTAATGGGGATGGCCACCCGCTGGGCTTGATCTTCCAGCCAGGGCGGGGGTGTCCACAGGCGCAAGTCGAGGTCCTGGATCATGGCGCGGGACCAGCCGCGCTTGCTCTCCAGGGTCTTGAGCCATGCCTCGGACAAGGGCGGCAGGGCGTCCAACTCGGCCTGAGGCACCACCTTGGCAACCCTACTGCTATTGGGCTGGCCTGACGGCTTCTGGCCTGCCTGGCACTTTTTCTTGCCTTTGTCGGCCAGTTCCGAGGCATAGCGGGCTATGAATTGTTTGAGAGCTTCCTTTGAGTCGCGGATGCCGTTGAGGCGAGCCCAGAGGTCCACTAGGTCTCCGCTGGCCTCGGATTCATCGGGGTGGCTGTAGCAGCGGTAGCTGTCCTCTGCCAGGTCGTACTGGAAGGAGGGATTCTTGTCCGGGTGACCGGGGAAGGGACAATGGCAAAGGCGCTTGCCAGGCGGCTGCCAGCCGGGCAGCAGCTCACGGGCGATGCGCTCGCACTCTAATCTTCATAGAAAATTAATTGCCCAGGTCATTCTCACTACCCTTGCATCCGGCGGAACCAGACTCCAGATTCTAACGCTACGTTCTCATCACTCGATCTACGCCCCGCCGAAGCGCTTGAGACCGTCGACCCACTTATCCAAGTCTTTTAGGTCGAACAGAATTTTTCTGCCAACCCGACAGAAAGGGATGACCTGCCCCCCTCAAACGGCTCCAGAAATTTAGGTAGAGTTTTCTGGAAGCGA
>CALERA010000022.1 GCA_937908275.1 uncultured Desulfarculaceae bacterium | reverse complement strand
TCTTTGGGGGCCAAAGAAAGGTCCTCCCCCCACACCCCCCTCCCCAAAGAAAGCCAGGGGGGGAAATGACTTGCTTGGCGGGGATGGCTTGATTTCGAGCGCTTGGAGCCATTAAGCTGTCCTGGTGAGAAGCGCCAGCTGCGGGGCAAGCTCAGGGAACGACCTGCCGGAGGGGGGGCATGGATTATTCGCCGGGCGACATCATGGTCACCGCCGCCGCCCGCGAGATCGCCGACGGCGAGGTGGTCTTCGTGGGCATGCGCCTGCCCTTGCTGGCCTTTTTGCTGGCCAAGGAAACCCACGCCCCCCGTGCGGTGGGGGTCTTCGAGAACGGCGTCATCCGCGACACCCCGGCCGCCGGCCCCATCATCACCATGGGCGATCCCCCCAACCAGACCGGAGCCCTGCGGGTGGCCGACCTGGCCGAGGTCATGACCCTGCTCTCCGGCGGGCGGGTGGACCTGGGCTTCATCGGCGGGGCCCAGGTGGACGTGCACGGCAACGTCAACACCCACCAGGTGGGCACCGGCCAGGGCCTCACCCGCCTGCCCGGCAGCGGGGGCGGGGCCGACATCGCCTGTCTGGCCGGACGATTGCTGATCATCATGACCCACCAGCGCCGCCGCCTGGCCCCCCGGGTGGACTTCGTCACCAGCCCCGGCTGGGGCGACGGCCCGGACTGGCGCGCCCGCCAGGGCCTGACCCGGGGCGGACCGGCCGCCCTGATCACCAGCCTGGGGGTGTTCCGCTTCCCGGCCGGCCGCGCGGTGCTGGAGCGGATGCACCCCGGCGTGGAGCTGGAGCAGGTGCGCCAGGAGACCGGTTGGGAGCTGGCCGTCTCCCCGGAGCTGGCCGCCACCCCCGCGCCCAGCCCCGCCGAGTTGGCCATCATCCGGCGTTACGACCCCCGGCGCTTCTGGACCGGCTAGGTTTTTTAACCCCCGAAAGCCTTGCCATCAAAGCCCAACTAACCTATCATCCTCTTGTTTTCGGTTGACAACCGGGCCCCTGGTCCCTAGTGTTACATTCTAGCTGCAAAGTAGTCATCATGCAGCGCGACCCACCCGGGCGGCTAGACCACCGGCCGGCGGGTCCTGGGGCAGGCCGGTATGAAAAACCACAGCCAAGAGTCAAGCGGGTAGAGGTGACATGAGCATAGCCGACGATTCCCCCCGCCCCCCGGAGGCGGAGATCGCCTCCAGCGCGATCGACGGGGACGCCCGCCGCAAGGCCAAGTTCGAGGTCTACGGCGAGGAAATGATCGAGAAGGAAGTGAAGCAGAGCGGCAACTCCGGCCGCGTCTACCTGCCCCCGGAGTGGGTGGGCAAGAACGTGAAGATCATCCGCATCGACTAACAGCGAGTCGGCGATATCAAGGAAAAGGTGAACCCCGTGAAGCTGCGTCGCATGAGCCCCCAGGATGTTGAGCAGGTGGTCCGCATCCAGCAGAGCATCACCCGTCAGCCGGTCAGCGAGCGCTGGCGCGGCATGGTCAGCGGCCACGTGGACAACGAGGAACAGGTCGGCTTCGTGGCCGAGACCGACGGCAAGCTGCTGGGCTTCGTGCTCGGCGAGATCAAGATCGGCGGTTTCGGCAGCGAGGTCACGGGCTGGATCAAGATGGTGGGCGTCACCCCTGAGCACATGGGCAGCGGCGTGGGACGCGCCCTGGCCACCAGCCTGTTCGACCACTTCCGCGCCCAGGGCGTGGAGGAGATCTGCACCTCGGTGCGCTGGGATTCCGGCGACATGCTGGCCTTTTTCAAGAACCTGGGCTTCGACCGCAGTCCCTTCATCAACCTGCAGTTGCTCAAGAAGAACTAGGCGGCCCGGCCGCCCTCCCCGCACCCCGGCGGTCCCAGATGGACCGGCGGGGTTCGCTTTTGGGGGCGCTCTCCCCGGCCGGCTCCCCCGGCCCGGCCCCGCCACGCGCGCCGCAGCCCTTCTTACCCTTGACAGCCCGCCCCGCCTGGCGTATGTCAATACTAACTTATGCTAAAAAAAACATAAGTCAGCAATTTCGTAAAATCAGTTCGCAAGATCAGCAGGTTGGCGATATCACCCGGCGGGGGCCGATCCAAATGGGGCGCGATCCCATATCCAACCGATAACAAACATCGACTTTTTTGATCGCCACCAAATTTCCCGTTGACGCGGCCGGCCCCTGCCCTTTATGGCTATATTATAGCGCTATTTTGATCATGATATAGCCGCAACTGTCCCCCGGAACGCGCCCCGGAAAACCAAGGCCCGGGCTCCGAGCCGCGAACCACCAACCAGCAGGGACGAGGCAAGACCATGGACAAGACTCAGGCGCTGCCAGTGGACGGCGCGGCGGGAGCGGAAACCGCCGCCGGGGAGGCTCCCCGCATCCGGCCCAAGTTCGAGATCTACGGCGAGGAGATGCTGGAGAAGGAAGTCAAGCGTTGCGGCAATTCCGGCCGCGTCTACCTGCCCCCGGAGTGGGTGGGCAAGAGCATCAAGGTCATTCGCTACGACTAGCCGGCCCGCGCCGGAGGGAGGTCGCCGTGGAACTGCGCCGGATGAGGTTGGACGACTTGGCCGGGGTGGTGGCCATCCAGCGGGGCATCACCCGCCAGCCGGTGAGCGAGCGTTGGCGCGCCCTCCTGGCCGGGCATCTCCACCGCGACGACCGCCTGGGCCTGGTGGCCGAGGAGGAGGGCCGCATCCTGGGCTTTCTCCTGGCCGGCTACCGGGTCGGGGAGTTCGGCGGCGAGCACCTGGGCTGGATCGAGAACCTGGGGGTGGACCCCGCCCACATGGGCCAGGGCGTGGGGCGCGCCCTGGCCGACGCCCTGATCGAGTTGTTCCGGCTCCAGGGCGTGACCGAGGTCCACGCGGCCGTGCGCTGGGATTCCGGGGACATCCTGTCCTTTTTCCAGCGCCTGGGCTTTGACCGCAGCCCCTACATCAACCTGCGCCTGGGTC
Organism: uncultured Desulfarculaceae bacterium; assembly: GCA_937908275.1. Classification (GTDB taxonomy): domain Bacteria; phylum Desulfobacterota; class Desulfarculia; order Desulfarculales; family Desulfarculaceae; genus JACRDC01. The sequence continues at coordinate 1,873 of CALERA010000022.1, read as the reverse complement.
CGCCGGCTTGAGTCAGCCGCCTCCGCCCCCGCCGTGGTAGGATAGGAGTTGCGACCCTGGGGTCGCGCCACCCTCTTCCGCCAACCGGTGAGCGCTCGATGTCTTGCGGTGCCGCGCGCGAAGCCCAACTCCGGGCCCAGGGCTGGGTCAAGCAGTTCCTGGCCGACGAACCCCGCCTCAGCGAGGCGGTGGAGGAGTACCAGGCCCTGGGCTTCGAGGTCCGCCTGGAAGAGGTGGACCCGGAGGCCTGCGCCGCCTCCGGCGGCTGCGCGGCCTGTTTTGCCGCGCCGGAGCTGGCCGCCCGCTTCAAGGTCATCTTCACCCGCCGTCCCCACCCCGGGGCCTAAGCCTTACGGCTGATTCTTGACGCCCGCCGGTCCAACCGGCTGGGTTCAAGGGCCGCCAAACGTCGAACTGTTGACGCCACCCCCCTGCGCCGTGCTGCGCACCCCTGCGCAACCAGCTTCACACCAGACCGCGCTCCCGGTCCGGTAACTAGCCGGCGACCCGGTAGAATTTGCCGCCCCACCCACCCGCTCCCCCGGACCGCCCGGCGGGCAAATCATGCCGCGCCCCGGCGCCCCCCTACATAACTACCTGTTATTATTGATGCCCAAAATCTCTCGCCGACTCTGGCCCTGGTTTTGCAACAAAGCCGGCCAACCAGTGTGCGGGAGGAAACCATGAGCGCCACCAACAGCTATCCACGCGGCCTGACCCGGGTCATCTTCGAATCCCTGGTGGCCCTGACGCCGGAATTGGCGGCGGAGGGCGAATCCTGGTCGCCGGAGGTGTTGGATCGCCTGGAGCGCGACGTGCACCTGCGCCTGGCCCCCGAGGACGGCCAACGCGAGCGCCTGGTCTTTGACATGGTCTTCCAGCGCTCCTTTGCCGAGGCCCGCCAGCTGCTCCTGGGCGACAGCCTCCCCCAGCCCGCCACCCGTCGCGGCGGCCGGCGCGCCACTTCCAGCGCCACCCTGCACGCCCTGGCCTAGACTCCTGGCCCCAGACAACCTTCCGGCCGCGGAGGCATTAGCCGCCGCGGCCGGCTTGCTTCCCGGACGGGCTGGGGCTAGACTTGCGGCATGCCTGACAGCCGCCATGCCCCCCTGCGCTCGGCCTGCCTGGCCCTGGTTCTGACCTGGGTCTGGCTGGCCGGCTGCGCCCGCCTGGTCGAGGCCGCCGAGCCGGCCTGGCAGGAGCTCAGGCCCGGCCTGGACCTGGGCTTCGTCCAGGTGGAGGCCTCGGTGCGGGCCGGCAGCCCCCGCCTGACGGTGCTGCGGGTGGACCCCGAGCGCTTCCGCTTCCGCATCCTGGCCGCCCCCGAGGGTCAGGACGGCTACAGCGCCGCCGAGTGGCGCAAGCGCAGCCGGGCCCTGGCGGTCTTCAACGCCGGCCAGTTCACGGTCGAGCGCGCCTACCTGGGCCTCCTGGTCCAGGACGGCAAGAATCGCGGCAACCTGGTCAGCCACCTGGAGGCCCTGTTCCTGGCCGAGCCCGACGACCCCCTGTTGCCCCGGGCCCGGGTGGTGGACCTGCACTACACCGCCTTCGAGACCAAGGACAGCCCCTATCGCCAGGCCGCGCAATCGCTGATGTTCCTGGACCGCTTCGGCCAGATCCGGGTGCGCCGCTCGCAAAAGGTGGCCCACCGCACCCTGGTGGCCGAGGACGGCCAGGGCCGGATCTGGGTGATGGTCAGCGAGGGCAAGCACACCCTCCACGACCTGGCCCGGGTGGTCAGCGAGAGCAACCTGGGTCTGCGCGAGGTGATGTGCATGGACGGCGGGGCCGAGGCCCAGCTGGACCTGCAGGTGGGCGACTTCAGCTATCAGCAGGCCGGCGGCCCCAGCGAATCCCCGGACCTGCCCCT
>CALERA010000021.1 GCA_937908275.1 uncultured Desulfarculaceae bacterium | reverse complement strand
CGCTCGCCGATGGCGCAGCCGCCGGGCAGGGAGACCCGGGCCTGGCCGGCCTTGGCCACCAGGGGCCCCAGGCAGAGCACCGAGGCCCGCATGGTCTTGACCAGGTCGTAGGGAGCTTCCACGCCCTCGGCCCCGCTGGTGTCGATCCACAGCTCGTCGCCGCGGGTCTCGGTGCGGGCCCCCAGCATGGCCAGGAGCCGGCCCATGGTGCGCACGTCGCGCAGGTCGGGCGCGTTCTTGAGATGACAGCGGCCCCGGGTCAGCAGGGTGGCGCACATCAGGGGCAGGGTGGCGTTCTTGGCCCCGGCCACCTTGACCCGGCCCACCAGGGGATTGCCGCCTTCGATCACCAGCTTGTCCATGGCTCCTCCTGCCCCGGATTTATACCAGAAGCCGGGGGCGCGGGCGCGGGCCAGGGGCTAAAGCTGGCCCTCGGCCCGGGCCCGCTCCAGGATCTCGCCCAGGGCCTGGGCGGTGTCGCCCACCAACTGGCGGCAGATGACCCGGCGGCTGTCGGGCTGGCCGTAGAATTCCTTCACCGCCTCGCGGTCGCGCCAGTCGCAGCGGGCGATGTCGCGGCAGTCCACCGAGCCGAACTCGGCGGTCAACTCCTCGAAACGGCGGACCATCCGGGAGGAGAGCTTCCACATCAGGGGCGACTCCTTGCCGCTGGGGTCGGCCCGGCTGAACAGGCCGGAGAGCATGGCCACCGCCCCGGTGAGACAGCCGCAGACCCGGCCGCTGCTGGCCACCCCCCCGCCGAAGGCCCCCAGGGACTTGATCACCTCGGGCCGCTCCAGGCCCAGGGACTCCAGGCCGGCGGCGGCCACGGCCTGGCTGCAATGCATGCGCTGCATGAACAGGTCCATCGCCTTCTGGCTCATCTCGTCGGGGGTCATGGCGGCTCCTTTCAGCGGGGGCGGGGTGAGGGGTTGGGCCGGCGCGCGCGAGGGGCGCCGGGCGCGGCGCGGCCGGCCGGTCCGTTGGACCGGGCGGAGACGCGCGCCAGGGAGGCCAAGGCTCGGTCGGCGGTCAGGCTCCCAGGATAACCCAGGCCGGGCGGGGCGGCCTAGACCAAATCCCCGGCCAACCACAGGGGCAGGTACCACTTGATGGCGAAGTAGACCCAGAGCCAGAGCCAGGCCGCCTTGAGCCAGCGGGGACGGGAGGAGGTGGCCACCATGAGGAACAGCGGCCAGAGCAGGATGTTCTGGCGATAGACCGACTCCAGGTCGCCGGTGGCCGGGCCGCAGAGCCAGACCGCCAGCAGCAGGGCCCAGAGCTCGGCCCGGAAGCGGTGGCCGAAGACCAGCAGGGTGACGAAGACCAGCAGGGCGTTGATGGCCTCGGGATAGCGCGGCGGCTCGGCCAGGATGCCGTCGATGAGGCTGAGCCAGGGCCAGTTGGCCTGGCGGCCCCAGTTGGCGTGGCCGCTGATGGGCAGCCAGAAGTCGTTGAAGGCCCACCAGTGGTGCAGGCAGTAGGTCATCAGCCCCAGGGCCGGACCGATCCCGGCCAGGAGCATGCGGCCCAGCTCGGGCCAGGGGTTTTCCGCCCGGGCGATGCGCGGGGCCAGCATGAACAGGGGCAGCACCCCGCACAAGACCCCGGTGGGGTAGGTCATGCCCAGGAAGTAGCCAAAAACACAAGCCAAAACATATCGCCCATGGTGCAGGGCCAGGAAGTAGGCCAGGCCCAGGGTCAGGGCGGTGCTGTAGGGATAGCCGATCAGCAGGTACCAGGCGCAGGGATAGCAAGCCAGGGCCAGCAGCGCCCAACGGGCGGTCTCCGCCCCCCAGAGCCCCCGGGCCACGCGGTGGAGCAGGTAATAGGCCGCGATGGCCATGGGCCAGGCCACCAGCAGCAAGGCCCAGGAGGGCTCCACCCCCAGCAGGATGAACCCCCGGGCCAGGGCCGGGAAGAACGGGTGCCAGGGATAGTTGCCCCAGACCCCGCCCAGGTCGTTGCGGCGCATCCAGTACCAGTTGGTGGCGATGTCCTTGTACTGGCGGGCGTCCCAGGGGGCGTCCAGGAAGTTGTAGAGCAGGGAGCCGCCCTGGTTGGCGATGGCGCCATAATAAAAACCGACCAGGGCCAGAAAGGCCAGGCCGGGCAGGAGCCAGGGTTCGTGGTCCAGCCACCAGCGTTGCAGACGTTGGAGGCGGACCTGGGCGCGCTGGGACGGGGCGTGGGACAGGAAGGCCTGGAGCAGGGCCCCGACCAGGCCCGTGGCCAGGGGAACGCCCAGCATCAGGACCAGGTCGTCGCCCTCGTCCGAGGGCAGGTAGACCACCATCTGGCGCAGCAGGGCCAGCCAGAAGCCCAGCCAGAAACCCACCGCCCAGGGGCGCAGGCCCTGGGCCAGGCGGACCAGGTCGTCGCCGTGGCGCAGGAGCTTGTAGAACAGGGGCGCCAGGCCCAGGAGGAAGGCCAGGGCCAGGCTGATCCGCTGGCGCTTTTTCAGGGCCTCGCGCCGGGTGCGCTGCTTGAGCCAGGCCTGGGCGTCCACCCCGGAGAGCAGGGGATGGCTCTCCAGGCGGCGGCCGGCCTCGTCGCGCACCTCCAGGCTCAGTCCGCCATGGCCGCGCACCCGGACGTAGTCGATCTCCAACAGCACCGGCCCGGCCGGGGCCTCGGTGGTGAAGTGGGCGTCTATGTTCCCCGGCCAGGGCCGCCACTGGTCGAAGATCAGTTCACCGTTCAGGAACATGGAGACCGCGTCGTTGGCCACCAGATGGAAGGAGAGCTTTTGCGGGGTCTCCAGCTCCAGGCCGGCCAGGGCCTTGATCTTGTACTTGTTCTGGTCGGGCAGGGGGCCGTCGGGCCAGTCCAGGCCGCCCTGGAAGAGCCTTTCCCACTGATAGTTGGGCCAGGCCCCCGCCGGCAGGCGCAGGCGATAGAAAGTGGCGCCCTCCTGATCCGGGTCCAGGGCTTTTTGCCAGACGGTCTGAAAGGCTTTCTCGGCCTGTTGGGCCTGTTGGCCGAAGTGGTAGGCGAAGGAAAGGCCCAGCACCAGGCCCATGAGGCCCAGGATCCAGAGCAGGCTGGCCAGGCGGCCCCCGGACGGGGTGTCGGCGGTCCAGGAGCGCCACCAGGGCCGGCCCCGGGGCGCGATCGGCGGGCGGGCTCCACGGCGGTGCATGGCTTGGCGGTGCTTGGTGGTGGAGTCCCTGCGCACGGCGGCGGTCCATTGAGTTTCAAGTGCACAAATTTGTCGCCCTAGGGTAATCCAGGCGGGCGATCTTTGCAACCGCCATGGTAATGGTTCTAGGCGGTTGGACGGTCCGCGCGCGATTGACACCCAGGGACGGGGCCGCTACCATGACCGGGTGTCGGGTCCCTGGCGAACGGGCCGGGGCCAACCATCGCGGAGAGAGCCATGATCGCGCGCTATACGCTCAAGGAAATGGGCGACATCTGGACCGACCACAACCGCTACGCCAACTGGCTCAAGGTGGAGCTGGCCGCCTGCCGGGCCTGGCATCAACTGGGGCGCATCCCGGCCGCCGAGCTGGCCGAGATCGAGGCCAAGGCCGCCTTCGAGGTGGCCCGGGTCGAGGAGATCGAGCTGGAGACCCGCCACGACGTCATCGCCTTCTTGACCAACGTGGCCGAGCACGTGGGTCCGGCCAGCCGCTTCATCCACCTGGG
>CALERA010000020.1 GCA_937908275.1 uncultured Desulfarculaceae bacterium | reverse complement strand
GGGCTGGCTGTTCTCACCCCAGAGGGTGGTGGCCGAGAAGCTGGTGTAGACGTCATGCCCGTCCCTGGCCCGCAGCACCACCTCATAGACCCGGTTCTGGACCACCCCGATCTGCGCCACCATGGACCGGTAGTGGGACTGGTTGCGGGGAGCGACGAACTCGAAGGTCTTGTGGCCCAACATCTCCTCGCGGGTGTAGCCCAGCATGTCCAGAAGCGCCTGGTTCACGTCCAGGGTCACCATTTCATGGTCCACCAGCCAGAAGCCCTCGGCGGTGGTGGAGATGATCCGGCGCAGGATCCGCTCGCTGTCCTTGAGCTCGGCCAGCATCCGCTTCTGGGCGGTGACGTCCTGCAACAACTCCAGACCGCCGATGATTTCGCCGTCCAGATCGCGCAACACCTCCACCTGCTTGATGACCTCCAGACGGCGATCGTCCTTGGTCAACACGCTGCACTCGTTGCCCTGGTTGGGCAGTTCCAGCAGACCATCCTGGGCCAGCAGCATGCTGCAGGCGCTGGCGCACTGGTCCTGGCTGAAGGTCTCGCAGGGCCGGCCCACCAGCTCGGCGGCGCTGTAGCCGGTCATCTCCTCGAAACGGCGGTTGACGGCGGTGATGCGGCGCTGGGCGTCCACGGTGAAGATCGGGGTGGGCACCATGCGGAATATCAGCTCGGCCTGTTCGCGGGCGTGCTGCGATTCCCGGGTCCGGTCCCGGAGCAGGCCCCGCAGCTGGGTGGCGCGTTCGCGCCAGGCCCGCAGGGTCAGGGCCGCCGCCAGGGACAGCAGCGCCGCCAACCCGCCCAACCACCAGGGGAGCAGGCCCAGCCAGCGGGCCGAAAAGGTTGGACCGGCTCTGATCACCAGGCGCCATTGCGCGCCCGGGGTCGAAAAGCCCTGACTCCAGACCGACCCCCGGTTCCATTCCTCCGCCGCCGGCGGCGCTGTCTCCTGCAGACTGAAGTCGACCGTGGCCCCGTCCGGCCCAGCCGGAGCCAGGAGCCAATAAGCGACGTCGCTTTCCGGGTCCATGTCCATGGCCGCCAGCAACAGCTCCCTGGGCTCCAGACCCAACACCACCAGGCCGCTGGGAGGCGCCTCGGGGGTGGGGATCATGGTCAGATCCGGGCCCTTGGCATAAAGGGGCAGGCTGAGCAGCAACAACGGCCGGCCGCTGACCGGGGCGTGGAACAGGCCCAGCCCGTACCACGGCCCGCTGGCATCGCCCTGCCGGCCGGACGCGGAGGGCAGGAGACGGGGATACGCGGCCAGATCCAGGCCCATCAACTTCACCAACTCACCCGGGATCAGGGCCTGCACGAAATGCATGGGATAGTGTTGGCTCCGGGCGCTGGCGGTCTCCAGGTGGCCGCCGGGACCCGGCTCCAGCAGGCGATATTGGGGATAACCCTGCCGCCGGGTCTGCTCCTCATGGCTGGCCCGCTGGTCCCCCTCCACCCGGGGGGCGTAGGCCACGAAGGCCACGCCACGGGTGTGTGGCAGGCTGAACTGGGTGAAACTGCGAAACTCCCCGCGCTCAACCTTTTGGCTGGCGATGAAAAAGAGCGCCACATGGCGCAGGAACTCCAGGTTGGCCATCAGTTCGTGTTGCACCAACTGGGCCTGGAGCGGCGCCACGCGGCCCAACTCGGCCTGGGTGTGGCGCTGAACCAGGGCCCACCCGGCCCACACCGTCAGCAGGCCGCAGACCAGGGCCAGGATCAGGGCGAGCGCCCTCCCGGAAGCCTTGGCGGCTCCAGGCGGAGGCGTGGGCGGCGTGGGTTGAGCGGTGGGCTTTGCCAGCATCGAGAACGTCACTTCAGAAGGTTGAATAGTATGCCTTGAAATAAGATAACCGTTTTTGGCTTCTTAACAAGAACCATGGGACAAGCTGTGCTTTTTTACACCTGGCTCGCGGGCATCGCGGGTTCCAGCTTGCAGAACTCGCGCAACAGGGTCGTGGCGTAGGCGCCTTTGGGCAGGACGAAGGAAAAGATCAGCCCCTCCGCGTGGGGGGCGATGGACAGGCCGTGGGGCCAGATGCGGGCAGGACGGCGGCCGCCTTGCAGGCCGGCCTTCTTCAGTTGGGCCTCGTCCACGCCGGCGGCCTCCAGGGCCGCGCGCTCGCGCCGGCCGGCCTCGGCCTCGGCCCAGCGCAGCTTGGCCCCCATCAGGGGCCCGGTGTAGGTGATCTCCCGGCGCTCCAAACGGGGGGCCTCGGCCGCCAGGTCCTCGACGATGAACAGGCCGCCGGTGTCGGTCTTCTTGGCCAGGTCGCCGGGCAGCAGGCGGGCGAAGTCCCCGTCCTTCACCCGCTGGGCCAGCCACTGGTTGAAGACCTCCGACTGCCAGGCGCTGAGCATGAGCTTGCGCAGCCACTTCTCGCGGGGTCCCCGGCCGGTGATGATGGCCAGGCCCTGGGCTGCGTTGTCGCCCTGGCGGCCGAAGCGCTGGGGGCCGAAATAGTTCGGCAACCCGGTCTGCTCCAGGGCCGCGGCCACCGCCAGGGCCCTGGCCTCGGCCTGGGGCTCGGGCTGGCTGACCACCACCTGGAAACGGTTGCCCAGCAGGTGGCCGGCCTTGAGCTTGTTGGCGTGGCGGGCGGCGGAGAGCACGCTCACCGGCGGGTCCAGCCGGCCCAGGGACTCGGACGCGCGGGCGCGGGCCTCCTCGGGCTCCAAGCCCTTGACCTGCACCGAGAAGGTCTGGCTGACCCAGGCCTGCTTGTCCTTGAGCCCGGCGTGGCCCACCGCGTCCTCGGCCACCCCGAAGACGGCCGCCAGGCGCTTGGCCAGGTCGCGGGTGTTCCAACCCTCGCGGACCAGCTCCAGGTAGAGGTGGTCGCCCTGGCCCGAGGGCAGATAGAGCGGCAGCTCCTCCACCCGGAAATGCTCGGGCCGGACCTTGATCACGCCGCCAATGCCCGGCAATTCCGGAGTGATGAAGGGTAGGGGCAGGTCCAAGGCCTGGGATGGCGCGTGGCTCATGGAGTCATTGTGCCACAGCCCGGGGAGGATGTCATGCCACGCCTTGACAGCCCCACCCCCAACATCGTATTGGTGGTGAACCCCGCCGAATGAGCCCTCAGCCACACTTGGGAGGCCCCGATGGAGCATTTCCGCCTGTTCATCAACGGTGAGTTCGTGGACGCGGCCGATGGCCGGGCTTTCGAGACCGTGGATCCCGGCACCGGCGCGGCCTTCGCCAGCGTGGCCCGGGCCGGCGCGCCCGAGGCCGAGGCGGCCATCGCCGCCGCCCGGCGGGCCTTTGACTCCGGGGTCTGGTCCAGCCTCACCCCCGAGGCCCGGGGCCGGATCATGATGGACTTCGCCGACCGCATGATGCAGCAGGCGGTGCGCCTGGCCATGTTCGAGTCCATGGACTCCGGCGGCATCATCAACCGCACCAAGACCGAGGTCTTCCTGGGCTCGATGCTGGTGCGCAACCTGGCCCACTACGCCATGACCGCCTTCCCCTGGCGGGAAGAGATCGCGGTGGCCGGCAACCCCTTCTTCCCGGGGCGCAACTACGTCCGCCGCGAGCCCCTGGGGGTCTGCGTGGGCATCATCCCCTGGAACTTCCCCCTGACCATGGCCCTGTGGAAGATCACCATGGCCACGGTGATGGGCAACACCATCATCCTGAAACCGGCCAGCAACACCCCGCTTTCGGCCCTGATCCTGGCCGAGGCGGTGGAGGCCAGCGACATCCCCCCCGGGGTGGTGAACATCCTGGCCGGGCCGGGGGCGGAGCTGGGCAACGTGCTGTGCACCGACCCCCGGGTGGACAAGATCGCCTTCACCGGCTCCACCGAGGTGGGCTGCAACATCATGCGCCTGGCCTCGGACACGGTGAAGAAGGTCACCCTGGAGCTGGGCGGCAAGAGCGCCAACATCATCCTGGACGACGCCGACCTGGACCTGGCCATCGACGGCGGGCTCTTCGGCACCTTCTTCCACTGCGGCCAGGTCTGCGAGTCCGGCACCCGGCTCTTGGTGCACGAGCGCATCCATGACCAGTTCGTGGAGCGCCTGGCCAAGCGGGTGGAAGACATCCACCTGGCCTACCAACTGGACCCCACCAGCCAGATGGGTCCCCTGGTCAGCGAGGGGCAGCGCCAGACCGTGGAATACTACGTGGACCTGGCCAAAAAGGAAGGTGCGCAGGTGGTTTGCGGCGGGGCGCGGCCGGAGCGCTTCGACCTGGAGGACGGCTTCTTCTTCCAGCCCACCATCCTGGCCGGGGTGGCCAACGCCATGCGGGTGGCCCGGGAGGAGATCTTCGGCCCGGTGGTGAGCGTGATCAAGTTCCGCGACGACCAGGAGGCCCTGGCCATTGCCAATGACTCGCCCTACGGCCTGGCCGGCGGGGTCTGGAGCCGGGATGTGGCCCGGGCCGAGCGCATCGCGGCCGGGGTGGCCACCGGCACCATGTGGATCAACGACTACCACGCCTTTGGCGACTTCTGCCCCTTTGGCGGCTACAAGCAGTCGGGCGTGGGGCGGGAGCTGGGCCACTGGGGCCTGAGCGAGTACACCCAGGTCAAGCGGGTTCACGTCTCGGCCGAGGCCGACCCGGCCAACAAGCTGTCTTTCCAGATGATGTTCAGCTACCCCAAGTCCACCAGCTTCTCCTACCTGGGACCGACCAAGGTCAACGCCGGGGTGGGGTCGGTGGCCTGCCTGTCCACCGAGTTGCAGGCCCTGGGGGTCAGCCGGGCCATCATGCTCACCGACCAGGGCGTGGCCGCGGCCGGGCTCAAGGACCGGGCCCTGGCCGCCCTGGGCGACTACTGCGTGGGGGTCTTCGACCAGATCGGCCAGGACTCCAGCTTCGCCACCATCGACGCGGCCCATGACCTGGCCCGCTCCCTGAACGCCCAGGCGGTGGTCAGCGTGGGCGGCGGCAGCGTGATCGACACCGGCAAGGCCCTGGCGGTGCTGCTGAAGCTGGGCGGCAAGGCCGGGGACCACGTGGCGGTGCTGCGCCTGACCGAACCGGTGGCCCCCCACCTGGTGGTGCCCACCACCGCCGGCACCGGCAGCGAGGTGACCAACGTGGCGGTGATCAAGAACCAGGCCGTGGGGCGCAAGGTCTACATCATCGAGAACGTGATCTACCCCAACCTGGCGGTGCTGGACCCCCTGTTCGTGAAAAGCCTGCCGCCGATGCTCACCGCCGGCACCGGTCTGGACGCCCTGACCCACGCCGTGGAGGCGGTGATGAGCGTGCGCTCCAACCCGGTCTGCGACGCCCAGGCCCTGCACGCCATCCGCCTGATCGCCAGGAACCTGCCCCGCTGCGTGGAGGCCGGCGACGACCTCAAGGCGCGGCAGGAGATGCAGGTGGCGGCCAGCCTGGCCGGCTGGGCCTTCGCGGTGGCCCAGGTGGGACTGGCCCACGCCATCGCCCACAGCCTGGGCGCCCTCTATGGCCTGCCCCATGGCAGCGGCTGCGGCCTGGTGCTGCCCCACGTGATGCGCTTCAACGCCGAGTACTGCACCGAGGCCCTGGTGGAGACGGCCAAGGCCCTGGGCCTGGACCTCGCCGGCCTGGAGCCCCTGGCGGCGGCCCTCAAGGCGGCCGACGGGGTGGCGGAGCTGATGGTTCGGGTGGGGCACCCCGTCCGCCTGCGGGAGATGGGGGTGCCGGAGGAAGCGATCTTCGAGGCCGCGACCCACGCCGTGGCCGATCCGGCCTGCATCTTCAACGCCCGGCCGGTGAGCGATCCCGGCCAGGTGGCCGAGGTGTTGGAGGCGGCCTGGTAAACTGAACCGATGGCCCGGCCTCGCGGGACCGGGGGCGGGGCCGGGCCTTGATCAACGCGGATCGGCCCCGGGGTGGCAACCCGGTCCGTGACCAGTGAAACATCTTCATCGCGTCAAGGAGTTTAGCATGGGTTTCAAGAGCTTCCCCGACGGAGCCACCGCCCTGGCGGTCTGCGTGGAGACCTTCAAGCGCGCGGCGGAGGTGCCCGAGATCCGCAACGCAGTGCTGGACCTGAATCAGTTGGTGATGTTCGACTACACCCAGGACGACCCGGCGGCGGCCTTTTTCGTGGACGGCCGGGGGGGCCAGGTGACGGTGGGCTCGGGCAAGCCGGAGGAGAAGCCGGACGTGACGATCATCACCGGCCTGGACACCGCGCACAAAGCCTGGTCCAACCAGCTCAACCCGATGATGGCCATGGCCCTGGGCCAGATCAAGGCCAAGGGCTCGGC
>CALERA010000019.1 GCA_937908275.1 uncultured Desulfarculaceae bacterium | reverse complement strand
CCTTGATCAGATACGCGTCCTGACCGTACAACGCCAGGTCCACCGCCGAGGTCAGCACGTTCCCAGACCCCACGATCCCAGCGAACCGCTCGATCACTGAATGATCCATCCTATAGCCTCCCTCCGGCGGGACTGGCCCGCCCGGATAGTTCATCGTCGCGCGGCCGCTGAACCTCTAGGGCCTTAGAAGCCGGCGGACGCGCCGCCCAAGAAGGCCGCCTTCTGCGAAATCTCGTTCGCCGCCGCGCGCACCGCCTGGCCCATGCGTTCGCCGCCGTCCTGCAGGATGCGGCTGGCCGGGCCGGAGATGGACAGCCCGCCCAGGACGTTGCCGTTGCCGGCGATCACCGCGGCCACGCAGCCCACCCCGGTCTCCATCTCCTCGTTGTCCAGGGCATAGCCCCGGTCGCGGGTGCGCTCCAATTCGTTGAGAAAGCCTTCGCTGTTCAAGATGGTGCGGGGGGTGTGGCGCACCTTGTCCTGGGCCTGGAAGTAGCCCAGGGCGCGGTCGTCGCTCTGGGCGGCCAGGAAGGCCTTGCCCACCCCGGAGCAATATAAAGGAGTGCGGGCCCCGACCCGGGTGAACATGCGCAGCAGGGACTGCGGGTTGGCCACCTGCTCCACGTAGACCGCCTCGTTGCCCTCGAAGACCACCAGGTTCACGGTCTCGCCGGTGGCCTCCATCAAGGACTTCATCACCGGACGGGCCACCTCGATCACCCCCATGCCCTCGCGCAACAGCGAGGCCAACTCCAGCACCTTGAGCGAAAGCTGGTACTTGCTGGTGGAGGGGTCCTGGCGCACGTAGCGCCGCCGGCCCAGGATCTTCAGCAGGCGATGCACGGTGCTGGGCGGATAGCCGGTGGCCTGGGTCAGGGCGTGCAGGCCCACGTTACGGCCCGCGCCCACCGCCTCCAATACGTCCAGGGCCTTTTCCAGCGAGGTTTTAGGGTCTTTTTCGCTCATTCCGCCACCCCCTCTAGCTCCAAGATATGGAAGATATGTCAGGCATACGGAAAAGGTATGCTGGCGGAACCGGCGCTGTCAAGGGGGTATTAACCAGGGAAAGCGGGCCGGGAGCGGCGCTTGGGGAGAATCCTGGGGCCATGATACAATGAAAAGGCGTCAACGCACCATACCCGGAGGCCACATCTTGGACGCCGAAGCCCACCCCCCTCAGAGTCCCCGGCTGATCATCGCCTGCCGGGTCATGGAGCCCGAACTGAGCGCCCTGGCTGGCGACGCGCCCGGGATCAGCCTCAGCTATCTGGACCAGAGCCTGCACCGCACCCCGCAGCGCATGGCCCCCCTGATCCAGGCCCTCATCGCCCAGGCCGACCCGGACATCGCCCAGGTGGTGCTGGGTTACGGCCTGTGCTCCAACGGCATCGCCGGAGTGAGGGCCGGGCGGCAGGAGCTGATCGTGCCCAAGGCCCACGACTGCATCGCCCTGTTCCTGGGCTCCCTGGCCCGCTACAACCAGCTCTCCCAGGAGGACCCGGGCACCTACTACCTGACCCCGGGCTGGGTGGCCGAGGGCAAGGACCCCCTGGGCATCATCGAGGAGGACTACACCCCCCGGGTGGGGCGCGAGGACGCGGAGTGGGTGATGCGCGAGGAGCTGAAGCACTACAGCCAGTTGGCCATGATCGACACCGGGGCGGTGACCCTGGACGGCCTGCGGGAGCGGGCCATGGCCAACGCCGAGTTCTTTGGCATGCGCTACGCGGAGATCAGAGGCTCCGACCTGTACCTGCGCCAACTGGTGCATGGGCCTTATCCCAGCCACAGTTTCTTCCGGGTGGCCCCGGGCCAAGAGGTTAACCCCAGCCGCTTCGCGGCCTGAACCCGGGCGCGGCTGGCCGCCGTCCGCGCGGCCCCGGCCCTCCAGGAGGCGGGAACCCGCGCTCCGGAAGGCGCCGGCCGCCCCCGAGGGGGACGGGGACGGCCGGCTTTCGGGGGGACATCCGCGCCCGCCCCCTTTGTGGGGGGGAATCAAAAGGGCGGGCGCGGAGGGTTGGGGCTATCGTTCCAACAGACGCCGGGCCAGCTTCACCGCCTCGCCGGCGTCGGCCGCGTAACCATCGGCGCCCACGTCGTCGGAGAACTTCTGGTTCACCGGCGCGCCACCCACCATCACCTTGACCTTGGCGCGCAGGCCGGCCTCGGTCAGGGCGTCGATGACGTCCTTGATCTGGGGCATGGTGGTGGTGAGCAGGGCCGACAGGCCCAGGATGTCGGGCTGGTGCTGGGCCACCATGCGCACAAAGTCCTCGACCTTCACGTTCACGCCCAGGTCCACGGTGTCGTAGCCCACGCCCTTGAGCATGGTCAGGACCATGTTCTTGCCGATGTCGTGCAGGTCGCCGCGCACGGTGCCCACCAGGATCTTGCCCTGGCTCTCGGACTGCTGGCCGGCCAGGTGGGGCTCCAGCACCTTCAGGGCCTCGTTCATGGCCCGGGCCGACAAGAGCACCTCGGGGATGAAGACCGTGCCGTCGGTGAACTTGCGGCCGATGATCTCCATGGCCGGCAGCATGCCCCGGTTCAGGATGTCCTGGGCGGCCTGGCCGCCGTCCAGCAGGGCGGAGACGTCCACCACGATCTTCTTCTCGTCGCCCTTGAGCACGTCGTTGAGCACGGTGCCGAACTGCTCGTCGTGGTCGGCCACCGCCATCTCGCCGCCGCCCAGGCGCTGGCGGGCCTTGTCCAGGTTGGCCTGGTCCTGGGGGCGGTAGGCCCCGGCCTGCAGGGGCAGGCGGCCCTCCTTCTCCATGCGCTCGCCGATGTAGACCAGGCGCTCGAACTCGGCGTTGGGCGGAGTGGTGTCGCCGATGCTGGCCACGAAGCGGGTGCCCGGGGCGATGACTTTGAACAGGTGGTCCAGGTAGTCCTTGAGGTCGTCCCAGGTGGAGGACTCCTCCAGCAAGAGCATCTCCGGGATGCCGCCGTGGATGGTCAGATGGCCCGGGCGGCACCAGCGGGCGTAGAACTCCTCGATGCGGACCTTGGTCATGGGGTGCGGGGTCACCGCGTCGGCCACGTCCATGCCGCAGCGGGGGATCAGGTCCATCAGGCCGGTGTTCTCGCCGTCCGGATGCATGAACATGAACACGCCCTTGGGCCGCAGAGCCTGGCTGGCCTTCTGGCACCAGGGCACGATGTCCTTCTCGAAGTAGCTGGGGTAGGTGATCATGTCGTCGACGTTGGCCGACCACAGCACCGCGTCCACCCCGGAGTCGGCCAGGATGGCGATGAGCTGGTCGTAGGGGGCCTGCAGGGCCTCCACCAGCTCGCCCATCTCCTTGGCGTAGTCCTTGTAGTGCAGATAGAACTCGGTGGCGTCCAGGAAGGTTTTCTGGATGAAGTGCATCGGCGAGGAGCAGCCGATGCCCAGGCCCTGGGCCACGGCGATGCCGTCGTCGCCCATGGAGGCCCGCCAGGCGTTGTAGCGCTCGTAGGCCGGCTTGAGCTTGATGTTGCCGAACAGGTGGGCCAGGGCCTTGTAGTCGCCCGGACCCTTGATGGCGTGCTCCTTGACCCAGGAGATCGACGCGCCGGACTTCTTCATCTCCGAGGTCAGACCGTGGCGCACGCTGACGTCGCCCACCGGGGTGTGGTAGACCACGTGGGTCATCACCTCGTCCTGGTCCTCCTCGATGTTCACCTCGATGTCCACGTCCGAGGGGAACTCGAAGGTGTAGGCGAACTCCTTGAGGTTGTACAGGCCGATGCCGCGGTGATAGATGTCCTCGGGCTGGGCCGGCTTCAGGTACTCGGGGATCACCTTGTGCAGGGGCCAGCCCTCGGCGCGGTGGATCTCCTCCACGGTCATGTCGCGGTACTTGGCCGGCAGGCTGCCGCTCAGGACATGGGCGTTGTGCCAGAGGTCGATGCGGGGCACCCAGGGAATGGTGTCGACCATCTCACCCCGGAAAACGGCGCTGATTCTCTCACGATGGGTCATGCTTCCCTTTCTCCTTTGCCGGCCGGGACCGCGTCGGGCGGCGGGGCCGCGGCTAAAAATACTGGTTCTGGTCGATCTCCTGGCCGGGGGCCAGGCGCAGGAACTCCGGGCCGTCGTCGCCGCCCAGGAGCAGCCGGCGCAGGTAGCCCAGGTCGCCGGGCGCCTCCTGGTACTCCAGCCCGAAGAAGCGGCAGTTCTCCTGGGCCCGCCGGCGCAGCACCGCCAGGTCCCCCGCCCCGGTGTCGATCAGGGTCAGGTGGGTGTAGTTCTTCAGCTCCTGGCGCAGGGCCCACTCCGCGTTGTCCGATCCCAGGCGGGGCAGGTACTGGTTCTCCAGCTTGGACAGCGGGTCCTGGCCCGCCTTGAGCCAGCCGAAGGACAGATAGATGGTCCCCGGCCGGGCGGCGAAGCGCCGCTGGTATTCCGCGCGCGAACCCAGCAGCAGGGAGACGCAGTCGTGGCAGCGGGGAGCCACGATGCCCCGGTCCCGCGCCCGCACCGCGGCCATGCCGTTGCTGCACAGGCCAAAGGCCAGGCGCAGGGGGCCTTCCCCGGCCGGGGCCCGGTCCACCGCCCGTTGCACCAGGCGGGCCATCCGCCGGGGATGGTGGTGCAGGCCCTGCTCCAGGAACACCGTCTCCAGGTCCAGGCCCTGACCGGCCAGGGTCAGCTCGGCCCGCAGGACCTCGCAGGCGATGACCCGGATGGGGCCCTTGGCCGCGGCGCGATCGAACACCCCCTGCTGACCCCGCCTAGGCCGTCAGCCGGCCGGCCCGGAAGGCCCCGATGTACTCCATGCCGAAATCGTCCCGACCCAACACCAGCAGGGTGGCCTTCAGGAGCGAATAGAGCTGGATGTCGGTGGGGTCGATGATGGCCGAGTCCAGGCCATGCACCAGGGCCGCGGCCAGGAAGGCGCGGTTGATCAGCTTGCGCTGGGGCATGCCGTAGGAGACGTTGGTCAGGCCGCAGGTGGTGTGGACCCCGGGGAAGCGGGTCATGATGTCGCCGATGGCCTGGATGGAGGCCAGGGCCGAGTTGCTGTCGGTGCTCACCGGGTAGACCAGGGGGTCGATGAACAGGTTCTCCCGGGGCAGGCCGGCGGCGTCGGCCTTGGCCACCAGCTGGGAGGCCAGCTCCACCTTGTCCTCGCGGGTGTCGGCGGTCATGGCCTCGCTCTGGCAGAGGGCGATCACCGGCAGGCCGTGCTCCACCACCAGGGGCAAGAGACCCTCCAGGCGGTCCTGCTCCAGGGTGATGGAGTTGATCAGGGGCTTCTGGCGGCAGAGCGGCAGGGCCTCCTTGATGGCCTGGGGGTCCGGGGAGTCCAGGCACAGGGGCAGGTCCACCACCTCCTGGACCACCTCCACCAGCCACTTCAGGTAGCCGATCTCCAGGCCCACGAAGCTGCCGGCGTTGACGTCGATGTAGGTGGCCCCGGCCTCGGCCTGGTTGCGGGCCTCCTTCTGGATGAACTCGCGGTCCTGGGCCTCGATGGCCTGGGCGATGCTTTTGCGTGAAGAATTGATGCGTTCAGCGATGATGATCATGGTTTCCCCCATGGGCTGGGCACAATCTGGCGAACCGCGTCCCCCGCGGGCCATCGGCCGCCGGCCTGGTTTTTGCCCCCATTCTGGAGCAAGGAATGTACCGATGTGTGACAGTATAAAGATAGCCAGGCATTACGGTGCATTAGCCCAAAGGGCGCTGGGCCGTCCCGTGGTGCTGCACCAGATGGTGCACCGTTTCGGGCAGCCGGCCCGGGCCGGGACGGAGTCCGGGCCACTTGGCGCGGAAGCGGCGCGCAGGATAGAATTGAGTTCCAATTAGCGGACACCAGGGTGGAATGACACATAAATCGCTAAATGTGAAACGGGTTTCGCCGGCGCGCCAGGCGCGGGAGCGCCTGGAGGCCCTGGGCCGGGCGGCCCGCCTGCTCAACCAACAGCAGGGCGGGCGCTGCAATATGGCCCAGGTCCTGGGCCTGCTGGGCGCGGGCCTGGGCTGCCAGGAGGCGCGCCTCTATCACAAACATTACGAGGCCCCCAACCGCATGACCCTGGTCCAGACCGCGCGCTGGTGCCGGGCCTGGGCGGCCCCCCTGGCGGCTCCGCCCCTGGGGGTGGACGACCTGGAGCCGGAGACCTGGCGGCGGTTGGCGGCCCTGGAGATGGTGGACCTGCCCCCGGCCGACCCCCAACCCGCCCTGCGCCTGGCTCCCCTGGAACTGGACAGCCATCTGTTCGGTTTCCTGGCCCTTTCCTGGGGGCGTCCCCACCGGCCCGGGAGCCTGGACCAGAGCTTCCTGACCTCCTTCGTGGAGCTGCTCAATCTCTGGATCAGCCGGCGGGACCTGGCCAAGCGCCTGGACGACGTGCTGGAGGCCATCCCCATCCCCACCCTGATCGAAGACACCAAGGGCGTGATCACCGTCTGGAACCCGGCCATGGCCGAGCGCACCGGCTGGGGCGCGGAGCGCCTGGTGGGCCAGGGCGACTACACCCACGCGGTGCCTTTTTACGACAACCGCCGGCCCATGGTCTGCGACCTGCTGATGTATCCCGACGCGGCCTGGGAGGCGGTCTATCCGGAGTTCAGCCGGGTGGGCGACAAGGTCACCGGCATGTCCTATTGCCCCAACCTGCCGGGAGGACCGATCTATTTCAGCTACAAGGCCGTGAAGCTCTACGACCTCAACCGCCGTCTGCGCGGGGTGCTGGAGTTCATCCGCGACATCACCGGCGAGAAGGTGGTGGAAAAGGAGCTGCGGCGCTCGGAGACCCTCTACCGCACGGTCACCGACTTCGCCGGGGTGGGGATCGTGGTCTTCAACGCCCAGCGCATCCTGCACCGCAACCGTTTCGTCTACGAGCTGATGGGCGAGAGCGAGGGCGACCCCCACTTCCACCGCCTGGGCGATCTGATCCACCCCGAGGACCGCCAACGGGTGCTGCAATGCTTCGAGGACCTGTTCCGCGACCCCTACCAGCCGGCCCAGTTCGAGTTCCGGGGGCACCAGGGCAAGAGCATCCATCACTACCGGGGGTTCGCCGGGGTGCTGGACTTCGAGGACCAGGCCACCATCCACTTCATCTTCGACGACATCACCCTGAAAAAGGACCTGGCCGAGAAGGCGCGGCTCAACGAGCTGAAGCTCTATCACGAGGACCGCCTGACCTCCCTGGGCATCATGGCCGCCGGCATCGCCCACGAGCTGAACCAGCCCCTGAGCGCCATCCGGGTGGTGGCCGAGGGCCTGCTGTTTGGCATGGAGCAGGACTGGCAACTGGACAAGGCCGAGCTGGACGAGGGCCTGGAGATGATCAGCCGCCAGGTGCGGCGCATGAGCCAGGTGATCCAGAACATCCGCGACTTCGCCCGGGACGACAAGGGGGCCCACACCCAGGAGGTGGACCTCAACCAGGCGGTGGACAACGTCTTCTCCATGATCGGCCGCCAGTTGGAGGCCCGGGGGGTGCAGGTGGCCCGCGAGCTGGACCCCAACCTGCCGCCGGTCAGCGCCAACCTGCACCGTTTGGAGCAGGTGATCATGAACCTGGTGGTCAACGCCCGCCAGGCCCACCAGGAGTCCACCCGGGCCCTCAAAAGCCTCTGGGTGCGCACCGGCCGCCAGGGGCCGGAGCGGGTCTTCCTGGAGGTGGGCGACAACGCCACCGGGGTGCCGGCCGAGGTGGTGGGCAAGATCTTCGATCCCTTTGTCACCACCAAGCAGGTGGGCCAGGGCACCGGGCTGGGGCTTAGCATCAGCAAGTCCATCGTCACCGAGTTCCAGGGAGACATCTCCTTCTGCAACAACCCGCAGGGCGGGGCCACCTTCACGGTGAGCCTGCCGGTGAGGGGCTGATGGGTCTGAACATCCTGTTGGTGGACGACGAGCAGGACGTGCGCCAGAGCCTGTCGCACTTCCTGACCAAGCTGGGGCACCGCATCGTGGCCGCCGCCGACGCCGAACAGGCCCTGGGCCATTTCCAGGGCCAGGCCTTCGACGTGGTGGTCAGCGACATCCGCATGCCGGGCATGGACGGCCTGGAGCTGTTGCAGCGCCTGCGCCAGAGCGAGGGCGGGGCGGTGGAGGTGATCCTGGTCACCGGCCACGGCGACATGGACAACGCGGTCAAGGCCCTGAAACTAGGCGCTTTCGACTACCTGCAAAAGCCCATCGACGTGCGCGAGCTGGCCCTGGGCCTGGACCGCATCCAGGAATACAAGACCCTGCGCAACAACTACAGCCAGCTCAAGCAGGAGTTCAACCACCGGGTGGCCGAGAGCACCCAGGCCCTGCGCAGCGAGGCCGAGCGCCTGCGCCAGGCCTATCTCCAGGAGGTCGGCCTGGGCCAGATGTGCGTCTTCTCCGACCACACCCGGGCGGTGCTGGACCTGGCCAAGAAGTACAGTCGGGACCGCTCCCTGAGCCTGTTGATCGAGGGCGAGAGCGGCACCGGCAAGGAGCTGATCGCCCGCTTCGTGCACTACTACCAGGCCGAGGACCCCCTGAAGCCCTTCGTGGCGGTCAACTGCGGGGCCATCTCGCCCCAGCTCTTCGAGGGCGAGTTCTTCGGCCACCGCCCCGGGGCCTACACCGGGGCCAGCAGCGCCGGGCAGAAGGGCAAGCTGGAGGCGGCCCACGGCGGGGCGATCTTCCTGGACGAGATCGGCGAGATGCCCCTGGAATTGCAGATAAAGCTCCTGCGGGTGCTGGAGGAGCGCAAGTTCTATCCCCTGGGCGGGATCAAGGAGGTGCCGGTGGACCTGCGGGTCATCTGCGCCACCAACAAGAACCTGGCCCGCGAGGTGGAGGAGGGCCGTTTCCGGGCCGACCTCTACTACCGCATCAGCATCGGGGTGGTGCGCATCCCGCCCCTGCGCGAGCGTCCGGAGGAGATCGTGCCCCTGGCCCGGCACTTCGTGCAGCGGGCCGCGGCCCGCCAGGGCCGGGAGTTCGGCCGCTTCGCCACCAGCGCCGAGGAGGCCCTGACCCGGCACCCCTGGCCGGGAAACGTCCGTCAGGTCAAGAACCTGATGGAACGCCTGGCCCTGTTGGGCCCCTGGGACCGGGTCCAGGCCGAGGACCTGACCCGCCTGGAGGACGTCCACGCCATGCCCGCGCCGGTCGCCGCCTCCGCCCCCCGCCCAACGGCCGGGGCCGCGTCCGGGCTGGACCCGGCCGCCGAGCTGCCCCCCGAGGGCCTGGATTTGGAGCGCCTGAACCAGCGCATCATCCGCGCCGCCCTGGAGATGCACCAGGGCAACCAGACCCGCACCGCGCAATACCTGGGCCTGTCCCGCCGCGCCCTGCAAGGGCGGCTGCAAAAGATGGGTCTCTAGCCCCTTCCGGGGCGACGCCCGAAAACGGACAACTGCCCCTAACGGTGCACCAGGGAGTGCACCGGCCGCGCCCCGCCGGCGTTCCATATTTGTAACCCACCAGCAGGCATATCTTTCTGGGCCAAGCACCGGCCGGCATGCTCCTTGCTCACATTGCAGCCACGAAACCCTCGTCGACTTTGGTTCAGGTTCACGGCTCCGGTCCGCAGGCGCACAGCCATACGGTTCGGACCCCGCGCCAGAAGCCGGAAACTCCGGTCAGGGGACCGGTCCATCCCGTCCCGGCTTGACGGCGGTCGCATGGCCACTTGAGCAAAGGGAGCAAAGCCAACCATGTCCATCACCCCCAAACCAGATTTTGAACGCTACCTCAAGGCCCTGCACTGCGAGGAGCCGGACCGGGTGCCCCTGGGCGACTGGCACG
>CALERA010000018.1 GCA_937908275.1 uncultured Desulfarculaceae bacterium | reverse complement strand
CGGCAGGGCGTATACGGGTCGGGTCGCGTGCCGCGACAGGCGTATACGGGTCGGGTGGCAGTAACCTTCGCCCGGGCCTCGCGCGCTCCCGTAGGTGGCGTCTTTTTCAGACCGGCAGAAGGCAAATCAGTCCGGGCTGGGTGTCCCCGGCAGGGCGTATACGGGTCGGGTCGCGTGCCGCGACCGAGCCTGGCGTGCTCTCACAACAGATTGCGTGTCAATATGCCAGAGGGTGGGGATGAGCCCCGCCTGCGGAAGATGGCTTGCGGCCTGATTTCGTGGCAAGCGTGGCGGGCCAGGTAGGCGGTGCAGCGTTTCTCTTCCGGAATGGGCCTGGCTCGTTCTCACCAATCCAAGCAATAGCTGTCATTGCGAGAAGCGCAGCGACGAAGCAATCTCCCGAATTTCAGGCTTTCCGTTTTTGGATTGCAGCCACCTCTGCCCGGCGAGGCCTTGCCCCGGGACCTCTTGCGCTTCGCGCCGGGAGCATGACTTGTCCCGGCCACCCGGGAAGGGACAAAAGCGAGGAGGCAGGCGGAGGCAGCAAGTGATCGCCACCCCGCCTGACGGCGGCCCGCGATGACGACTATGGCCAACAGCTCCCGGCGGCGGCGCCGCCCGACCCCAGCAAGATCGGTTGCCCTCAGCCGGCCAGGAGGCGGGCCACCTCGCCCACGGCCTTGATCACCCGCTCCACCTCGGCCTCGGTCAGGCCGGGATAGAAGGGCAGGCTCAGGGTGCGCTCGCCGATGGACTCGGCCACTGGGAAGTCCCCGGGCTGGAAGCCGAAGCGCTGGCGATAGAAGGACAGCAGGTGGATGGCGCGGTAGTTGACCGCCACCCCGATGCCCCGGTCCTGCAGGGCGGCCAGGAACTCGTCGCGCCGGGGCGTCCAGATGGTGAAGAGATGGCGGGCGTGGAGACAGCCCTCCGGGGCCCGGGGGAAATCCACCCCGGGCAGCTCGGCGAAGGCCCGCTCGTAGCGCTGGGCGATGGCCTCGCGCCGGGCCAGGTTGGCCTCCAGGCGGGGGATCTGGCTGAGCAGCAGGCTGGCGTTGATGTCGCTCAGGTTGGCCTTCCGGCCCAGCTCCACCATGTCCCAGTGGTGATAGGGGCCGTGGTAGCGGTCGGCGGCCCCCCGGCTCATGCCGTGCATGCGCAGGGTGCGCAGGCGCTCGGCCAGGGCCGGGTCGTGCACCGCCACCGCCCCGCCCTCGCCGCAGGTCAGGTTCTTGGTGGCGTAGAAGCTGTAGCAGGCGGCCTCGGCCAGGTCGGCCGAGCCCAGGCCGTCGCGCCGGGCCTCCAGGGCGTGGGCGCAGTCGGAGATCAAGGCCAGACCGTGGCGGTCGGCGATGGCGCGCAGGGCCTTCAGGTCGCAGAGCACGCCATAGAGGTGCACCGGCATGATCGCCTTGGTGCGCTCGGTCACCGCCGCCTCCACCCGGGCCGGGTCCAGGTTGCCGGAGACCGGGTCCACGTCCACCAGGACCGGGGTGGCCCCGGTGTAGAGCACCGCGTTGGCGGTGGCGATGAAGGTCATGGGGGTGGTGATGACCTCGTCGCCCGGGCCCAGGTTCAGGGCCAGCAGGGCCAGCTCCAGGGCGGCGGTGCAGGTGGCCACGGTCACCACTTCCGGGACGTCCAGATAGCGGGCCAGGGCCTTCTCGGCCCGGGCGCAGGCCGGGCCGGTGGTCAGGAACAGGGAGCGCAGGGTGGCCAGGCAGGCCTCCATCTCCTCCTGCTCCAGTCCGTGCCGATAAAATTCCACCTTGGGCTGGCTCATGACCGCTCCGGGGGTTGGGGAGGGGCGCGGCGGCCGGTCCAGGGGATGGCGCGGGCCGTCGCCAGGAATCATAGCCGGGCCGCAAGCCGGCGTCAAAGCGGGGGGGCGGACGGGGTGGGGTCCGGGGCGAGGGGCAGCAGCAACTCGAAGGTGGCGCCGTGACCGAGAATGCTTTTCACCTCGATCTTGCCCTCCTGCTCGTCCAGGACCCGCTTGGCGATGGCCAGGTTCATGCCCACCCCGTCGGCCTTGGTGGAGAAGAAGGGATCGAAGATGAAGGGCAGGTCGTCGGCGCGGATGCCTCGGCCGCTGTCGGTCACCCGCAGCATGGCCCAGGGCGGGTCTTCTCTCAGCTCCAGGCCCACCGTCAGCCGTCCGCCCTGGGGCATGGCCTCCAGGGAGTTGTCCAGGATCACCCGCAGGGCCCGGGCCAGGAGCTTGGGATCGCCCCGGACCCAGAGCGAGAGAGTGACCTGGGGCTCGCTCCCGCCGTCCGGCCAAACCAGGTCCACCCCCAGGGCGGCGCAGCGGGGGGCGTAGTCCTGGAGGATGGGCTCCAGCCAGGGAACCAGGTCCAGGGGCGCCGGATGGGGCGCGGGCAGGTCGGCGTATTCGCGCACCTGGGCCACGATGGTTTCCAGGCGGCGGCTGCCCTGGAGGATGCGGTTGTAGTACTGGCAGTCGGGATGGCTGGGGTCGCAGCGCGCCAACAGGCGCTGGGTCAGGCCGCCGATGCTCATGACCGGGTTGCGGATCTCGTGGGCCACCGCCCGGGCCAGGCGGTCCAGGCCCTCCAGCTTTTCCTGGTAGAGCAGGCGGGTGCGTTCCAACAGCTCCTGCCGCTGGCGGTGCAGGTCGCTCAACTCGCTGATGTCCTTGAAAACCACCAACATCCCCCGCACCGAGTGGGTCTCGGCTTCGGGGTTGGTGAGCAGGTTGGTGGTCACGATCAGCTCCCGGGGGGAGCCTTGGGGCGGGTAGTAGGTGACCTGCTGGTTGTAGTGGCAGACCTGGTTCTGGATCACGTCCACCACCACGTCGTTGAAATTGTCGTTCTCGGCCCGGCCAAAGAACAGCTCCGCCCAGCCCTTGCCCTCCATCTCCTGCTTGGCGAGGCCCAGGATGCCGCCCAGGGCGGGGTTGACCAAAACGATGGAGCCCTCGCGGTTGATGACCAGCACTCCGTCGCTCATGGCGTTGACGATGTTGCGGAACACCTCCTGCACGGCCTTGGAGGCCAGGAAGATGCCGTCGTGGCTGGGGTGCTTGTTCAGGCGCAGGCGGATTTTCACCCTGGGCTCCCCTGGCTGGGTGGTGGCGAAGTCTGGCGCGGGTGAGCAAATTATAGCCCAAAGCGGGGGGGCAAGCCCAGGCAATCCCGGGCCCAGGGCGCGGGACGGGGCTGGTTCATCTTGCCCCAACCCGCGGCCTATGCTAGATTTTGCCCACCATGACCCGCCCCGGCCAACTGGATGCCCGCTACCGCAGGGCCAAGCAAGAAGGCTTCGCCGCCCGTTCGGTGTACAAGCTCCAGGAAATGGACGGGCGCTATCAGTTGTTCCGGCCCGGTCAGCGGGTGCTGGACCTGGGCGCCCACCCCGGCTCCTGGTCCCAGTTCGCC
>CALERA010000017.1 GCA_937908275.1 uncultured Desulfarculaceae bacterium | reverse complement strand
TAATCCATGCCTGGACGCGCCCCCAGCGAAAAGGACCATCGATGCGACTTGTTCCCCAGCGCCTTGACGACCTGACGCCCGCCCGCCGGCAGGAGCTCCTGCGCCGCTCCCTGGAGGATGTCTCCGACGTCTACGAGCGGGTGCGCGGCATCCTCGACGATATCCGCCGCAGCGGCGACCAGGCCAACCTGGCCGAGCATCGCCGCCTGAAGCCCGACCTGACCGCCGAGGAGCTCAGGGTCACCCCGGAGGAGATCACCGCCGCCTACCAGCAGGTGCCGGCCGAGATCGTGGCCGCGCTCAAAAGCGCGGCGGCCAACATCCGGGCCTTCCACGCCGCCCAGTTGGAGCGGCCCCAGTGGCAGATGGAGGTGGCCCCGGGCATCCTGGCCGGCCGCAAGTCCACCCCCCTGGACGCGGTGGGCTGTTACGTGCCCGGCGGCCGGGCCGCCTATCCCTCCACCGCCTTGATGACGGTGCTGCCGGCGGTGGTGGCCGGGGTGCGGCGGGTGGCGGTCTGCACCCCGCCTTTGGAAGGCATGGCCATGAACCCCAACACCCTGGTGGCCTGCGACATCGCCGGGGCGCACGAGATCTACAAGCTGGGCGGCCCCTGGGCGGTGGGCAGCCTGGCCCTGGGCACCGGCGCGGTGCCCAGGGTGCACAAGATCGTGGGGCCGGGCAACAAGTACGTCACCGCGGCCAAGATGCAGGTCTTCGGCCTGGTGGACATCGACTCCCCGGCCGGTCCCTCCGAGGCCCTGCTCCTGGCCGACGCCAGCGCCAACCCCAAGCACCTGGCCCTGGACTTCCTCTCCCAGGTGGAGCACGACCCGGACTCGGCCGCGGTGCTGGTCACCGACGACGCGGCCCTGGCCCAGGCGGTCTGCGACGAGGTGGCCCGGCTGCTGCCCGGCCTGCCCCGACGCGAGATCATCGAAAAGGCCGGGCGCTATTGCGCGGTGCTGGTGGCCCGGGACATGGACCAGGCCGTGGACTTCAGCAACGAGTACGCGCCCGAGCATTTGCAGATCGTCACCGCCGAGCCCTTCCTGACCCTGCAACAGATCCGCCACGCCGGCAGCATCTTCATGGGCCCCTGGGCCCCGGTGCCGGTGGGCGACTATGCCAGCGGCACCAACCACGTGCTGCCCACGGCCCAGGGCGCGCTGTGCTTCAGCGGGCTTTCGGTGGACGACTTCATCAAGAAGCCCACCTTCCAGTACCTGACCCGCGAAGGCCTGGCCGGCCTGGCCCCCACGGTGCAGACCCTGGCCACGGCCGAGGGCCTGCCGGTGCACGCCCTGGCGGTGCGGGTCCGGTTGGAGGGTGACTAACGCCCCTCCTGGCCAGTTCCAGCTGGAGCGCCGGGGTCGATTTGGTTGGACCAGGTTCGGACGCGCGGCCGCCGCCAGCCAGGCCAGCAGGCTTCACAGACCTACGTCCTTTTCTGGCTGATTGCGCACACTTTTCCGGACCAATGGCTCGGACCGTCTCCCGGGGTGTTCACCTAGACGTTATCGGAAATATCCGCCCGGATATTGCAGTTGTGGCTTTGTGGACCCGCGCGACCCACCCAGTGCAACTATTACTATTAATTCAATTTTTATTATTTCACTTGACTAAACCGGCCTCCCCTAGCTAAATTTCTCCCATTATCTTGGCGGGCGCAGAGTGGGTCGCCTGGGCCGGTGGGCATATATATGCTTCCACCGGCTGTGATTAAATCCTGCGTTTGGCTAATCACCCCCAACTGTGGGATGACAGCATGCCCCCCTGGCCCGATGGTACGACCCAAACCGATTGGCTGAAGGTCTTCCGCTCCGCCGAGCAGGATCCAGGCAATCAGGATCCGGCTTATTGGACGGATTTGGAAAATCGCTACGGCCCGCAACTCCCGCGCGAAATCCTTTATCTCCTCACCCGCAAGGACTTCGGACCAGATCAGGCCCGGCGCTATTGGCAAGGAGTGTTGACCCACCGCCAAACCCTGAACCAGGCCTTGGGCCGGGACGTGGGCCTGCGGGCGGCCCTGGCCGACTATTTCATCAACATCCAGCCCGAGGTGAAACAGGCCCTGCTGGTGGAGGGTTCGCTCCTGGCCCAGAAAGAGCGCAACGCCATCATCGACGAGTTGACCGGTCTGTTCAACCGCCGCTTCCTCAACAGCGTCCTGGTCAAGCAACTGGCCTCGGCCCAGCGCTACGACCAGGAATTCTCGCTGATGATGCTGGACCTGGACCACTTCAAGGAGTTCAATGACTGCTGGGGTCATCTGGCCGGGGACAAGGCCCTGACCGCGATTGCCCGGCTGTTGCAGGCGGGAGCCCGTGACATCGATTACGTGGTGCGCTATGGCGGGGAGGAGTTCGTCATCATCCTTCCCCAAGCCAGCAAGACACAAGCCCTGACCGTGGCCCAGCGCCACCGCCAGACCATAGCCCAGCGCCTCTTCCCCGGCGCCAATGACGCGTCGGAGATCCAAATCACGGTGAGCATCGGCGTGGCCGGATTTCCCGATGACGCCAGCGACGCCCTGGGCCTGATCGCCAAGGCTGACCAAGCCCTGTATCAGGCCAAGCATATGGGCCGGAACCGGGTGGTGGGCGCGGAACCCGACCGCCGGCGTCATCGCCGGGTGCCACTCACGGCCCCGGCCTGCTTGCGCAGTTTGCGGGCCGGTTCGCATTCACGCCAAGACTTTCCCGCCCAGACCGTGGACGCCAGCCTCGCGGGCCTGGGGTTGATCACCTACGCCCACCTGGAGCCCGGCCATCCCCTGGAGGTGGTCCTGGACCTGCCTCAACACCACATGCAAATCCAGGTGCGGGGCCAGGTGGTGCGGGTGAGCAACGGCCTGGCCCAGCCCGAGGCCTACCAGTTGGGAGTCTCGCTCAATACCTGCCCGCCGCCGGAGTTCCAGGACCTGCTGAAGCGGGAGATAGGCCGCGCGCAGTAGGGCCGGCGTCCTGCCTCCCCTCTTGCCCGGGACAACAGAATAAATTCAGGGCCAAAAGCGAAAGGCCAAACGGCGCGAACCGTTTGGCCTTAGTCTTTTTAGGCGGGGGCGTGGGGAGCCCTCTTGGCCCGGCCAAAAGGGCTCCCCCGTTCTTTTCCGCTAGTTGCCGCCGCCAGCGGCGGCGAAGCCCAGGTCGAAGGCCTGCAGGTTGGCCGCGACGAAGCGCTCCTTGCTGTTGGCCTTGATCATCTTCTTGATGGACTTGACCGGCACCGGCAGGTTGCCGGCGGCGAAGAGCGCGCCCAGCATGACCATGTTCAGGCTCAGGGGGTTCTTGGCCTGCTCGGCCAGGGCCTGGCCGTCAAAGGAGATGACGTTCTTGACCTTGCGGCGGATATAGGCCAGGGAATCCTCGGGGGCGGGATAGGCGGCCTGGCCGATGGCCACGGTGAAGGGCGGCAGGGGCCGGGTGTTGGTGATGATCAAGGTGCCCTTGTGGGCCTTGTTCAGGATGCGCAGGGTCTCCACCGGCTCGAAGCTGACGATGATGTCGGCCTCGGCGTCGCTGACGATGGGGCTCTTGGCCTCGCCGATGATCACCGCGCTCTCCACCACGCCGCCGCGCTGGGCCATGCCGTGGATCTCGCTGACCACCACCGGCAGTCCGGCGTCCAGGGCCGCCTGGCCCAGAAGGTTGCTGGCCAGCAGGTTGCCCTGTCCGCCCACGCCCACGTTGACGATGCGTTGGGTTTGCATTTGGCTTCCTCCTTAGGCCTCGGCCTTGACCGGCAGGATGGCGTTCTCCGGGCAGATCTGGGCGCAGAGCGCGCAGCCGATGCACTGGAGCGGGTTGATGCGGGCCTTGCCGTCCTCCACGAACATGGCCGGGCAGGCCACCTTCTTCACGCAGTCCAGGTGGCCCTGGCACTTGTCCAGGCGCACCTCGAAGGGCTTCCTGGACTTGGGCGCCACCCGGCGGGCGAAGAGCGGGCAGAGCTCCTGGCTGATGACGACGCTGACGCCCTCGTACTCCACCGCGGCCTTGATGGCCTCCACCGAGGCCTTGACCTTCAGGGGCTTGATGGTGGTGATGTGGGTGACGCCCAGGCTGCGGACCACGCCCTCGATGTCGATGTGGGTGGTGGGGTCGCCGATCTTCTCGGTGTCCACCCCGGGGTGGGGCTGGTGTCCGGTCATGGCGGTGGTGCCGTTGTCCAGGATCACCAGGGTGAAGTTGTGGTTGTTGTGCACCGCGTTGACCAGGCCGGTGATGCCGGAGTGGAAGAAGGTGCTGTCACCGATGAAGCTGACCACCTTCTGGCCGGTGGCCCGGGCGAAGCCGCCGGAGCTGCTGACCGAGGAGCCCATGCAGATCACGAAGTCGGCCATGCTGATGGGGGGCAGCATGCCCAGGGTGTAGCAGCCGATGTCCGTGGGGTGGATGGCGCTGGTTCCCACCACCTCCTTGACCGCGTAGTAGGTGGCGCGGTGGGGGCAGCCGGGGCAGAGCGTGGGCGGACGTCCGGGCAGGGCCGGCTGGTCGGCCAGGTCCAGGGCCTTGGTGGCCTTGTACTTGAAGCCGAAGTGGTGGCCGATGACGTCGCGCACCAGGCGGGGGTTGAACTCGTAGGCCCGGCTGAAGAGCTTGGGACCCTTGCCGGCGATCTTGACCTTGACCCCGTTTTCCTGGGCCAGGGCCCGGGCCGCGTTCTCCATCAGCGGCTCCAGCTCCTCGACCACCAGGACCTTGTCGCAGCTCTTCAGGAACTTCAGGATCATCTTCTCGGGCAGGGGCCAGGTCAGGCCCAGCTTGAGCACCTTGACCTTGCCGACGGCGTCGAGGTCATTGAGGGCGTCGAAGACGTAGTTGGCGGCCACGCCGGAGGTGATGACGCCCAGCTTGCCCTTGCCGATGACCTGGTTCAGCTCGCTGGCCTCGGAGACGGCCTGGGCCTGCTCATAGACCTTGAGCAGGCGCAGGTGGAGCTGGCGGCTGACCGCCGGCACGGTGACGAAGCGGAAGGGGTCCTTCTTGAACTCGACCTGGGTCTTGGCCTTGGGCAGCTTGGCGAACTTGACCGCCTCGCGGGCGTGGTTGACCCGGGTGGTGGTGCGCAGCATCACCGGCACCGTGAGCTGCTCGCTGAGCGCGAAGGCGTACTTGGTGGCCTCCTTCAGCTCGGAGGGGCTGGAGGGCTCCAGCATGGGCAGACCGCTCAGGCGGGCGTAGAAGCGGTTGTCCTGCTCGTTCTGGCTGGAAAACAGCGAGGGGTCGTCGGCGCTGAGGATGACCATGCCGCCGTTGACGCCGGTGTAGGCCAGGGTCATCAGGGGGTCGGCGGCCACGTTGATGCCCACGTGCTTCATGGTCACCAGGGTGCGCAGCCCGGCCACGGCCGCGCCGGCGGCGCACTCCATGGCCACCTTCTCGTTGGTGGAATACTCGAAGTAGTACTGCGCCTGGTCCGGCTCCGCCTTGCGCAGCCGATACAGGGTGTCCGGCACCTCCGAGGAGGGTGTGCCCGGATAACAGGTGGCGAAGGCCAACCCCGCCTCCAGGGCCCCGCGCACGATGGCCTCGTTGCCAAGGAGCAACTCGGTCTTGCCGCCACCAGGGGTCAGAAGCTTGTCCATGCTTGCCTCTCCAGCCGTGGTTTCCTGAACTGGTCCCGCCGGGGCCGAAATGACCCGCCGGCAGCCCTGCCGCTTCCGCGTTTAGCCACCCTACAGTTACAATAAAGCTACAAAGTAACTTAGGGTATTTAGCCGCTCGCAGCCGCAGTTGTCAAGGATAAATGCCATTTACCAATTTGTGCTTTTGCTCCCGCGCCCTTCGCGCGGTTCATTTCCCGAACATGTCGCCCCGCCACGGTTCCGGGAAGCCGCCCCCCGACCGCT
Source organism: uncultured Desulfarculaceae bacterium (assembly GCA_937908275.1). Classification (GTDB taxonomy): domain Bacteria; phylum Desulfobacterota; class Desulfarculia; order Desulfarculales; family Desulfarculaceae; genus JACRDC01. The sequence continues at coordinate 45,589 of CALERA010000017.1, read as the reverse complement.
GATCGCCACCCGCCCGGATTGAGGGAATTAGCCGCCGCGCGCCTAGCCCCGCAAGACCAGGTCGCGCAGGGCCTGGCTGGCCCGGTCCACCTGCGCCTCGCTCAGGCCCGCGCCCGAGGGCAGGTAGAGCCCCCGCCGGCCGGCGTCCTCGCTGACCGGATGCCCGCCCCGCAGGTCGGGCAGGCCGGGGTGGGCGCCGTCGTACATGGGCTGCTGGTGCAGGGGCAGGAAAAAGGCCCGGGTGTCCACTCCTTGCTCGCGCAGGCGGTCCATGGCCGCGTCGCGGTCCAGCCCCGGGGGCAGCAGCAGGCCGTACATCCACATCACCGGCGAGGCCTGGGGGCGATGGCGGCCCCAGTACAGGGTGACGCCCGGCAGGTCGGCCAGGTTGTGGTTGTAGCGGTCGCCAATGGCCGCCTTGCGGGCCTTGGTGGCCTCCAGGCGCTCCAACTGGGCCAGGCCCAGGGCGGCCTGGAGGTTGGTCAGGCGATAGTTGAAGCCCAGCTCGTGGTGCTCGAAGCGCTTGGGTCCGTGGGCCAGGTTGCGCAGCCGGCGCAGTTTCTGGGCCAGCTCCGGGTCGTCGCTGACCACCATCCCGCCCTCGCCGGTGGTGATGAGCTTGTTGGCGAAGAAACTGAAGCAGCCCATCTGGCCGATGCCGCCCAGGGGCCGGCCTTTGTAGCCGCCGCCGTGCACCTGGGCCGCGTCCTCGATCACGGCCAGGCCGTGTTGACGGGCCAGGTCCATGAGGGGGTCCATCTCGGCCGGGTGACCGTACATGTGCACCGGCATGATGGCCCTGGTGCGGGGGGTCACGGCCTGGGCGGTCAGGGCCGGGTCCAGGCAGAGGGTGTCGGGCTCCACGTCCACCAGGACCGGGGTGGCCCCGGTCTGCACGATGCTGTTGGCGGTGCTGATGATGGAAAAGGCCGGGCAGATAACCTCGTCGCCCGGGCCCAGGCCCAGGGCGGCGCAGGCCAGGTGCAGGGCCGCGGTGCCGTTGGCGCAGGCCACGCCGTGGCCCACCTGGCACAGCGCGGCCATGCCCTGCTCGAAGCGGGCCAGGTAGTCCCCGGCCGAGCTGATCCAGCCGCTGGTCACGCAGTCGCTGACGTAGGCCGCCTCGTTGCCGGCCAACAGCGGCTCACAGACCGGGATGAACTCCGCTGCGCTCATGCTTTCTCCTGGAAGAGCAGGCGCTTGTCGCCCAGACCCAGGTAGGGTCCCTGCTTGACCTCGATCATCTGGCAGGCCTCCAGGACCTCGAAGCCGTGGGCCCCGCCGTTGAGCAGGATCACGTCGCCCGGTCCCAGTTCCAGGCTGTCCAGGGGCGCGCCGTCCTCGCGGAAAAGGTTCACCCGCAGCCGGCCCTGGCGGATGATCAGCACCTCGCCGGTCAGCTCCACCTTGCGGGGGGAGGAGTTGTGCACATGGGCCTTGATCTGGTGACCAGTGGGATGCTCCATCAGGGCCAGTTGCTGACCCATCTCCGGACCGGTGAGGAAGTGCGCCCCCGGTCCCAGGTCGGCGTCTTGCCGCAGGACCAGCGCCACCAGGCGTCCCGCGTCCTCGAATCTTTCGACTCCCGCGCCCATGTCTCTCCCCAGGGGTGTTTCAGCCACGGCCCTCCTGGCCGGACGATCCGGTGATTATATTCGTCTGGCCCTGCACTTGTCCACAACCAGACCACCACGCTCCGGCGGACATTGACAAACCGCGGCCGTTAATGTTACCAAGGGCTGATCCAAAGCAACCCCTAACCGCCTGTCATGACATCCGCGGCCGACCAAGCCCGCCCTCTCCAGGCGCGGCGTCGGTCCATCCCTGCCCGCCCCTCGGGGTGGCGGCCAAAGGAATTCCATGCCCGGCCCATACCTTAGCAGCGTGAGCATCAACGACGGCCGCGAGGTGGGCCTGAAATGGCTGGAGCCGGCGGACATCCCGGCGGTGCGGGCCTTCATGGAGGACCTGACCGACGACGAGGTCCGCCTGCTGAACCAGGACCTCAAGGATATCGAGGCCATGACCCGCCGCCTGGGCCGCCTGGGCGGCGACCGGCTGCGGGTGCTGGCCGCCTTTGATCCCGAGGCCGGCGACCGCATGGCCGGCTACGCCTACCTGCTGCGCGGGTCCTGGGCCGCGGCCCATCGCGCCCTGGTGGAGTGCCTGGTGCACCGCCAGTACCGCGACCTGGGCCTGGGATCCACCCTGTTGCGCCAGTTGGCCGAGACGGGCAAGGCCATGGGCCTGATGCTGTTGCAGGCTGAAATACAGGTGGACCGCAAGGAGCAGATCACCGCCTTCAAGCGCCTGGGTTATGAGCTGAAGGCGATTCTCGAGGATTATCGCGTGGATCGCCAGGGGCGTCCCTATGACGTGATCATCCTGCTCAAACGGCTGCGATACCCGTCGGCCCAGGAATTTTTGTACAAGTATTGAGCTAGTTGACCCGTTGTTGTGCAATGGGATTGACTTGAGGCGCAACCCGGATTAATGTGAGCGCGGTTGCACAAGTGATAACCTACACAAGCTCGGGGGTTGGCCATGGCCAAGATCCTCATCATTGATGATGACGCTGACTACACCCTGGCGACCAAGGCCATCCTGCAAGCGGCCGGTCATCAGGTAAGCACCGCCCCGGACGGCAAAAAAGGCCTGGAGGCGGTCAAGGCCGAGGACCCGGACCTGATCGTGCTCGACATCATGATGGACTCGATCTACGAGGGTTTCTCGGTCACCACCACCCTGCGCGGCACCCCCGAGTACATGGATTACCGCGACGTTCCGGTCCTGATGTGCTCGGCGGTCAAGACCATCGCCGGCGAACGCTTCACCCTGCCTCCCGAAGCCAAGCTGGCCCAGGGGGACGAGTACCTGGACAAGCCCTTCACCGCCGAAGTCCTTTTGGCAAAGGTCGACAAGCTCCTGGCCGGCTGACTCCGGTCCGTGATCCTGGCGTTGGCTCCGGCAGGCGGCAAGACCTTCTGTCCGGGTGATGATTGCCAGCGTCCGCAACATGAGCATTGGGAATCGGTGCAAGCATGCCCCTGCGTTCGGTAAAGCCCCTCATCCTGGCCATCGACGACGACGAGGTGGCGCGTGAGTCGGCGCAGGTGTTGCTCACCCGCTGGGGCTACCGGGTCAACCTGGCCGAACATGGCGAGAAGGGCCTGCACCTGATGCGCCAGGAGCCCCCGGACCTGGTGCTGGTGGACCTGCAGATGCCGGGCATCAGCGGCCTGGAGGTCCTGTCCGGGGTGCGGGAGTTCGATCCGGCCATCGTCTGCGTGATGGTCACCGGCCACGCCACCCTGCAATCGGCGGTGGACGCCATGAAGCAGGGCGCCTACGACTTCCTGCCCAAGCCCTTCAGCCCCGACGAGCTCAAGCACGTGGTGGGCCGGGGCCTGGAGCGGCGCTTCCTGGAGCTGGAGGCCAAGGAGCTGCGCGAAGAGAAGGCCCGCATGGAGGCCAACTTCGTGACCCTGGTCAGCCACCAGATGCGCTCGCCCCTGGCGGCGGTGCGCCAGTTGCTGGAGGTGATGGTCAAGCAGAGCCTGGGGCCCCTGCCCCCGGCCTATGGCGAGCTGATGGACCGGGCGGTCTTCCGCATGGACGAACTGCTCAACTCCCTGAACGCCTGGCTGGCCATGAGCCGCCTGGCCGAGGCCGGCATCGCCGAGCGCCGGGCCCCGGTGGCCCTGGCCGAGCTGGTGACCACCCTGGCCGAACGCACCGGGCTGGAGGCCCAGGCCGCCGGCCAGGAGTTGGTCGTGGAAGGTGATCCCGGCGCGGTGGAGCTTTCGCTGGATCGGGAGACCCTGCTGGAGGCCCTCTACAACCTGACCAGCAACGCGGTGAAGTACAACCGCCCGGGGGGTAAAGTCACCCTGGGGGTCGCGGTCCATCCCTACCAGGTGGACCTCGGCGTCTCGGACCAGGGGCCCGGCATTCCGGAGGCCGAGCTGCCCTTTATCTTCGATGACTTTTTCCGCTCCAAGAGCCCGGAGCTGAAGAACAAACCCGGAACCGGCCTGGGGCTCTCCATCGCCAGGCGTGTGGTCAAGGCCCACCGGGGAGATATCAGCGTGCATTCACAGCAAGGCCAGGGCACGACCTTCACGGTCTCCCTGCCCCGCTGAGAGGCGCCACGGACAGGTGACGACCGGGCCTGCGGGCCCAAACAAGGATACAGAGGTCCACGGCATCGGCCCAGGCCCCGGAAGCGGGTCCAGGGCGCGGCCGAGCCGGGTGCGGCATTGTTCACCGGCCGGGATTTTCCCAGCCCCCGGCCCGGGCTGCGGCCCGCCGCCAGCTTAGGAGTAACCCCGCATGAGCATCGCAACTTGGTTCAAAGGCGTTCGATTGCCCCGCGGCACTGCCTTCGGCCCCCCCACCCCCCTGCCGCCTCCCGAGCGGCTCTACCTGCCCCTGCGCCAGCACCGCGGCTCGGTCTGCCAGGCCAAGGTGGAGCCCGGGCAGCAGGTCGGCATGGGTCAGCTGCTGGGCAGCTCCGAGGAATTCGACAGCGCGGTGGTCCTGAGTCCGGTCAGCGGCACGGTGGAGGCGATCCGCGACTTCGCCGACCCGGCCGGACAGCCGGTGCCCACCATCGTCATCCTCAACGACGGCCAGGACATCTGGGCCACGCCCGAGGGCGAGGTCCGTCCCCCGCTGTCGGATCCCGACGAGGTGGCCAAGGCCCGGCCCACCCGCCTGTTGCGGCGCATCCGCGAGGCGGGCCTGGTGCGCGCGGCCAGCCACGGCCTGCCCCTGCACGTGGACCTGTCCCCGCCCATGGCCCCCCGGTCCTACCTGTTCATGACCGGCATCCCGGTGGTGCGGCCCACCGACACCCTGGTGATCCGGGCCCTGGACCACGATCCCCCGGTCTGCCCCAACCAGGCCGCCCTGGCCGGGCTGAACCTGACCGAGCTGGACCTGGGCGTCACCGCCCTGAAGCGCATCAGCGGCGCGGAGAAGGTGATCCTGGCGGTTCCCTCCGGCCAGGTGGCCAACGAGGTCATGGCCCTGGCCCGACTGCGGGAGTGGGAAGTGAGCTCCCAGAGCACCACCCACTTCCCCTACTGCACCGACAACCTGCTGGTGATGAGCCTCACCGGCCGCGAGGTGCCCACGCCCTATGGCGAGCCCCGCGACGTGGGCGTGGTGGTGGAGCCCCTGGTCACCGCCCTGGAGGTGGGCCGGGTGCTGATCAGCGCCAAGCCCAACCTGGAGCGGGTCTTCGCGGTGGCCGGCGACGTGGCCAAGCCCCAGGCCTACCTGGCCCGGCTGGGCACCCCCATCGCCGAGGCCATCAAGGCCGCCGGCGGCGCGGTGGGCGGGTCGGGCAAGATCATCGTGGGCGGTCCCATGATGGGCTTCGCCCACTTCGACACCCTGACCCCCATCACCAAGGAGACCGAGGGCGTCTTCGTCCAGGCGGCCGAGCACCTGCGCCGCTACGACGACCACCCCTGCATCCACTGCGGCCGCTGCGTGGCGTCCTGCCCGGTGAACCTGGTGCCCTCCGAGCTGAGCAAGCTCTGCGAGTTCCAGCGCTTCGAGGACGCGGCCGAGGCCGACCTGTTCCACTGCATCGAATGCGGCGTCTGCGCCTACGTCTGCCCAGCCCGCCGGCCCATGGTCCACTACTTCCGGCATGGCAAAAGCGAGGTCCTGGCCAGGAGGATGGAAGAATGAGCTCTCCGCTTCTGACCGTATCCACGTCCCCCCACTGGCTGGGACGGACCACCATCCGCTCCATGCACCTGGAGTTCATGCTGGCCCTGGCCCCGGCCCTGATCACCGGCTTCTACTACTTCGGCTTCCCCGGCCTGTCGGTGGTGCTGCTGACCGTGGCCTCGGCCCTGGTCACCGAGATCATCGCGGTGCGGGTGACCAGCCTGCCCAACCGGATCCACGACCTGCACGCGGTGCTCCTGGGCCTGTTGCTGGGCCTGATCCTGCCGGCCGGCGTCCCCTGGTGGATCCCGGTGGTGGGCGGCGCCCTGACCATCATCCTGGGAAAGATGGTCTTCGGCGGTTTGGGCAACTACCCCATGAACCCGGTGCTGGTGGCCTGGGTGGCCCTGTCCCTCTCCTGGCCCGAGCACATGAACGCCTACTTCGCCCCGGTGGCCCTGGGCAGCGGCGGCGACTTCGCGGTGACCGAGACCCCGCTGATGGCGTTGAAGAACGACATCGGCTCCCTGGAAATCTTCGAGCTGTGGGACCTCTGGGTGGGCAACGCCCCCGGCGCCATCGGCGCCACCGGCAGCCTGGCCCTGATCGCCGGCGGGCTCTACCTGATCATCCGTCGCCTGATTCCCTGGCAAATCCCGGTGGGGGCCCTGCTGGGCTGCGTGCTGATGTCCCTGGTGGCGGCCTACACCGACTCCCGCCTGCTGGAGATGGGCATGGAGGGCCTGGCCGCCAACCTGAAGGTGGCCTGGTTCCATCTGGCCACCGGCGGGTTGATGATCACCGCCTTCTTCCTGGCTCCCGAGCCGGTGAGCAGCCCGGTGACTCCCTGGGGCGCGCTCATCTTCGGCCTGGGGGTGGGCGTCATGACCGTGATCGTGCGCACCTGGGGCGCCTGGGTGGATGGCGCGTTCTACGCGGTGTTGTTACTGAACACCTTGACCCCGATCCTGGACCGCATCCGGCCCAAGGTCCTGGGCAAGGTCATCAGCGGCGCCGTCTAGGGCCCGGCCAAGGAGGTTGAGCAATGAAGGAAATCGCCAAACTCGTGGTCGTGTTGGCCTTGATCTGCGGGATCAGCGGCTTTGTGCTGGCCTACGTGAAGGATCTGACCGCCGGCCCCATCGAGTACGCCAAGATCAAGAACGTCAAGGAGCCCGCGGTGCACTCGGTGCTCAGCGGCTATGACAACGACCCCATCAAGGACCGCGTCTCCTTCCCGGTGGGCAACGACAAGTACGGCCGCCCGGTCTCCCTGGTGGTCTTCCCGGCCAAGAAGGACGGCAAAACCTACGCGGTGGCCTTCGAGGCCTCTGGGGTGGGCTACAAGGGCCCCATCGGCGTGATGGTGGGCGTGGACGTCAACGACAACAAGCTCACCGGCATCTCGGTGGTCAGCCACAGCGAGACCCCGGGCCTGGGCGCCCGCATCCTGGAATCCGGCTTCACCGAGCCCTTCCGGGGCCAGGACCTTTCCAAGGACCTGACCAAGGACAACATCCAGGCCCTTTCCGGGGCCACCCTGTCCACCAACGGCGTGGTGGCCGCGGTCAACGCCGCCCGGGAGACCCTGGCCAAGTACCGCGACAAGATGGTTAATTAGGAGGCGGCCATGTCACTGATGAAAGAGTTCACCAAGGGCTTCTGGGAGCTGCTGCCTCCCTTCCGCCTGGTGTTGGGCCTCTGCCCCACCCTGGCCGTCACCACCAGCGCCGAGAACGGCCTGGGCATGGGCCTGGCCACCGCCTTCGTGCTGGCCTGCTCCAACATGCTGATCAGCGCCCTGCGCAAGATCATCCCCAGCAAGGTGCGCATCGCCGCCTTCATCGTGGTGGTGGCCACCTTCGTGGTGGTGGTCGAGTTGACCATGCAGGCCTACTTCTACGCCCTGTACGTCAAGCTCGGCATCTTCATCCCCCTGATCGTGGTCAACTGCATCCCGCTGGGCCGGGCCGAGGCCTTCGCCAGCAGCAACGGGGTGCTGGCCTCCGGGGCCGACGGTCTGGGCATCGGCCTGGGCTTCGCCATCAGCCTTTTCGCCCTGGGCACCATCCGCGAGATCTTCGGCGCGGGCGCCTTCTTCGGCGCCCACGTGATGTGGAGCAGCTACGAGCCCATGGGCTTCTTGCTCAAGGCCCCCGGAGCCTTCGTCTGCCTGGGCCTGATGCTGGCGGCGATCAACACCATCAGCGCCCGCCAGGCCAAGCGCAAGCTCGAGGCGGCCCGGCTGGCGGCGGCCCAGGCCTAAGGACGACCGATCCGCCCCCGCCCCGGCGGAGGGCGCAAGGAGATAGCGATGAGTTTCGGCGATTACATGCTCTTCATTGTCGGCGCGGTGTTGGTCAACAACATCCTGCTGGCCCAGTTCTTGGGCAACTGCCCCTTCCTGGGCGTGAGCAAGCGCATGGACACCGCCACCGGCATGTCCATGGCCGTGGTCTTCGTCATCACCCTGGCCGGCGCCTGCACCTGGCTGGTCCAGTACTATGTGTTGATCCCCTTCAACATCGAATACCTCCAGACCATCTTCTTCATCCTGGTCATCGCCTCGCTGGTGCAGCTGGTGGAGATCATCATGCAGAAGACGGTGCCGGGCCTCTACCGGGCCCTGGGCATCTACCTGCCGCTGATCACCACCAACTGCGCGGTGCTCGGCGTGGCCATCATCAACATCCAGAAGGAGTTCGACTTCGTCCAGATGCTGGTCTTCTCCTTCGCCTCGGCGGTGGGCTACGGCCTGGCCCTGTGCCTGTTCGCCGGCATCCGCGAGCGCTTCGCCCTGGCCCGCATCCCCAAGGTCTTCGAGGGCACGGCCCTGGGCCTGGTGACGGCCGGGTTCATGTCCCTGGCCTTCAGCGGGTTCGCCGGCCTGGTGGGCCACTAGGCCCCGGGACGGAGCGTAGGATGACGAGCGGTCGAGCAAAACTTCTCGGTGGGGAAGCAGCGGCTTCCCTGGGGAGAGCGAAGATATGTTAGTGGAAGGACTCGCCCTGGGCGGTCTGGGGCTGGTGGCGGCGCTGGGCCTGGGCGTGGCGGCCAAGGTGTTCTACGTGGAGCGCGACCCGTTGGTGGAAGCCATCGAGGGGGCCCTGCCCGGGGCCAACTGCGGCGGCTGCGGTTTCGCGGGTTGCTCCTCGGCGGCCCTGGCCATCGCCAGCGGCAAGGCCGCGCCCAACATCTGCGTGGGCGGCGGCCCCGAGGTCGGCGCGGCGGTGGCCACCATCCTGGGCGTGGAAGCCGGCTTCCGCGAACCCCAGGTGGCCACCCCCGGCTGCACCTACGGGGGGGAAAAAGCCGACCTCAAATTCAACTATGACGGCGTGCCGGACTGCCGGGCGGCGGTGCTCCTGGCCGGCGGCCCCAAGGTTTGCGACATCGGCTGCCTGGGTCTGGGCACCTGCGCCCGGGCCTGTCCCTTCGGGGCCATCACCATCGGGCCGGACAACTTGCCCCACGTGGACCCCCTGCTCTGCACCGGCTGCGGCACCTGCGAGCGGGTCTGCCCCAAGGACATCATCGTCCTGAGCAACACCACCGCCCGCATCCTGGGCTTCAACTCGCTCAAGGACTGCCTGGCCCCCTGCCAGAGCACCTGCCCGGCCCAGATCGACATCCCGGCCTACATCAAGGCCATCGGCCAGGGCCGCTTCGCCGAGGCGGTGAGCATCATCAAGGAGCACAACCCCCTGCCCCTGGTCTGCGGCCGCGTCTGCCCCCATCCCTGCGAGAGCGCCTGCCGCCGCGGCCTGGAGGGCGACCCGGTGAACATCAACCATCTCAAGCGCTTCGCGGCCGACTACGAGATGGGCACCGGCCAGCACATCCAGCCCTTCTGCCTGCCCCAGAATGGCCGCAAGGTGGCCATCGTGGGTGGCGGTCCCGCGGGTCTCACCGCGGCCTACTACCTGGCCCGCCTGGGCTACAGCCCCACCATCTTCGAGGCCATGCCCAAGATGGGCGGCATGACCCGCTACGGCATCCCCGAGTACCGCCTGCCCAAGGCCACCCTGGATTGGGAGATCCAGGGCATCCTGGAGCTGGGGGTCGAGGCCCGCTGCAACCAGGCCATGGGCAAGGACTTCACCCTGGAGAGCCTGCGCCAGGAGGGCTTCGAGGCCATCTTCCTGGGGGTGGGCGCCTGGGGCAGCCGCAACCTGGGCGTGGACGGCGAGGAGCTCAACGGTGTGCTGCCCGGCACCTCCATGCTCATCGACCGCGGCCTGGACAAGGAAACCCCGGTGGGCGAGAAGGTGGTCATCATCGGCGGCGGCAACACCGCCATCGACTGCGCCCGCACCTGCTGGCGTTTGGGGGCCAAGGAAGTCACGGTGCTCTACCGCCGCTCCCGCTCCGAGATGCCGGCCAACGACATCGAGGTCTTCGAGGCCGAGAACGAGGGCGTCAAGTTCCACTTCCTGGCCGCCCCCACCCGCCTGGTGGGCAAGGACGGCAAGCTCACCGGCCTGGAGTTCCTGAAGATGGAGCTGGGCGAGCCCGACGCCAGCGGACGCCGACGGCCGGTGCCGGTCAAGGGCTCGGAGACCATCCTGGAGGTGGACAACGTCATCGCGGCCATCGGCCAGTTCCCGGAATTGGCCTTCCTGGACGGCGACCAGGCCGGCCAGCAGGTGGAGCGCACCAAGTGGTCCACCATCAAGGCCGACGAGGAAGTGACCTGCACCAACATCCCCGGCGTCTTCGCCGGCGGCGACACCGTGCTGGGCGCGGCCACCGTGGTGCAGGCCATCGGCATGGGGCGCAAGGCGGCCCGGGCCATCCACCTCCACCTGGCCGGCCAGGACCCGTCCATCTCGCCCGACTGGGTCAAGAGCCCCAAGCAGGTGACCACCCTGAAGAAGATCGAGAACGCCCCGGCCCCGGGCCAGCGGGTGAAGATGCCCGAGCTGCACGTGCCGGAGCGGGCCATGAACTTCAACGAGGTGGAGCTGGGCCTGACCGAGGAGCTGGCGCGCCAGGAATCCCAGCGCTGCCTGCAGTGCGGCCTGGTCTGCTACCGCCGCCAGGGCCAACCCGACACCATCGCTTGCGCCTCCTGCGGCAAGTAAGGGGAGAAGGAAGATGCCTCAGAAAATCGATCGCCGCGCCTTCCTGCGGCTGGCCGGCAGCCTGGGCCTGGCTTCCACCCTGCCCCTGGTCTCCCCCGCCCTGGGCCGCGCCTCGCTGGGTCAGGGCCTCAAGGTGGTCCAGGAGTCCCGGATGCTGATGGGCACCGTGGTGGCGGTGACCGTGGTGGACGAGAGCTCCGACCGGGCGGTGATGGCCCTGGAGCAGGCCTTCGAGCGCATGAGCGGCCTGACCCCCATCTTCGACCGCCATCGTCCCGGCGGCCCGGTGGCCCAGCTCAACGCCGAGGGTCACCTCGGCCGGCTGACCCCGGAGCTGGCCCGGGTGCTGAACCTGGCCCAGTCGGTCCACCAGGACACCAACGGCGCCTTTGACATCACCGTGGCCCCCCTGGTGGACATCTACCGCCAGAGCTTCGCCGACTCCGGCCGTCCCCCGGCCCCGACCCTGGTCAGCCAGGCCCTGAAGGCCATCGGCGGGGTCAAGGCCGAGGGCCAGGGCCTGCTACTCACCGCCGAGGGCGCGGGCGTGACCCTGGACGGTCTGGCCAAGGGCTGGATCGCCGACCAGGGCATCGCCGCCATCCGCGAGACCGGCGTCAGCCGGGCCCTGATCAACGCCGGCGGCGACATCGCCAGCCTGGGCCAGCGCGACGAGCGCCAGCCCTGGCGGGTGGCCGTCTCCGACCCGGCAGATCCCCTGAAGGCCAAGGTTATCGTGCCCTTGCGGGGCGACGCCATCGCCACCAGCGGCAACTACGAGGTCTACTTCGACCAGGAGCGCCTCTACTTCCATATCATCGATCCCAAGGCCGGCCGCTCGCCGCGCACCGACGTCTCGGTGAGCGTGCGCGCGCCCCAGGCCGCCCTGGCCGATGCTCTTTCCACCGCCTGCTTCGTGATGGCCCCCCCCCAAGCCCAGGCCTATCTCCAGCGCCGGGGCCTCAAGGGCCTCATCCTGACCCGGCAGGGGCAGCGCCTGGAGAGCCCCGGCTTCAGCGCCTAGTTGACACCCTGCCTGCCCGGGCCAAGCCCGGCGGCCCTGCGGGGTCGCCGGGCTTTCTTTTGGCCGCGAATTCCGCCACCTGGACGGTGCGGGCCCCGGGCGCGGCTTGCCTCCGCCATGAAAATGCTTATGATTTAGTCAACCCTGGGAAGGAGGCGGCCATGGAAGAAAATCGCAACCAAACCGGCGAGCTGAGCCTGAAGCAGGTGGTGGAGTTGGTGGGCCTGCCTCCGCGTCTGGAGTTGATCAAGGACGGCCTGGACGTGCCGCTGGACCTTTACCGCAAGCTGGCCCTGCGCATGGCCAACCAATACCTGGCGGTGGTGGGTCTGGGCCTGCGCGAGACCCAGGTCGAGCATTACGCCCTGGAACTGCGGGGTGGCAACGAGTGGCGGGACGTGGCCTACGCCCTGGCCCACTGGGCCAACGTCAAGCAGGACCACATCGTCTATCACAACGAGGAGGAGTTGCTGCGCCACGGCCCCGAGGGCGAACCGCGCGATTTCCACGACTTCAAGGACGCGGTCTGGGCCAGCCTGGGACTGCTGCGAGCCGATCCCGACGAGCGGGGGGTGCAGGCGCGGGCCTTCCGCGCGGCGGTGGAGGCCTCCCTGCAGGTGATCAAGGCCCGGCGCGCGGCCTGACCCACCAGGCCCCCGGGCAAGACAACGCGGCTCCCCCGTCCGGGAGAGCCGCGTGGCTTTTTTATGGATTATGGCTGGGTTGGCGGAGACTTACTCCACCACCACCACCGAGGCCCCGGTGAGGTTGCCCACCACCGAGCCGGCCACCGAACCAAAGAGCATGTGCTTGACGTTGCTCTCGCCCCGCCGGCCCAGGACCACGGTGCCGTAGCCGCCCTTCTTGACCTCGTCGATGATCTGCTTGGGCACGCTCTTCTTCTTCTCGACGTAGACCAGCTCGACCCGGTCCTCGGCCACGCCCATGCGCACCAACTGCTTCTTGGCCTCCTCCAGGAGCAGGCGGCCCTTCTCCTTGTCGCGCTCCAGCACGCTGATGCGCTCCTTGACCTGCTTGGTGTACACGGTGTCGATCATGTCCGCCGAAGGCACCTTGTCGTAGATGGACATGATGGTGACCTTGACGTTTTCCACCTGGCCGAACATCTGGCCCACGTATTCCACCGCCCGCAGGCCGGCCGGCGAGCAGTCATAGGCCAGCAGCACATTAGTCCACAGCATTGGAGTCTCCCTTCCGCACCACGCGCACGATTCTGACCTTGAAGGAGCTCTTTTGCCCCAGTTTACGGGACACCTGCCGCAACACGAGCCACGTCGCCGCCAGGCTGCCCAGCCCGGTCAGCACCGCCCCGTTTTGGGTGGATAGGCCCCAGCCCGGACCCATCTTCTGGCCCACCGCCGCGCCGATGATCAGGGCCAGCACCGGCACCATGTAGACCAGGAAGCCGGCCCCCAACACCCCCCGGCGCGGAGCGGCCAGCAACACCCGGTCGCCCACCTGGGCCCCGATCTCGTTCTCGGCCGCCACGGCCCGGACCTTGTCGCCCCCCAGGAACTGGCAGGCGCCATGGGCCGCGCAATGCTGGCAGGCGTCGGACTCGAGCATCTCCACCTTGGCCAAGTGGCCATGGAGGGAGCGCACCAGTCCCTCTTCATGCATCTGTGGCTGGGTTTCATTCATGGGCGGAAGCATATCATGGTTGCACAAAATTCGACAGCCAGTTGTGCGGTTCGGCACAACTGCCGGCCCATCTCGCGTCACGGTTGCTGCATCTTGCCCTTCTGGCCGAATTCTGGCAAGAAAAACCTGCTCCCCCAGGGGTGTGCCTGCTATACTTTGTGAACCTTGGCACGGCGTTCTGCCCCCAAAAACGCCGCGCCCCCTCCAACCGTGATGGCAAACAATTTGTTCGCGCTGCTGCTTCGCATAGGCACCCGTTTGCTTCACTCGCTGAGCTTCAAGCTCTCCTTTTCCGTGGGCTTGATCATCTTCCTGGCCGTGGCCGCCGCCTCCTGGCTCCAGCTCAGCCAACAGCACGCCCAGGCCCTGGCCCAGGCCCGGGGCGACGTGGAGGGTTTCGCCGAGACCGTGCGCCGGGCCACCTTCTGGTCCATGCTGCGCAACGAGCGCGACAGCCTGCACCGCATCGTGCAGGACGTGGCCCAGCAGGCCCATATCGAGCGGGTGCGGGTCTTCAACAAGGAAGGCCGCATCATGTTCTCCTCCCAGGGCGGCGAGGTGGGCCAGGAGGTGGACAAGCAGGCCGAGGCCTGCTACGGCTGCCACGCCCAGGAGGCCCCCCTGGAGGCCCTGCCCAGCGGCGAGCGCACCCGGGTCTTCCGCCCCGCCCCGGGCCAGCGCCTGATGGCCACCATCCTGCCCATCTACAACGAGCCCGGCTGCTCCGGCCCGCCCTGCCACGCCCATCCGCCCCAGCAAAAGGTCCTGGGGGTGCTGGACGTGGCCTACCGCCTGGACGACCTGGACCGCCGCCAGACCCGGCAGTTCTGGCAGACCCTGGCCTTTGGCGTGGGCCTGTTCCTGGCCGTCTCCACCATCATCGGCCTGGCCGTGATCCTCACCGTCAACCGCTCGGTCAAGCGCCTGGTGGGCGAGGTGGACAAGGTGGCCATTGGCGAGCACGGCGAGGTGGTGCCGGTCAGCGCCCCGGACGAGCTGGGGCAGGCGGCCGAGGCCTTCAACCGCATGGCCAAGGAAGTGGCCCGCCGCTCCCGGCTCAAGGACCAGCGCTACGGCCAACTGGTGCACAACTCCACCGACGCGGTGCTGGTGATCGACGCCCAGGGCCGGGTGCGGGTGGCCAACCCCGAGGCCGGGCGCATCCTGGGCCGGGCCGCCGACCAACTGGAAGACGCGGCCTTTGCCGAGCTGGTGGCGGCTGAGGACCGCTCGCCGGTGCTGGAGGCCATGTACCGCGCCCTGAGCCTGGAGGAGACCAGCCGCAGCCTGAGTTTCCAGGTGCTGGCGGCCGAGGGCGAGGTCAGGGTCCTGGAGGGGCGCTTCCGCCGCCTGGAGGACGACAAGGGCCAGCGAGTGGTGCTGGCCAACCTGCGCGACATCACCCTCCGGCGCGCCCTGGAGGAAGAGCTGGCCCGGCGGCGGGCCTTCGAGCAGGGCCTGATCCACCAGGCCTTGAACGCCATCATCGCCACCGACGACCAGGGCCTGATCCAGGTCTTCAACGAAAGCGCCGAGACCCTGCTGGAGGCGCCCTCGGCCGGGGTGGTGGGCCTGCGCCACTACAGCGATTTCTTCCCCCGGGCCCTGGTGCGGGTGCTGAACAAGAACATCTTCCACAACCCCCGCCGGGGCGAGGCCATCGTGCGGCCAGGGGTGGTCAAGACCGCCTCGGGCAAGCGTCTGCCGGTGCTGCTCTCGGCCCGGCCCTTGTTCCTTAATGGCCGCTTCAGCGGCACGATGCTCTTTTTGCAGAACCTGCGCGAGTCCAAGGCTCTCAAGGGCCAGCTCATCCGCCAGACCCGCCTGGCCGCGGTGGGTCAGACCGCCGCCGGCCTGGCCCATTGCATCAAGAACCTGCTGCACGGCATGGGCACCGCCGCCTACCTGGTGGACCAGGGCCTGGGCGACGGCGACCTGGAGCTGACCCGCCAGGGCTGGCGCATGGTCAAGCACAACCTGGACCAGGTCAACGGCCTGTCCCAGGACCTTTTGGCCTATGCCAAGGACCGGCGGCCGCAGTACCAGCCCTTTGACCTCAACCGCCTGCTGGAGGAGGTGGCCGGGCTGGTCTCGGGGCGCTCCCAGGAGCTGGGGGTGGCGGTGCGGGTGGAGAGCGACCAGGCCTGCGCCCGGGTGGTGCTGGACCCCCACGGCATCCGGCGGGTGGTGCTGAACCTGTTGAGCAACGCCCTGGACGCCCTGGCCGAGGCCCCCACCCCGCCGGCCGCGCCCGAGGTGGTGCTGCGCTGCGGCCGGGACGGCTTCGGCCTGGTGACCATCAGCGTCAGCGACAACGGCCCCGGCATCTCGCCCGAGGTGCGGCGGCACCTCTTTGCCGGGCTTTTCTCCACCAAGGGCAGCCGGGGCACCGGCCTGGGCCTGTTGGTCAGCCAGAAGATCGTGGACGAACACGGCGGGGCCATCGACTGCTTCAGCACGCCCGGACAGGGGGCGCGCTTCACGGTGGTGGTGCCGGACCTGGCCGAGGCCGAGGCCGCCCCCGCCCCGGAGGTCCCGGAGGCCTGATCCCCGCCCGGAATTACCGGCGCAGGGCCTGGAGGCGCATCCCCAGGGGCTGGCCCGCCAGCGGACGGGCGAACAGCGGCCCCAGGACCGCCTGCAGCCGGGCCTGGTGCTGGGGCGGGACCGGCAGGCCGGGCAGGTTCTCGCAGACCACCAGATCCACCGACCGCCCCGCCAACACCCGGGCCAGCACCGGCCCCAGGTAGCCAAACCCACCCCCGGCGTCGGCCTGCTCCACCAACTGGTAAAACACCGTGTCCAGGGTCACCCACCAGGGGTCCTGGTCGGCCTGGCCCTCCGGAGCGCAGGTCTGGCGCGAGGCCATGGCCCGGCAGGCCAGGGGCCGGGCCTCGTAAGCCTGGCACAGGCCCTCGGCCAGCAGGGGGCAGGGCCGGGCCGGAGGCGGGTCGGCCTCGGCCGGGGGCTCGGCCTGGGCCAGGCACATCCGGGCCAGGGCGTTGAGGCTGTAGGCCGGCCGGGGTCCGTCCGGGTCGGCGACCCCGGCCAGGCGCTCCAGCAGGTCATCCCGCCCGGCCTGGCGCAAGTGGTCCACCAGGAAGCGGGCCTCCAGGGTGGTGAGTTGCACCCGGTCCCGGCAGCAGGCGGCGCAGCCCGGGCCGCAGGCCGTCTCCCGCTCCCGGGTCAACCCGGCATGGGCGCGGTACAACTCCGCCAGCACCAGGCCAGCCATGCCCAATTTGTCGTTTTCCTGTGCCATTTGTCGCCACCATCCCCTCGGGACATCAGGGGCCTTCGTTGACAGTCTGGTGTCACATGCCTATATTTAGCGTGATATAATTAGAACGTGAGAGGAATAAATCGCGTCAGGCCAGGGATTTTCCCCCTCGCTCCGCGCTTGGCTCTTATCACGAGCGGCAGAATGACGTCTTATTTCGCAGGAGTCGATCGGCCATGCAAGCCATAAAGCCACCGCGCCAGAGGGAAGTGACTTGTCCCAAGTGCAAGCGCACCTTCCTCACCAGCCTGCTGGGCGTGGCCTATTGCCCCTATTGTCGCACTCCCACCGAGCTCGAACCGGGTTTCAGCCCCACCCGCTGAGGACTCGCCGGCCGAGAGCCAAGGATCGCGGCGCGGGCCGGACCAGACAGTCCGCGTCCCGGGGGTCAGCCCACGGACCAGCCGCGCAGGATAACCGCTTATGAACTCCCAACTGCCGACCACCGAGGTAAGCGGACCGCCCAACCTCTATCCCGGATTCGCCCACTTCGCTTTGCGGGCCCTGGTGCCTGGCACCATCTTTCCCTGCGACCTGCGCCTGGAGGTCATCCAGTCCGACCAACAGGACCTGCGCCTGATGGTGGCCCTGCCCCGGCATAGCGAGGTGTCTTCTTCATGGCTCCAACGCCTGTTGAACAGCGGCGTCACCCACGCCTTCACCCCCCTGAGCGACCTGGACTTGGTGCTGGCCTATCTTTCGGAGCAAACCCAACGCTCCCTGGCCGTCCAGGCCGGGGGCGACCCCATGCAAGGCTGCTACCTGGCCTATGAACACGCCCTGTGCAGCCTGAAGGCGGCCCTGCTGGACCCGCGCAACGGCCGGCGCCTGGGCCTCGGTGTTTCCACCGTGCGCAAGCTGGTGGGCATGATCTGGGACAACGACACCACCCGCCAGGCCATGCTCAGGGTGCTCTCCCGCAACCAGGAGCTGGCCAGCCACGGCCTCAACACCTGCCTGCTGGCGGTGGGTTTCGCCCGCAGCCTGGGCTGGTCGCGCCTGGCGGCCGAGCGCCTGGGCCTGGCCATGTTCTACCACGACCTGGGCCTGGTGGATCTTAACCATGACGGACCGGACGACGCCCTCTGGGGCGGCATCCGCGAGGGCAAGGCCCTGGAGGAGCACCCGCGCCTGGGGCGGGACTTCCTGTTGCAGATCAAGGACCTGGACCCCGGGGTGCGGGAGTTGGTCTACAGCCATCACGAGAACCTGGACGGCAGCGGTTATCCCCAGGGCCTGGCCGGGGAGGCCATCGGCCTGGAGGCTCGGGCGGCCCGCATCGTGGACATCTACGAGACCGGCACCTCCGGCTGCCGCGGGCACCAGGCCATGAACCCCTACGCGCTGCTGCTGGTGATGCGCAACGAGATCGGCCTCTGGCTGGACCGCCCGCTGCTGGAGCAGTTCGTCCGCTTCCTGGGCCAGTTCTAGACCAGCCCACCCCGGGCGGCGCGCTTGACAGCCGCGCGAGCCCGGCCCTATGCTCGAGGTAGGCAAGGATTCCGGTGGGGCGGCTAATGATTTGGCCCCACGCGACCGGAAAACGCCTGGCAAACCCTTACAAGGAGGTTGTTGGTCATGAAGGCGGGAGTTGTCTTCACCGGAACCGGTCCGATCCTGATCCTGACCAGCTTCGCGTCCTTCGATGATCCCAAGTTCGTGGAAAAGCTGGCGCGCAAGGGCATCGTCAAGTACATCGCCCATGAACTGGCCCTGGATTTGGTGCGCCAGCGCTACGGCCAGCATTTCGAGGTGATCCTGGGCGACCTGAAGCAGGACGACGACCTCAGGGTCCTGGACTACAACGGACACAACGTTTTCTACAATTTCTCCTTCAAGGAGTGGGGCCCGCCCATCCTGCACGAATAACCCCATTTTGGCCGCAGGCAGGGCCTTGACCGCCCCCGGGGGCGATGATATGCTGCTGCCAATTGGAGGTTTGGGCGCAATGACACTCAGCGGCCGTCGATTTATGGGCTTCTACTATTGCCCGGCCGCCCGTGTCCGCCGGCCCTGACTTCCGACGCCCAGACCCAGCCACCAGTCAGCCGCGGACCAGCCAAACCGGGTCCGCGGCTGTTTGTTTGCGCCCAGGCCAGGAGGTTCCAATGCCCATCGCGCAAAAAATCGCCCAGTTCATTGACCGCTCCAGTTGGATTCGGGCCATGTTCGAGGCCGGGGCCAAGCTCAAGGCCGAGAAGGGGGCCGAGAACGTCTACGATTTCTCGTTGGGCAACCCCAACCTGGAGCCGCCCGAGGCCTTCTACGAGGTCATCGGCCGCCTGGCCGCCAACCGCACCCCGGGCCTGCACGCCTACATGCCCAACACCGGCTTCCCGGCGGTGCGGGCCAAGGTGGCCGACCACCTGACCCAGGTCCACGGCGTGAAATTCAGCGCCGACGAGATCATCATGACCGTGGGCGCGGGCGGGGCCCTGAACGTGGTGTTGAAGACCCTGGTGGACCCGGGGGCCAACGTGGTGGTGCCCACGCCCTATTTCGTGGAGTACGACTTCTACCTGGACAACCACGGCGGCGTGGTCAAGCGGGTGCCCACCCTGGCCGACTTCGGCCTGGACGTGGCGGCCATCGCCGCGGCGGTGGACGAGCAGACCTGCGCGGTGCTGATCAACAACCCCAACAACCCCTCCGGCGCGGTCTACCCCGAGGCGCAGATCCAGGCCCTGGGCCAGGCCCTGACCGAGGTGGGCCAGAAGCGGGGCCGGCCGGTCTACCTGATCAGCGACGAGCCCTACCGCCAGTTGATCTACGACGGGGCCACGGTGCCCTCGGTCTTCGCGGCCTATCCCCACAGCCTGGTGGTGACCAGTTTCAGCAAGAACCTGAGCCTGCCCGGCGAGCGCATCGGCTACGTGGCCGCCCATCCGGGGATCGCCGACAAGGGCCAGCTCATGGCCGGCATGGGCCTGGCCAACCGCATCCTGGGCTTTGTCAACGCCCCGGCCATGATGCAGTTGGCGGTGGCCGAGCTGCTGGACAACGTGGCCGACGTGGCCCAGTACGCCAGGAAGCGCCGCCTGATCTGCGACGTGCTTAAAAACGCGGGCTTCGAGTTCAGCGAGCCCAAGGGGGCCTTCTACGTCTTCCCCAAGAGCCCCATCGCCGACGACGTGGCCTTCGTGCGCGCCGCCCAGGAGGAGAACCTGCTCCTGGTGCCGGGCTCGGGCTTCATGGGTCCCGGCTATTTCCGCATCGCCTACTGCTGCTCGGACGAGACCATCACCCGCTCGGCCGAGGCCTTCAAGCGGGTGCGTGCCCGGTTCTGACCCCGGCCCCGGCCGGGGCGGATTCCGGGTGGTCAGCCTGGGCTGCAAGGTCAACCAGGCCGAGGCCGCCCACCTGGAGCGAGAGCTGACGCGGCTGGGCTGGTCCCCGGCAGAGGAGGGCCAGCCGGCCGCGTTATGCCTTTTGCTGACCTGCGCGGTCACCGCCACCGCCGGCCGCCAATCCCGCCAGATGGCCCGCCGGCTCAGGCAGGCCGCCCCCGAGGGCCTGGTGCTGGCCTGCGGCTGCGACGTGCAGGCCGGGCCAACGGCCTATGTCAAGGATGACGTGGCGGTGGTGGGCCGCGCGGAGTTGGCCGGCCTGGTCCCGGCCCTGGCCGCCGGCTGGCGGCCGGCCGCGGACGCGCCCCTGGCCTTGCCTGACAGTGGCGAGTTCTGCCCCGGCTGGCGCGCCCCCGGGCCCAACCGCACCCGGGGCCTGTTGAAGGTCCAGGACGGCTGCGACGCCCACTGCGCCTACTGCATCGTGCCCAGCACCCGGGGCCGGCCCCGCAGCCTGCCGGCGGCCGACGCCGCCGCGCTCTTCGCCCAGCTGGCCCAGGCCGGGGCGGCCGAGGTGGTCCTGACCGGGATCCACCTGGGCCGCTGGGGCGCGGACCTGCCCGGCGGCCCCGGCCTGGTGGAGCTGGTGCGGGCGCTCCTCGCCGCCCATCCCGGCCCCCGCCTGCGCCTGTCCTCCCTGGAGGGCAACGAGGCCACGCCCGAGCTTTTGGAGCTGATGGCCGGCGAGCCCCGGCTCTGCCCCCACCTGCACCTGCCCCTGCAGACCGGCAGCGACGCCCTGCTGCGGGCCATGGGCCGGCCCTATGGCGCCCGGGACTATGCCGCCACGCTGCGGGCGGCGGCCGCCGCCCTGCCGGGCTGCGGCCTGGGCGCGGACGTGATGGTGGGCCTGCCCGGGGAGACTGAGGCCGACTTCGCGGCCACCGAGGCCCTGATCACCGAGCTGCCGCTCTCCTATCTGCACGTTTTCCCTTACTCTCCCCGGCCAGGCACCCCGGCCGCGTCCTTCCCGAACCGGGTGCCCGGCCCCCTGGCCAAGGCCCGGGCCGCCCGCCTGCGCCGCCTGGGCGAGGCCAAGCGCCAGGCCTGGCTGGTGGGCCTGGTGGGGCAGACCCTGGAGGTGATCCTGGAGGCCGACGGCCTGGGCCGGGCCGCCAACTACGCCCCGGTCCTGCTGGACCGCCCCCTCCCGCCCGGCGCCCGCCTGCGGGTCGTGGCCCGGGAGCTGGTCCAGGGCCCCGCCGGCCTGGCCCTGCGCGGCGACCCCGCCTGAGGCTTCCCGCCCCGCGCCCCGCGCGGCTGGCTTTGACTTGCGCCGCCGGCTTAGGTAAGGTTGATGACAGGCTAACCCCTCGCAAGGCCGGTCCATAAGCCATGCCGCGTCCACTCGCTCCCTCCGCATTCCTGCTGGCCGCCTGGTTGGCGGTTTTCCTGGCGTTCGCGCCCCTGCCGGCCCGGGCCGAGGGGCCTGGCCTGACCCCGTCCGCCCCGGTCCGAATCGCCACCGCCGAGCCGGCCACCGCGGTGGGCGAAAAGCTCACCCCCACCAGCACCTCCACCACCAGCACCAGCGAAACCACCGCCACCAGCGAGACCAGCACCAGCGAGACCACCACCACCTCGGGCTCCACCACCAGCAGCGTCACCACCTCCAGCAACTCCACCAGCACCACCCTGCCCGCCGGCCCGCCGCCGGCCCGGGGCCAGGCCCCCAAATCCGAGGGCTACCTGGCCACCATCACCGGCAGCCACCTGCGTTGGGTGGAGTTGTCGGTGGGCGGCCTGCCGGTCAGGGTCCAGGCCGGGGGGGTGGCCGCCCTGCACCCGGACGCGCCCTTCCGGGTGCTGCGGGCCGAGGGCGACGGCTGGCTGGATTACGGCCTGCAACCGCGCCTGGAGGGCCTGCCCGAGGTGGACCTGAACCGCTTCCACTCCCTGAACGAACTCTTTGGCGAGCAGGTCTTCAACCGCGACTTCGTGAACCTGGAGGTCTGGCGCGGCCAGCGCCGCCTGGGTTCGATCCAGCTCCTGGTGCGTCTGCTGCCCATCGACTGGCTGCGGCGGGCGGAAAAGGCCACCAGCCTGGAGGACAAGATCGCCTACACCCAGAAGGCCCTGGACCTGACCCCGGACGACCGCCTGCTGGCCACCCGCCTGGCCGACCTCCTGGTCGAGGCCCAGCGCTACCGCGAGGCCGCCGCCCTGCTGGAGGAGCAGCCCTGGCTGCGCGACGACCGGGAGCAACTGGCCCGCCTGACCGAGCTGTATCAACGCATCGGCGAGACCGCCAAGGCCAAGGCCGTGGTGGAGCGCCGTCTGGAGCTCTCGCCCCAGGACCCCGCCCTGCTGGCGGCCCTGGCCCAGTTGTTGGAGCAGGAGCAGCAATGGGAGCAGGCCGCCGCCCTCTGGGAGCGCCTGAGCCAGCTCCAATCCGGGGCCGAGCGGGCGGCCACCTATGGCCACCTGGCCCAGGTGCGCCTGCAGATGGGCCAGCCCGGACCGGCCGCCCAGGCCCTGGAGCAGGCGGTGAAGCTCCAGCCCTTTGACGCCGTGCTCTGGCAAACCCTGGCCGAGGCCCGCCAGGCGGCCGGCAACCCGGCCGGGGCCCTGGAGGCCCAGCGCCAGGCCGCGACCCTGGCCCCGGCCGACCAGCAGGCCCGCCTGCGCCTGGTGGAGGCCCTGCTGGCCGCCGGGCGCAAGGCCGAGGCCGCGGCCGAGCTGGAGAAGGCGGCCCTGCTCAGCCCCGACGACCCGGGCATCTGGCTGCGCCTGTCCCGGCTCTACGAGGACCTGGGCGACAAGCCGGCCCTGGTCAAGACCTACCGCCACCTGACCCGCCAGGGCCCCCACGACCCGGACCTGGACTTCAACCTGGGGGTGCTCCTGGGCGAGTTGGGCCGCTATCAGGAGGCCCTGGACAGCCTGGCCGTGGCCGCCCAGGGCCGGCCCCAGGACCGCGAGATCCAGCGCCAGATGATGGCCCTGCAACTCAAGCTGGGCCGGGGCGACCGCGCCCTGGAGCTGGCCAAGAACCAGCTCCAGGCCAACCCCGACCAGCCCGAGCTCCTGGAGCAGGTCTACGCCAACCTGGCCAAGGACAAGCCCCAACAGGTGGCCGCGCTCCTGGACCAGGCCCTGACCGCCGGCAGCAAAGCCCCCCGCCTCTACCTGCT
Source organism: uncultured Desulfarculaceae bacterium (assembly GCA_937908275.1). GTDB lineage: Bacteria > Desulfobacterota > Desulfarculia > Desulfarculales > Desulfarculaceae > JACRDC01. Next base: position 22,373 of record CALERA010000017.1, on the reverse strand, counting down.
GCGCGCCAGCCTGGCCCTGGAGCAGGAGGACACCCTGGGCGCGGCCAAGGCCCTGGAGCTGGGCGTGAAGAACCTGCCGGACAACCTGGAGCTCTGGACCAAGCTGGCCGGGCTCTACGAGGCCGCTGGCCAGGACGGCAAGGCCCTCAAGGCCTATGAGCACATCCTGGACCAGGCCCCCAACCAGCCTGGGGTGCAGGACCGCTACCTGTCGCTGAAGACCAATCTCCTGGAGCGCGAGGAGCGCCCGGCCGAGACCAAGAAGCCGCGATGAGCCTGCGCGAGGCCCTTCCCCTCCAGGTGACCTGCGGGGTGCTGCGCCGCGACGGCCGGGTGCTGGTGGCCCGCCGGGCGGACAACCGCCGCTGGGAGCTGCCCGGGGGCAAGCAGCAGCCGGGCGAGGACCTGGCCGCCTGCCTGGTCCGCGAGCTGCGCGAGGAGCTGGGGGTGGAGGTCCAGGTGCTGGAGCGCCTGGCGGTGGTCAGGCAACGCGAGCCGGAAAAGAGCCTGGACCTGCACTGCTTCCCCTGCCGCCTGCTGTCCGGCGAGCCCCAGGCCCTGGAGCACCTGGAGCTGGCCTGGGTCAGCCCGGGGGAGATGCTGGGCCTGGATCTCTGCCCAGCCGACCGCGAGCTGGCCCGGCGCCTGGCCGGGGACCCGGAGCGGTAATCCTTCTGTTGGCGGGCACTTGACAATCCCCGCGGCCGGTGGTAATCAATCAGCTTCAATCCCAGTCAGCCGGGCGGCATAGCCCGACTGCGATATATACTCCTTTCTCCGGCCAGTTGCGCTTATCACCGCCGGGGACGTCAGACCAGAGGGAGGCCGCATGCGCCATTACGAAACCCTGTTCATCATCAATCCCGACCTGTCCGAGGAGGAAACCGCCTCGGTGGTGGAGAAATTCTCCGCCATCCTCACCGATCGCGGGTCCAACATGGTCAAGGTCGACCAGTGGGGCCGGCGTCGCCTGGCCTACGAGGTCAAGAAGTTCAACAAGGGCTTCTACGTCCTGTTCGAGTACGGCGCCACGCCCGAGGCGGTGGCCGAGATGGAGCGCATCTTCAAGATCGATGAGCGCGTCATCCGCTACATGACCGTCAAGAAGGACGACCTGTTCGACGCCGAGGCCATCGCCCGGGCCGAGGCCGAGGCCGCGGCCAAGGCCGCCGCCCGCGCCGCCCGCGCCGAGTCCGGCCAGGACGACGATGACGACGACGAAGAGGACGAGGCTCCCCGCCGCCGCCGCGACGAGGATGACGACGAAGAAGACGGGGACGAGGAGTAGGAGGTCCAGATGCCTGGTATCAGAAGAAAGCGTGGTTTTGGACGTCGCAAGGTCTGCCGGTTCTGCGCCGACTCCTCCTTGACCATCGATTACAAGGATCCCCGCACCCTGCGCTACTTCACCACCGAGCGGGGCAAGATCATCCCCCGGCGCATCAGCGGTTGCTGCGCCCGGCACCAGCGCGAGCTGACCGAGGCCATCAAGCGGGCCCGGCAGATCGCCCTGCTGCCCTTCGCCGCCAGCGGCAACGTCTAGGCGAGCGGAGGCGGACGGGACGGCGTCCATGGATCAGCCAGGCCTCGGCCGCTGGTTGTGGCCCCTGGGCTGCGCCGCCGTCTCGCTCCTGTTGTTCATGGGTCTCTGGCTGGTGCCCCTGGTGGGGGCCCTGGCCAGCGCCGCCACCCCGGCCCCCCTGGCCTGGCTCTACCGCGGCCAGGGACCGGCCGCCGGCCGGATGGGTCTGGGCCTGGCGCTGTTGGGGGCCTGGCTGCTGACGGTGTTCCTGGGTCTGGGCGGGGGATGGGTCTACTACCTGTTCTACCTGGTCCTGGCCCTGGTCCTGGGCGAGTCCTGGAGCCGGCGCCTGCCCGACTCCTGGGCGGTGGGCCTGGCGGCCCTGGGCGGGGCGGTCACCCTGTTGGTGGTGGCCCTGGTCGGCAGCCTGGGCGGCGAGCAGGAGATCGGTCAGGCCTGGCAGGCCTACTGGCAGACCGAGGTTGACACCGCCCTCAAGCTCTATGGCGAGGGCGGGGTGGACCCGGAGCAGTTGGGCGACGCCCGCCAGGTCCTGATCAGCGCCGGCTCCTGGCTGCTGCACCTGGCCCCGGGCATCCTGGGCGGCGGAGCGCTGCTGCTGGCCTGGGCCAACCAGTTGATCACCCGGGCCCTGGAGGCCCGCTGGCGGCCCGAGGCCACGCGTCAGCCCCTGAACGACTGGCGCTCGCCCGAGCCCCTGGTCTGGCTGGTGATCGTGGCCGGGGCGGTGACCTGGGCGGCGGAAGGCGGCCCGTACTGGGCCGGGGTGAACTCGCTGGTGATCCTGGGAGTGATCTACTTCTTCCAGGGCATGGCGGTGATCGCCTTTTGGTTCGAGAAAAAGAACGCCCCCCGTTTCCTGCGGGCCGGACTCTACCTGCTGATCGTGGTGGAGGCATTCCTGGCCGTGGGGGTGGCCCTGGCGGGGTTATTCGACATATGGTTCAATTTCAGGCGTCTGGAGAGCAAACCCCAGGCCTGATTGGCGCGAAGGAGCATTCATGAAGGTCATCCTCACCAAGGAAGTGCTGGGCCTGGGTGATCCGGGCGAGGTAGTCGAGGTCAAAAACGGCTACGCTCGCAACTACCTGGTCCCCCAGGGCATGGCCATGATGGCCACCAAGAAGAACATGGCCGCGGTGGAGGCCGAGCGCAAGCGCATCCTGGCCCTGCAGGCCAAGGAGGCCGAGCGCGTGGCGGCCGAGGCGGCGGCGCTGAAGGACATCGCGGTGACCATCGTCACCCGGGCCGGCGAGGGCGGCAAGCTCTACGGCTCGGTGACCAACATGGACATCGCCAAGGCCCTGGCCGACGCCGGCCGCGAGGTGGACCGCCGCCGCATCCTGCTGGAGGCCCCCATCAAGCGCCTGGGCGACTACGCCATCAAGGTGAAGCTGCATCCCCAGGTGGTGGTGGATATCAAGCTGACCGTGGCCCCGGAGAACACCGACGCCCCGGTGGCGGCAGCCCCCGCGGTCGAGGCGGAGGCCGAGCCCCAGGAGTAGGGCGTGAGTGACGCCGGCGTTGGCCCCCGTCGCCTTCCCCCCCAGGACCTGGCCGCCGAGCAGGGGGTCCTGGGGGGCGTATTGGCCCACGGCGCGGAGGTCCTCTCCGGCATCGCCGCCACCCTCGCGCCCCAGCAGTTCTACGACCGCCGCCACGGCCTGATCTATGCCGCCATGCTGGCCCTGTACGACAAGGGCCAGCCGGTGGACGAGATCACGGTCATGAGCCGCCTGGCCGACGAGGGCCGCCTGGAGGCGGCCGGCGGGGCCGCCTTCCTGGCCCAGCTCACGGACGTGGTCCTGAGCCCGGCCCATGTGGACCACTACGCCCAACTGGTGGCCGACAAGGCGCTGTTGCGCCAGTTCATCGAGGCCGGTCACCAGGCCATCGAATCCGCCTATTCCCACCAGACCGATCCCGAAATGGCGCTGGAAGAGGCCGAGCGGGTCATCTTCGCCGCCACCCAGTCCCGCCGCCTCACCGGCTTCGCGCCCCTGGGCGAGATCGTCAAGGGCTCCCTGAAGCTCCTGGAGCTGCGCTTCAAGAACAAGGGCCTCATCGGCGGAGTCTCCACCGGCTTCAAGATGCTGGACCAGATCACCAACGGCCTCCAGGCCGGCGACCTGGTGATCGTGGCCGGCCGCCCCTCCATGGGCAAGACCGCCTTCGCGCTGAACATGGCCGCCAACGCCGCCCTGCAGACCGAGGTGGGAGTTGCGGTCTTCAGCCTGGAGATGAGCAAGGAGCAGCTGGGCCTGCGCCTGCTGTCGGCCGAGGCCCGGGTCTCCGGCGCCAAGATGCGCAGCGGCTTCCTGAACCCCCAGGACTTCGGCGCCCTGACCAGCGGGGCCGACCGCCTCTTCGCCGCCCCGATCTACATCGACGACACCCCGGCCATCTCGGTGCTGGAGATGCGGGCCAAGGCCCGGCGTCTGCAGAACGAGAAGGGCCTGGGCCTGATCCTGGTGGACTATCTCCAGCTCATGCGCGGCCGGCCGGGCGTTGACAGCCGGGAGCAGGAGATCAGCGACATCAGCCGCAGCCTCAAGGCCCTGGCCAAGGAGCTCAACCTGCCGGTGGTGGCCCTGTCCCAGCTCAACCGCAAGGTCGAGGACCGACCGGGGGACAAGCGCCCCATGCTGGCCGACCTGCGCGAGTCTGGGGCCATCGAGCAGGACGCCGACGTGATCATGTTCATCTACCGCAAGAAGGCCTACAAGAAGCGCACCGACCCCGAGGAGCCGGACGACAACGTGGCCGAGATCATCATCGGCAAACAGCGCAACGGCCCCACCGGCATCGTCAAGCTGGCCTTTGTGGACGAACTGACCAAATTCGAGGATCTGTCCTACGATGACATTCCCGAATAGCCGCGCCGCCCACCAGCCCGCGCGGCCCGGGGCCTAGGCCTTGCCCGGCGTCTTTGGCCAGACCCAGGGGCTCAAGCAGAGCGAACTCAAGCGCCTGGACAACCTCTATCGCCGACGCTTGCCCCCCGACAGCCTGATTTTGCCCGAGCAGGCCCTGGCCCTGTCCCGGCTCTCGGCCGACCTGGGCCGCCAGGTGGGCCTGGTGCTGACCCGGGCCGGCGAGGTGGCGGTGGTGGTGGTGGGCGGACCGGAGTCCCTGCCCACCCCGGACCTCTCCCGCCTGCGCACCGGCCGCACCCGGCTTTCGGGCTACAGCCTGATCCACACCCGCCTGGACGGCGGCGGGCTCTCCCCCCGGGACTTCACCGAACTGGTGCGCCGGCGCTACGACCTGCTGGCGGTGCTGCCGGTGGCCGCCGACGGCCTGCCCGGGCCGATCGAGCTGGCCCACCTGCTGCCCCAGGCCCAGGACGGCCAGGACCACCGCCGTTTGCCCCCCTTCCCCGCCGGCCACCCGCCCGAGGATCTGGCCCGCCTGGTGCGCTCTCTGGAGGAGGAACTGGACCGGGTGGCCCCGGCCCAGGCCACGGCCAAGGACGGCGCGGCGCTGTTGATCAGCGTCACCACCGGCGCGCGCGAGGAGGCCGAGGACCGCCTGGACGAACTGGCCGAGCTGGCCCAGTCCGCCGGCCTGGAGGTGCGCGGCCGCCTGTTGCAGCGCCGATCCCGGTTGGACCCGCGCACCCTGCTGGGGCCGGGCAAGCTGGCCGAGGCCCTGGCCCTGGCCTTCCGCCTGGGGGCCTCGGTGCTGGTCTTCGAGCAGGACCTGAGCCCCCACCAGGCCCACGCCCTGGCCCTGGCCACGGACAGCGACCTGAAGATCATCGACCGCACCCAGCTGATCCTGGACATCTTCGCCCAGCGCGCCCAGAGCCGGGAGGGCAAGCTCCAGGTGGAGATGGCCCAGCTCAAGTACCTGATGCCCCGCCTCCAGAGCCGCGACGACGGCCTGAGCCGGCTCACCGGCGGCATCGGCGGCCGGGGTCCGGGCGAGACCCGCCTGGAGATCGACCGCCGCCGGGTGCGCGAGCGCCTGAACCGCCTGGAGCGCGAGATCAAGGAGGTCGGCCGCCAGCGCGCCCGCCGCCGCCAGCGCCGCCAGGCCGGGGGCCTGCCGATCCTGTCCATCGTGGGCTACACCAACGCCGGCAAGTCCACCCTGCTCAACGCCCTGACCCGCAGCGAGGTCCTGGCCGAGGACCGCCTCTTCGCCACCCTGGACCCCACCAGCCGCCGCCTGCGCTTCCCCCGCGAGCGCGAGGTGATCATCACCGACACCGTGGGCTTCATCCGCGACCTGCCCCCGGACCTGCGCGCGGCCTTTGCCGCCACCCTGGAGGAGCTGACCCAGGCCGATCTGCTGCTGCACGTGGCCGACGCCTCCAATCCCCAGGTGGAGGACCAGATCGCGGCCGTGGAGCGCATCATCGAGGAGCTGGAGCTGGGCGCGGTGCCCTGCCTGCTGGTGCTCAATAAGATGGACCTCACCCCGCCCGCCCGCCTGGAGGCCCTCCTGAACCGCCACGGCGGCATCGCCGTCAGCGCCCTGGAGCCGGCCAGCCTGCCGGCCCTCCTGGAGCGCCTGGAGGGCATGGTGGAGGGCATGGCCCTGCCCGCCCCGCCCTTGCCGCCCGAGGACCAGCCCGAGGCCTGAGTCCCCGGTCCAGCGCCCAGCCATCCCCCCAAGCCCGGGGCATACCTCGCTCTGGCTTCACGTTTTCCGATTGATTACTGCCTGCGCTATCGAGACTATCTATTTTTCTTCCCGGTAGCCTAGCGATATCCTTGGCCAATAATCCAATATCGCCTCGCCGGCCCCGCCGGCTCCCGGTCCGCGCCCGGGCCCGCACCGGCTCCGGTCCGACCGCCGCCAAACCTTCCCATAGAGGAGCAAGCCATGAGTGATGAATACCGCCAGATGTGGCGGGACCTGGGCCTGAACCTGGAGTCCCACGACGTCCTGTTGTCGGTCCTGGGCCAGGGCTACAAGGACGTCTTCCTGAGCCAGGAGAACCGGCCCCAGGGCATGGAGTATTTCAACTTCGTGGTCAGCCAGGTTCACGGCCTGCGCATCAAGGAGCTCCTGGACGCCCAGGCCGAGGGACGCAAGGTCATCGGCTCCTTCTGCGTCTTCGTGCCCGAGGAGGTTGTCCTGGCGGTGGACGGGGTCCTGGTGGGCCTCTGCTCCGGGGCGGACTTCGCGCTGGAGGAGGTGGAGAAATACCTGCCCCGCAACACCTGCGCCCTGATCAAGAGCGCCCTGGGCTTCAAGCTGGGCCAGGTCTGCCCCTACCTGGAGAGCGCCGACCTGATCGTGGGCGAGAACACCTGCGACGGCAAGAAGAAGGCCTACGAGACCATGGGCGACCTGGTGCCCAAGGTCTACGTGATGGACCTGCCCCAGATGAAGACCGAGCAGGGCCGGGCGCTGCTCAAGGCCGAATACCAGCGCTTCTTCAACAAGATGGAAGAGCTGAGCGGCCGCAAGATCACCGCCGCCAGCCTGAAGAAGGGCATCCAGACCGTCAACGCCAAGCGCAAGGCCCTGGCCCGCCTCAACGCCCTGCGGGCCAAGGACCCGGCCCCGATCTCCGGCCTGGACGCCCTGCTGATCAACCAGGTCTCCTTCTACGACAACCCCATCCGCTTCACCGACTCGGTCAACCGCATCTGCGACGAGCTGGAGCAGCGGGTGGCCCAGGAGCAGGGGGTCTTCCCCCAGGGCGCCAAGCGGGTGCTGCTCTCCGGCTGCCCCATGGCGGTGCCCAACTGGAAGGTGCCCTGGATCCTGGAGACCAGCGGCGCGGTGATCGTGGGCGAGGAGTCCTGCGTGGGCGAGCGCGGCCTGCGCAACAGCGTGGACGACTCGGCCGAGAGCGTCGAGGGCCTGCTGGACGCCATCGTGGACCGCTATTTCGACATCGACTGCGCGGTCTTCACCCCCAACCCCGACCGTCCCCGCCACGTGCGCGAGATGGCCACGGCCTATAACGCCCAGGGCGTGATCCACTACAGCCTCCAGTTCTGCCAGCCCTACCAGATGGAGGCCATCCCCATGGAGCGCGGCCTTAAAAACGACGGCATCCCCACCCTGCGCCTGGAGACCGACTATGGCGCCGAGGACGCCGGCCAGCTCAAGACCCGTATCGAGGCCTTCCTGGAGATGCTGGGCTGAACCAGCCAGACCCAGCGCCAGCGGGCGGGGGCTCTCCCCCGCCCGTTTTTCGTCTCCCGGCCCGCCGCCTTGTAGCCCGCGCTACCGACAACCCTTCTCCCGACCGTCATCATAGGGGTTAAATTCCCACCAACCAAATCGGGAGAAATTGTTCATGAGCGCGCAAATCCTGGGCATTTCCGGCAGTCCCATCAAGAACAGCAACACCGACCGGGTGGTTAAGGAGGTCCTGGCCGCCAGCGGGCTCGCCACCGAGTTCGTCAAGCTCAGCCAACTCAACGTGCGACCCTGCATCGCCTGTCTGGGCTGCAAGTCCGACAACCTCTGCAAGGTCAAGGACGACTTCCCGGCCCTGGCCGAGAAGGTGCGCCGGGCCGGGGCCATCGTCCTGGGCGGCTACAGCCCCTACGCCGCGGTGGACGGCTTCACCAAGTCCTTCCTGGAGCGCCTGTTCAGCCTGCGCCACAAAAACGGGCTCAACCGGGGCAAATTGGCGGTGGTGGTGGCCACTGGCATCGGCCGGGGCATCCCGGGCCTGGACCAGGCCGCCGAGCAGATGACCACCGCCCTGAGCATGGAGGGCATGGAGGTCTTGGGACAGATCAAGGTCAGCGGCAACCCGGAGTGCATGGTCTGCGGCTTTGGCCAGGACTGCCCCATGAGCGCCCTGCCCTGGGTCTTTGGCGACGACACCAGAGTCACCCCCGAACGCTTCAGCCAGGCCGAGGCCCAACCGGTCTGGGGCCAGGCCCAGGCCCTGGGTCGGGAGCTGACCGCGCGCCTGCGCCAGCAACTGGCCATGTAAGCCAACGGGGCTGCCGGAGCCATCTGGGCGATTTCCTTGCTCTGTAGCCCGCGCTACCGACCGCGCGCCCGCCAGGCGGTAGACTGGGGGGCATCATCCCAACCCCGGCAGGAGGGTCAGCCAATGCAGCCACAGGTCTTGGGCATCTCCGGCAGCCCCGTCAAGAACAGCAACACCGACCGGGTGGTGCAGGCGGTCCTGGAGGCCAGCGGGCTCGCCACCGAGTTCGTCAAGCTCAGCGATATCAACGTCCGCCCCTGCCGCGCCTGTCTGGGCTGCCGGGACGACAACCTCTGCAAGCTGCGGGACGACTTCCCGGACCTTGCCGAAAAGGTCAAGCAGGCCGGGGCCTTGGTGGTGGGCGCCTATTCGCCCTATGGCTCCATGGACGCCTACGCCAAGGCCTTCCTGGAGCGGTTGTTCAGCCTGCGCCACGTGCGCGGGCTCAACCGGGGCAAGCTGGCGGTGGCGGTGGCCACCGGCAACGGCCGGGGCCTGCCAGGGGTGGACCGGGCGGTGGAGCAGATCGCCCACGCCATGGGCCGCGAGGGCATGGAGGTCCTGGGGCGGCTCCAGGTCACCGGCAACCCCAAGTGCATGACCTGCGGCCATGGCGAGACCTGCACCCTCAGCGCCCTGCCCAAGATCTGGGGCCAGGACGTCCGGGTGCGGCCGGAGCGCTTCACCCGGGCCGAGGATCAGCCGGTCTGGGCCGAGGCCCAGGCCCTGGGCCGGGAGCTGGCCGCCCGCCTGGGGGCCAAGGCCTGAACCTCGCCGCGCGCGAGACCAAGCGCGAACCGGGAGGGAAAAAGGAAATGAGCTGCATCTGCCAACAGATGGCCGGCGAAGGGGTGGAAGTCAGCCCCGCCTGCATCGGCAACCTCTGGGTCTTCGCCGACCTCCAGCCCCCGGAGCTGGAGGCCCTGGCCGGCTCGGCCGCCCGGCGGCGCTTCGCCCGGGGCGAGGCCATCTTCCTCCAGGGCCAGCCCGCCATTCGCATGTTCCTGATCAAGGCCGGTCGGGTGAAGCTGTCCAAGATCAGCGAGGACGGCCAGGAGATCACCCTGGACATCCGCAAGGCCGGCGATTTCCTGGGCGAGAACATGCTCAATGAAGACAGCGAGTTCCCCCTCTCGGCCCACTGCCTGGAGGACACCCTGACCTGCGGCTTCACCAAGGCCGGCTTCGAGAAGCTGGTCCTGGAGCACCCCGGCATCGGCCTGCAGGTGATCAAGAACCTCAGCCGCCGCATCGACTGGCTCACCAGCCGGGTGGGCAGCATGAGCCACACCCACCTGGAGGAGCGCCTCTACCGGGTGCTGGTCAACGTGGCCCAGGAGCACGGGGCCCAGGGCCGCCAGGGCCTGGTGCTGGACATGCCCCTGACCCACGAGGACCTGAGCTTCCTGGTGGGGGCCCATCGGGTCAGCATCACCCGGGCCATGAAGGAGCTGCAGCAATCCGGCCGGGTCCTGCGCCAGGGCCGGACCTTGGTGCTGCCCGCCGCGGCCGTGGCCTGAGCCGGGGCCGCGCGCCGGCCAGGCTGGCGTTTCGCGGCCCGGCCCGGCATAATGGCTCCATGCCGCAGCCCGACTTCCACGAACTGAAGCTCCGCTATCCCCTGGACGCCTGGCCGCCGCCCCTGGCCAGCGGTTTGCTGGCCCTGCAATGGTTGGTGGTGTTGCTGCCCGGGCTGCTGGTCCTGGGCGAGGTGGTGGTCGCCGCCCTGGGCCTGGGGCCGGCCGAGCGGGTGGCTTTTCTCCAGCGCCTGCTGTTGATGGGCGGCCTGGTGCAGTTGGGCCAGGTGCTCTGGGGCCACCGCCTGCCCGGCCTGGTGGGGCCGGCCACGGTGCTGATGGTGGGCATGCTGGCCACCCTGGGCTCGGGCCAGGCCGCGGTGTTCGGGGCCCTGGCCCTGGGCGGGGTGCTCACCGCCCTGGTGGGGGCCTTGGGCCTGGCCCGCCGCCTGGGCCGGCTCTACACCCCGCCGGTGCTGGCCGCCACCCTGCTCCTGATCGCCATCAGCCTGGGTCCCACCCTGCGCGACCTGCTCTTCGATCCCCACACCGCCGGCCGGAGCTTCGGCGGGCCGTTCCTCTACGCCCTGGGCCTGGCGGCCCTGATCTTCTGGGCCCAGAGCCGGATCAAGGGCCTGTTGGGCTCGGCCCTGCTGCTCTTCGGCCTGGTCCTGGGCTCGGCGGTCTATCACCTCCTGGGTCTGGGTCCCTGGCCCGGCCTGGGCCAGACCGCCGGCGCCGGCCTGGACCTGGCCAACCTGTTGCCGGCGCCCCTGGCCCTGGACTGGGGGGTGCTGGCCTCCTTCTGCCTGTGTTACCTGGCCCTGATCGCCAACGAGCTGGCCAGCGTGGAGGCCCTGGGTCCCATGGTGGGCCTGGGCGAGCTGGGCCGCCGGCCGGACCGGGCGGTGCTGGTCTCCGGCCTGGGCGGGCTCTTGTCCGGGCTGTGGGGGGTGCCGGGTCCGGTCACCTACTCCCTCAGCCCCGGGGTGCTGATCACCAGCCAGAGCGCCAGCCGCTACACCCTGGTTCCGGCCGCCCTGGCCCTGGTGGCCCTGGCCCTGTGGCCCGGCGGCCTGGCCTGGGTGGGGCTGATGCCGGCCCCGGTGGTGGGGGCGGTGCTCCTGGCCCTGACCGCCAATACGGTCTACGCCGCGCTGTTGTTGATGTATAGCGAGGGTGAGAAGCCCGACTGGGCCGACGGCCTGGTGGTGGGCATGGGCCTGATGGGGGCCTTGGTGGTCAGCTTCATGCCCGACAGCGCCCGCGCGGCCCTGCACCCCCTGCTGCGGCCCTTGCTGGGCAACGGCTTCGTGATGGGCCTCCTGCTGGCCCTGGCCATGGAGCACGTCGTGCTGCGCCGGCCAAAGGCCCGCTGAGGCCCGCGCCGCCCCGGTCCCGCGCCCCTAGATCCGGCTCAGGGGCTCGTCGCTCAGGGGGCTGTGGCCAAAGTCGTAGGACAGGTTCACGGTGGGCTCGTTCACCGGCTGGTCGAAGTGTACGCTCAGCTCGATGACGCCCTGGCTGACCAGGCCGGTCACGGCGTAGCCCAGGCTGTAGAGGATGTGCAGCGAGGCCTGGTTCTCGGGCATGACAAAGGCGGCGATGCCCTTGTAGCCCCGGCTCTTGGCGATGTCCACCAGGGTCTGCATGATCACCCGGCCCAGGCCCTTGCCCTGGAAGCTGTCGCGCACCGCGAAATCCACCTCCGGCAGCTCGCCCGCGCCCAGCACGTAGCGCCCCAGGCCCGCGATCTGCTCGTGGCCGATCTCCCCGCTCACCGCCACCACCGCCATCTCGCGGTGGTAGTCGATGTTGACCATGCGCTGCATGTCCTTGCGCGGGAAGGCCTTGATGGCGTGCAGGAAGCGGTAGTAGACCTCGCGGTCGCTCATGCCGTAGAAGAATTCCTGCACCAGGCGCTCGTCGGTGGCCTTCACCGGCCGCACCAGGACCTCGGCGCCCTCCTTCAGGGTCACCTGGTGCTCGTATTCCTGGGGATAGACCCCGGTGAACAGCGGCACCAAAATCTGGGTCTGGCTGATGAAGCCCAGCTCCCGCGCGGCGGTGAGCAGGGCGTCGCGGTGGTGGGGGTGGGCGATGTCGATCAGGGCCACCGCCCGCTCGCTCAGGGACAGGCCGTGCAGGTAGGCGGTGCCGTACTCGGTGACCACGGTGCGCACCCCGGCCCGGGTCACGGCCACGCCCGCGCCCTCGCTGAGCATGGGCCGGATGCGGCTGCTGCCGTCGGTGCGCAGGCTGGTCAGGGCCACCACGCTCAGGCCCTCCTGGCTCTTGGCCGCCCCCCGCAAAAAGTCCACCATGCCACCCAAGCCGGCGTAGACCCGGCCGCCGGCCATGTCCGCGCAGACCTGGCCGGTGAGGTCCACCTCGATGGCCTCGTGCACCGTGACCATGCGCTCGTTCAGGGCGATGTTGGCCACGTCGTTGGTGACCCGCACCGGGAAGAACTTCACCAGGGGATTGTTGTTCACGAAGGCGAAGAGCTTCTCGCCGCCCAGGCAGTAGGAGGCCAGGATCTTCTTGGGATAGAAGGTCTTGCGCTCTCCGGTGATCACCCCGGCCTCCACCAGGTCCACGTAGGGATCGGTGAGCACGTCGGTGTGCACCCCCAGGTCGCGCTTGTCGTGCAGCTCGGCCAGCACCGCCTGGGGGATGCGCCCCAGGCCGCAGTGGATGGTGGAGCCGTCCTTGATCAGCTTGGCCACCTGGCGGGCCACCTTCTGCTGCACCTCGTCCGGGCCGGGGGTGGTGAAGCGGATCAGGGGCTCCTCATACTCCACGATGGCGTCGAACTCGCTGATGTGGACAAAGGCGTCGCCGTGGGTCACCGGCATCCGGGGATTGACCTGGGCGATCACCACCCGGGCCATCTCCAGGGCGTCGCTGACCACGTCCACCGCCACCCCCAGGGAGACGTAGCCGTGCTCGTTGGGCGGGGTGACCTGGATCAGGGCCGCGTCGATGGGCAGCCGGCGCTCGCGCAGCAGGCGGGGCACGTCGCTCAAATAGAGCGGGGCGTAGTCGGCCCGGCCCTCCTGCACCGCCTGGCGGGCGCCGGCGGCCACGAAGAACTTCTTGGGGCGGAAGCTGTCGGCGAAGCGGGCCTCGGTGTAGGTGTCCTGGGCCACGCTGAGGACGTGGATCACCTCCACGTCGGTGAGCTGACCGGCCTTGGCGGCCAGGGTCCGCACCAGGTGCTGGGGCTCGCCGCAACCGGAGCCCAGGAAGATGCGGCTGCCCGAGCGCAGCAAATTCAGGGCCTGGTCGGCATCCTTGCGCCGCTGGCGATAAATCTCCATCCAATCCAATGGGCACCTCACGAGAGTCTGATTAATCGCCGGCGGGGCTTGGGGGGCTACTCGGGCTGGCCTTTCTCGCTCTCCAGCCGGGCCGGCTGGTGGCAGGCGTCGTCGATAAGCTGCTCCACGGTGTCCAGGCAGGGGCCGCCGGTGCGGGTGATGTCGTCCACCACCCGGTCCCAGAGCTCGGCGGTGGTGTCGAAGTCCGGGCGCAGGCTCCGCTCGCGGATGTCATGGGGCTGGTCGCTCATGCCTTCCTCCCTTTACCGTTTTCGCCCCCAAGGTACACGGAGCGGGCGCGTGGGTCAATCCCGGACGCGGCCCTGGTTTACGGACCGGCCTGGCCGTGATATTAAGGGGTTTCAGGACGGCAACCCCCAGGGGAGTGGCAGGCATGGACCGAAGATATCTGGTGCTGATCATCCGGGCGGTCATGGGTTTCCTGGGCGGCCTGGCCCTGACCTATTTCTTCTTCACCAAGAAGGGCGAGCCCTTCAACTGGTGGCTGGTGCTCATCCTGGCGGTGCTGGTGGTGGCCTCGGCCTACCTCTCCGAGGCCTGGCGGCTCAAGGGTCAGCTCAAGAAACAGGACAAGTCCTGAGTATCACGCCCCAAAAGCAACGGACCGGGCCTGACGACCCGGTCCGCGCCTTTTTTCCCTCGTCGCCCGCCCCGGCCTCAGCCCAGCCATAGGCCCAGGACGAACTTGAAGACATCCACCTCGCCCTCGCCTTCCAGGCGTCCGGCGCAGCCGGCCAGCCCAAACAGGCCCGCCAGCCAGAGCCAGGCCGGGCGAGGCCAGGCCACGCCCTAGCCCAGCCGGGCGATGACCGCCTGGGCGGCCTGCTCGGTGGAGAGGCTGCCGCCCAGGTCGCTGGTCACCTGGCCCGCGGCCAGGCAGGCCTCCACCGCCGCTTCCACCCGGGCCGCGGCCTTGTCCTCGCCCAGATGGCCCAAGAGCATAGCCGCGCAGAGGATGGCCGCCGTGGGGTTGGCCTTGCCCTGGCCGGCGATGTCCGGGGCGGAGCCGTGGACCGGCTCGAACAGGGCGTGCTTGGGGCCCAGGTTGGCGCTGGGGCACATGCCCAGGCCGCCGATCAGGCCGGCGGCCAGGTCGGAGAGGATGTCGCCGAAGAGGTTGGTGGTGACCATGACCGAGAACTGCTCGGGCTTCATCACCATGCGCATGGCCACCGAGTCCACCAGGGCCTCCTCGTAGGGCACCCCGGGGAACTGCTCGGCCACCTGGCGGCACATCTTCAGGAACAGGCCGTCGGTCTTGATCAGCACGTTGTTCTTGTGCACCGCGGTGACCTTCTGGTTGCCGTGGTCCCGGGCGTGCTCGAAGGCGAAGCGGGCGATGCGCTCGCTGGCGGTGGCGGTGATCAGCCGAGTGGCGGTGACGACCTCCGGGGTCAGGCTGGCCTCGATGCCGGCGTAGAGGCACTCGGTGTTCTCGCGCATGATCATCAGGTCGGTGCGCGGGTGCAGGCACTCCACGCCCTGGTAGGCCTTGGAGGGGCGCACGTTCACGAAAGTGCCCAACTCGGCCCGCAGGCGCAGGATGACCTGGGCCGCCGAGGCCCCGGCCGCGCCGAAGAGCACCCCCTGGGCGGCCAGGGCGCCCTCCAGGGTCTCCTGGGGCAAGGCCCGGCCGGTGCGGGCCAGGCAGGCGTCGCCCGCGTCGAAGTGGCTGAAATCAAAGGCCACGCCCGTGGCCTCCAGGACCTTTTGCGCCGCCGCCGTAACCTCCGGCCCGATGCCGTCGCCGCCGATGACCGCCACCCGATAAGGCTGCTTGGACATGCTCATTTGCTCCCGCTGGCCCCGGCCACCGCCGCCTGCCAGGGCTGGTTGTGGGTTTGCTCATAGGCCGCGATGGCCGCCTCGTGCTGCAGGGTGAGCCCGATGTCGTCCAGGCCCTCCAGCAGGCAACGCTTCTTGAAGGGGTCGATGCCAAAGACGCAGGCAAAGCCGTCGGAGCCGGTCAGCACCTGGCCGGCCAGGTCCACGGTGATGCGGTAGCCCTCGCCGCCCGCCACCCGCTTGATCCACTCGTCCACCATCTGGCTCTCCAGCTCGATGAGCAGGATGCCGTTCTTGGCCGAGTTGTTCTTGAAAATGTCGGCGAAGCTGGGGGCGATGACCACCCGGAAGCCGAAGTCCAACAAGGCCCAGGGCGCGTGCTCCCGGCTGGAGCCGCAGCCGAAGTTCTCGCGCGAGACCAGCACCTCGGCCCCCTGGTAGCGGGGCTGGTTGAGCACGAAGTCCCGGTCCAGCGAACCATCGGCCTTGAAACGCCAGTTGTAGAAGGCGTACTGGCCAAAGCCCTCGCGGCTGACCAGCTTCAGAAACTGCTTGGGGATGATCTGGTCCGTGTCCACGTTGGCCACGTCCAACACCGCCGCCAAACCGGAAAACTTCACGAACTTCTGCATGGGTTACTCCTTTGGGGAGTGGGAGAGGGGAGATTTCCGGGGAAACCCTTTTTCGGGGAAAAAGGGTTTCCCCGGACCCCTTCCCAAAAAGCTTTGCGCGCAAGCCGCTGCGCGCCTTGCGCCCGGGGTGGTCAATCAAACACGGGGCGGCGCACGTTATTCCGGCGATCGCCGTCATTGCGAGGAGCGCCAGCGACGAAGCAATCTCCCGAATTTAGTGACAAAGACCAGGTTCGCTCATCGCCGCCGTCACTTTGGTTTATCGCGCGCCATCACGCTTCGCCTCAGTCCTGGCCCCCCCTAAAGTTTTTTGAAGGGGGGCGCGGGGGGAAACTTTTGTTCACAAAAGTTTCCCCCCGATCTTCCTCTCATCCCAGCTTCCGCACGTCGGCCAGGCGGCCTTGGATGGCCGAGGCGGCGGCGGTGGCCGGGGAGCAGAGGTGGGTGCGTCCGCCGCGGCCCTGGCGGTCCTCGAAGTTGCGGTTGCTGGTGGAGGCGCAGCGCTGGCCGGGCTGGAGCACGTCGGGGTTCATGGCCAGGCACATGGAGCAGCCGGGCTCGCGCCACTCGAAGCCGGCCGCGGTGAAGATCTGGTCCAGGCCCTCGGCCTCGGCCTGGGCCTTGACCTGGCCCGAGCCAGGCACCACCAGGGCGGTCACGTTGGGGGCGACCTGGCGGCCCTTGGCCACGGCGGCGGCGGCGCGCAGGTCCTCCAGGCGGCCATTGGTGCAGGAGCCGATGAAGACCACGTCGACCTTGATCTCCTCGATGGGCATGCCGGGCTGGAGGTCCATGTAGGTCAGGGCGCGGCTGGCGGCCGAGCGCTCGGTCGGGTCGCGGAAGTCCTCGGGCGCGGGCACCCGGCCGTCGATCGCCACCACCTGGCCCGGGTTGACGCCCCAGGTCACCTGCGGCCCCAGGCCCTCCACCTCGATCTCGACCGTGCGGTCGAAACGGGCGTCCGGGTCGCTGGGCAGGGTGCGCCAATAGGCCACCGCGCGCTCGAAGTCCGCGCCCTGGGGGGCGAAGGCCCGGCCCTTGAGCCAGGCGAAGGTGGTCTCGTCCGGGGCGATCAGGCCGGCCTTGGCCCCGCACTCCACGCTCATGTTGCTGACCGTCATGCGGCCCTCCATGGAGAGCTCGCCAAAGGCCTGGCCCTGGTACTCGATGGCGTGGCCAGTGCCCCCGGCCACGCCCAGGCGACCGATGATGTAGAGGATCAGGTCCTTGGCCCCGGCCCCGGCGCCCAGGCGGCCCGTGGTCCTGACCGCCAGGCTGGCGGGCTTGGCCTGGGGCAGGGTCTGGGTGGCCAGGATGTGCTCCACCTCGCTGGTGCCGATGCCAAAGGCCAGGGCGCCAAAGGCCCCGTGGGTGGCGGTGTGGCTGTCGCCGCAGAACACGGTCTGGCCGGGCAGGATCAGGCCCAGCTCGGGCATGGCCACGTGGATCACGCCCTGGCGGGGGTCGTCGATGTCCAGCAGCAACACCCCGAACTGGGCGCAGTTGCGCTTCAGGGCCTGGTGCTGGGTCACGGCCACGGCGTCGTCCCAGGGCAGGTGGCGGCCCTTGGTGGGCACCACGTGGTCCACCACGGCATAGGTGAGGTCCGGGCGGCGCACCTTGCGGCCGGCCAGGCGCAGGCCCTCGAAGGCCTGGGGCGAGGTGACCTCGTGCACCAGGTGGCGGTCGGCGTAGAGCAGCTCGGGCTGGCCGGACTCGCTGCGCACCACGTGAGCCGACCATATCTTGTCGAACAGGCTGGGCATGGGGTCATCCTTCGCGTTGGGAGGTGGTCGGGCCGCCGCGCCGGGGTTGGGCGCGGCGGCCGGGAGGCTCGGACCGGGACGGGGCTAGCGCCCCATCCCGCGCCGGCTGGCTACTTCTCCAGCCACTTCATCATGCCGCGCAGGCGCTCGCCGACCTCCTCCACCGGGTGCTCGGCCTCGCGCTTGAGCAGGGCGTTGTACACCGGGCGGTTGGCCTGGTTCTCCAGGACCCACTCGCGGGCGAACTCGCCGTTCTGGATCTCCTCCAGGACCTCGCGCATGTTCTCGCGCACGCCCTCGTCGATGATGCGCGGGCCGCGGGTGATGTCGCCCCACTTGGCGGTGTCGCTGATGAAATGACGCATCTTCTTGAGGCCGCCCTCGTAGACCAGGTCCACGATCAGCTTGACCTCGTTGATGCACTCGAAGTAGGCCATCTCCGGGGCGTAGCCGGCCTCGACCAGGGTCTCGAAGCCCATCTTCATCAGGGCGGCCAGACCGCCGCAGAGCACCGCCTGCTCGCCGAAGAGATCGGTCTCGGTCTCCTCCTTGAAGCTGGTCTGGATCACGCCGGCCCGCGCGCCGCCCAGGCCCATGGCGTAGGCCAGGCCGTTGGCCTTGGCCTGGCCGCTGGCGTCCTGCTCAATGGCCAGCAGGCAGGGCACGCCCTGGCCGGCCACGTAGAGGTCGCGCACCAGCTTGCCGGGACCCTTGGGGGCCACCATGATCACGTCCACGTCGGCCGGGGCCTGGATCTGGTTGAAGTGCACGTTGAAGCCGTGGGCGAAGAGCAGGGTCACGCCCTTCTTGCACATCGGGGCCACGAACTCCTTGTAGGCCGCCGGCTGGCTGGGATCGGGCAGCAGGAAGGCGATCAGGTCGGCGTCCTTGACCGCCTCGGCCATGGGCTGGGCCTTCAGGCCGTCGGCCTTGACCTTGTCCATGGTGGCCGAACCGGCGCGCACCGCCACGGTGACGTCCAGGCCGGAGTCGTGCAGGTTCAGGGCGTGGGCCCGGCCCTGGCTGCCGTAGCCGATGATGACGATTTTCTTGCCCTTGAGCTGGCCGAGGTCAGCGTCTTTCTCGTAGTACACGGTTACGCTCATTTAAGGAAGCTCCCTTCGGGTTGGGTTATCATGCCATATGTTTGCGGGCTTAGGCCCAGTTTGTAACACATGCTCCCGGTCCTGGCCAGGCCCGGCGCGGGCGCGCCGGGCGGCCGGGAGCGGGTCTAGGCCACGGCCTCGGCCAGGTAGCTGGGGTCCGGGGTCTCGTTCTGGGCCGGGGCCAGGGCGGCCTGGCCGCGCAGCATCACGATCTGGCCGGTGCGGGCCATCTCCAGGATGCCAAAGGGCCGCATCATGCCGATCATGGCCTCGATCTTGTTGCGGTTGCCGCTGACCTCCAGGACCATGGTGGCGTTGTCCACGTGGGTGATGGCGGCGCGGAAGATGTTGGCCAGCTCGATGATCTCGCTGCGCCGCTCGCGGGGGGCGGAGACCTTGATCAGGGCCAGGCCGCGCTCCACCCGGGGGGTGTCGGTCAGGTCGCTGACCCGGATCACGTCCACCAGGCGGCGCAACTGCTTGACCGCCTGCTCGCGCACCGCGTCGTCGCCGCTGATAAAGATGCTCATGCGGCTGACCTGGGGATCCTCGGTCTCGCCCACGGCCAGGGAGTGGATGTTGAAGCCGCGCCGGGCCAAGAGGCCGGAGACCCGGGCCAGCACGCCGGGCTCGTTGCGCACCAAGACCGCCAAGGGGTTGAGCTGCTCCATGATCAGTCCTCCAACCGGCAGGGGATGAAGTCCACGTTGGCTCCGCCGGCCGGCACCATGGGCAGCACCGCCTCGTCCGAGTCCACCTTCACGTCCAAAACCACCGGCAGCTGCTGGTCCTCGGCCGCGGCCAGGGCCCAGCGCAGGGCCGGCATGAGGTCCTCGGGCCGCTCCACCTTGCGTCCCAGGGCCCCGAAGGCCTGGGCCACCTGGTCGTAGGGCGGCGGGGCCAGTTGGGTCTGGGCGTAGCGCTGGTCGAAGAACATGCCCTGCCACTGGCGCACCATGCCCAGGTGGCTGTTCTTGAGCACCAGGGAGACCACCGGGATGCGATAGCGCACCGCGGTGCAGAGCTCCTGGATGTTCATCAGGAAGGAGCCGTCGCCATCCACGCACAGCACCCGGCGCTCGGGCTTGGCCAGCTTGGCCCCGATGGCCGCCGGCAGGCCGAAGCCCATGGTGCCCAGGCCGCCGCTGGTAATGAAGGTGCGGGGCCGGCGGAAGTTGTAGTACTGGGCGGTGAACATCTGGTGCTGGCCCACGCCGGTGACCACGATGTCCTCGTCGTCCAGCAGCCCGTTCAGGGACTCGATGGCCTGCTGGGGCTTGATCACCCCGTCACGCTGGACATAGCCCATGGGGTAGCGCTGCTTCCAGGTGCCGATGACCTTGTGCCAGGCGCTGAAGTCCGGCCGGCGCTCCCAGGCCCGCGCGCCCTGGAGCATGGCCCCCAGCACCTGCTTGGCGTCGCCCACGATGGGCACCAGGGCCGGCATGCACTTGCTGATCTCGCTGGGGTCCACGTCCACGTGGATCAGCTTGGCGTTGGGCGCGAAGCGCTCCAGGCGGCCAGTGACCCGGTCGTCCAGGCGCGAGCCCACGCAGATGATCACGTCGCTGTTGTGCAGGGCCAGGTTGGCGTAGCCGGTGCCGTGCATGCCGGGCATGCCCAGGCTCAGGGCGTGGTCGCTGGCGAAACAGCCCAGGCCCAGCAGGGTGGTGGCCACCGGGATCTGCAACAGCTCGGCAAAGGCCCGCAGCTCGGCGCAGGCGTCGGAGTGGATGATGCCCGCCCCGGCCAGGAGCACCGGCTGGCGGCTGTTGGCGATGAGGTCCAGGGCCCGCTGCACCTGCACCGGATGGCCCAGGGGCACGTTGACCAGGCGCGGGGCCAGGTTGTGCCGGTCGGTGGTCAGGATGTCGGTGGGGGCCTCGGAGACGTCGCGGGGGATGTCCACCAGCACCGGGCCGGGCCGGCCGCTCAAGGCGATGGTGAAGGCCTCGGAGATGGTCTGGGCCACCTGGTCGGCGCTGGTGATCAGGTAGTTGTGCTTGGTGATGGGCATGGTGATGCCCCGGATGTCGGCCTCCTGGAAGGCGTCGTTGCCCAACAGGCGGCTGACCACCTGGCCGGTGATGGCGATGATGGGGGTGGAGTCCATCATGGCGTCGGCCAGGCCGGTGACCAGGTTGGTGGCCCCGGGGCCGCTGGTGGTCATGACCACACCGGGCTTGCCGGTGGCCCGGGCGTAACCTTCGGCCATGTGCGCCCCGCCCTGCTCATGGCCCACGATGACGTGCTTCAGGTTGCCGTCGCGGTGCAGGGCGTCGTACACGCTGATGATGGACCCGCCCACCATGCCGAAGACCACGTCCACCCCCTGGGCGTGCAGGGAGGCGATGATGGCGTCGGAGCCGTTGGTGGCCGGCAGGCCGGGGTTCTGCTTGGGTGCTTGGTTGCTCATGGCTTTTTCTCGCTATCTCGCTGGCCGCCCTTGGGCGGCGGGTTGACTTCGGTTCATTTGGCGGCGGGCGCGTTCTTGCGCAGCACCGCGCCGGTGGCCGCGCTGGTGACCAGCTCGGCGTAACGGGCCAGGGCTCCCCGGGTGAAGCGGGGCGCGGGCGGGGTCCAGGCCGCGCGCCGGCGCTCCAACTCGGCCGGCTCCACCATGAGGGCCAGGACCCGGCCGGGGATGTCGATCAGGATCGGGTCGCCGTCGGCCACCAGGGCCAGGGGGCCGCCGGCCGCCGCCTCGGGCGATACGTGGCCGATGACCGCGCCCCGGCTGCCGCCGGAGAAACGGCCGTCGGTGATGAGCGCCACCTTGCCGTCCAGGGGGCCGCCGCTGATCAGGGCGGTCAGGGCCAGCATCTCGCGCATGCCCGGGCCGCCGGCCGGACCCTCGTAGCGAATCACGATCACCTCGCCAGGCTGGATCTCCTGGCGGTTGTAGGCCTCGGTGGCCGCCTGCTCGCCGGGGAAGCAGCGGGCCGGGCCGCGGAATACTCGCATGTGCTCGGCCACCGCGGCCTGCTTGACCACCGCGCCCTCGGGGGCCAGGTTGCCGGAGAGCACCGCGATGCCACCCTCGGCATGGACCGGGTCGGCCAGGCTGTGCAGCACCGGCTGGTCAAAGGCCTCGCACTCCGGCACGCTGGCCGGCAGATAGTCGGCCAGGGCGCCGCCGCTCACCGCCGGGTTGGCCAGGGCCAGGTCCTTCTCCAGGCGCTTCATCACCGCCCCCACCCCGCCGGCCGCGGCCAGGTGCTCCATGCGCATGGGGCCGGCCGGGCTCATGTTGGCCAGGTGGGGGGTGGTGCGGGCCAGGCGGTCGAAGTCCTTCAGGCCGAAGTCCACCCCGGCCTCGTGGGCGATGGCCGGCAGGTGCAGGGCGGTGTTGGTGGAGCCGCCCAGGGCCAGGTCCACCCGGCAGGCGTTGGCAAAGGCCTCCGGGGTCAGGATGTCCAGGGGCCGCCGGTTCATCTGCAGCAGGTCCATGATCTTGCGCCCGCTGGCCAGGGCGATGGCGTCCTTGTCCTGGTCCATGGCCAGGGCGCAGGCGCAGCCGGGCAGGCTCATGCCCAGGGCCTCGGTGACGCAGGCCATGGTGTTGGCGGTGAACATGCCGGCGCAGGAGCCCGGGCCGGGGCAGGCGCAAGCCTCCATCTCGGTCAGTTCGGCCTCGCTCATCTGGCCGGAGCTGACCTTGGCCACCGCCTCGAAGACCGTGATCAGGTCCACGGTGCGGCCCTGGAAGTCGCCGGCGGCCATGGGACCGCCGGTGTCCACGATGGCCGGCAGGTTCAGGCGGG
>CALERA010000016.1 GCA_937908275.1 uncultured Desulfarculaceae bacterium | reverse complement strand
CTGGCCATCGAGGCTGACGCCTGGGAGTGCCTGTGGGGCGCGGATGAATGCGCGGCCGACGAGCACGGCGCGGACGGCTATCCCAGCAACGAGGAGCGGGGGCGCTATTTCCCCGCCGGCAGTCTGCGCCTGATCTACCTGGCCGAGTTGGTGAGCGCCCGCTGGTGGCGGGTGGGCCTGGTGGGGCCGACCTGGGCCGATGAATACAACCCCGCCGGGCTGATCCAGGCCGGGGCCATCATCCCGGGGTTTTATTTCCAGTCGGATCGCCGGGTCAGCGCCCCCCTGCCGGCGGGGCCGGGCAGCGAGACCAAGCTCGATTACGCGGACGGCGGCCAACACTGGCGCGCGGAGGGTCCGCGCTTTCGGGGTGGCAAGTACAAGTTTGAGCAGTTGGACGCCGGCCAGGCGGTGGGCAGCTGGTGGGACCTTCTGCAGGAGGTGGACGTGGGCCTGTCGTTCGTGTGCGATTTTTTCCCCGGCGCGTCCAGCCAGGTCCTGCGTCTGCGCCATCAACTGTATTGCCACCAGCCCAAGAACCAGGGCCAGCCGATCAGCCTGGACCGCATGACCCGGGGGGCGCTGACCCTGGAGGTGAGGGAGTCGTACTGATGGGAGCGCTGCTGGACCAATACAAGATGCGGCCGGGGGAGCCCCGCTGGGGTTCAGGCAAGTACAACCCGGCGTTGGACGCCATCGAAGCCTCCCTGGGAGGCAAGGCCCCCCTGAACGGGACTTGGTATGAGGGGGCTTTCGCGGTCGGGGCGGGGCCTGGAGCCGAGGCCCCGACCGAGGCCGGCCACGCCTATGCCTGGCTCAACACCACCCCCACGCCGCCGGCCCTGGAGCTGCGTGACGGGGCCGGGGCGGTTTTGGCCACTGTGGCCACCCGGGAATGGCTGGACCTGCGGCCCCGGCAACTGAGTGGGCTCCTGGCCGACCCGGTGAGCGCCGAATCCGCCCGCACGGACTCCGACTTGGGCGCGGCCAGGTTCGCCAACAGCGGGGCCTGTGGCTGGGGCCATTTCGAGCCCTGGTTGGATGATGCGGCCTGGCGGGTCCAGCTTGAGGGCATGATGAGCACGGGCGAGGCGGCCAATGCTGGCCTGAGCCTGTGGTATCAGGTCTTCGGCCTGGGTGATCCGGTGATCCTGGTCAAGCGCCGCTGGCAGGCCAGCCAGGCCTACAGCCTGGGCGACACGCGCATCCCCACCAGCCCCAACGGCAGCTATTACCAGGTGACCACCGCCGGCACCAGTGGCGCGGCCGAGCCCACCTGGCCGGCCAGCGGCACGGTCAGCGACGGAACTGCGGTTTGGACCCGGATGGGGCCGGGCCTGATCGCCCTGTCCGCGCTCAGCCTGACCCCGCCTGCCACGGCCTACGACCGTTTCGACCTGGACAGCGCCAGCCTGCAAATTCCGGCCGGGGCGGCGGCGATTGGGGACCGGGTGCATTTCGCCCTGGTCCGGGCCAAGGATGACGCCCACGCCGGGGACCTGCTGGTCAACGAGCTCTGGCTCTGCCCGGTGGAGGTGTAGCCATGCTGCAAGTCCTGGGCGGCGGGGTGGAGATCGTCCGCGAGCGGCTGGTGACCGACAGCTTCATTGTCGGGACCAAGAACGTGGCCCTAGACCCGCCGGTGGAAAGCCTGGATCGGACCATCTACATCCCACAATTTATCTGGGGCAGCGGTTACATCGGTTCCAGTCCGTACGACGGATTCAACCTGCGCTGGGAGCTGACCGCGCGGGACAACCTGCAATTGATCAACTCGGGCGATCCCAGCGGTAATTTCACGTTCCGCTTAAAGATATTGGAGTTGAGCCGGGACCTGGACGTGCAGGTGGTCACCGCCAACATCACCTACAGCCCGACCCCCAGCACCAACAATATCCCCATCAACCCGGTGCCTGACCCAGCCCGAGCCCTGGTGATCCCGCTGTACGAGCACTCGCGGTCCTACGACAGGCCGAATTTCGCCTATTACTCGCTGACCAGCAACAGCAATTTGCAGGTGGTGGCCTACCAATACGGTGCATCTGCCGTGGCCGTGGCCAAATTCTTGATCGTCAACCTTTTTTAGGGGGTGCCACCATGAGATTTGTTGTGATCATCGCCACTGGGGCTGTGGTCCACCGAACCCCGCTGATCACCCAAGGCGGGCAAATGACGGTGCCCAGCCCGGAGTCCGCCATCGCCGCCGCCGCCCAGGCCACGGGCTTGGACTCGGCCGGGCTGGTTTCCTGGCCGGCGCCGGACCGGGAGACGGCCGAGGCCCTGCTGCTGGTGGACCTGCCCGAGTTGGTGGCCACCA
>CALERA010000015.1 GCA_937908275.1 uncultured Desulfarculaceae bacterium | reverse complement strand
AAAAAAGTCAGCATCCACGAAGGCTTCACCGGCCAGGCCGTCCGCTCCCGCCAGTTCATCGCCCAACACGTCACCGAGATGGAGGACAAACCCCGCAAGAAGCTCTTGCAGAAAAAGGGCTTCGTGGTGGTGATCTGCATTCCCCTGGTGGTGCTGGACCGGGTGGTGGGGGTGCTGAACCTGGCCGCCCGCCGCCTGATCCGCCTGACCACCGAGAACATCGACCTGGCCATCGTGATGGGCAACCTGATCGCGGTGGGGCTGAACAACGCCCAGTTGCAGAAGGAATTGCGGGAAAAGGCCCGTCTCCTGGAGGAGCAGAACAGCGCCATCCAGTACTTCGCCTACACCGCCAGCCACGACCTCAAGTCCCCGGCGGTGGGCATCTTCGCCCTGACCCAACGCCTGATGAAGCAGGCGGGCGCCAACATGGCCCCCCGCGCCCAGGAATGCTGCCGCCAGATCCTCAACGCCGCCTCGCACATCGAGTCCCTGGCCAAGGAGATGAACGCCTTTGTCGCCGCCCGGGGGGCCAAGCTCAAGCTGGAGGACATCGACCTCAACCTGGTGCTGGAGACCGTCCACCAGGAGCTGGCCGGCCGGCTGGCCGAAAGGGGGGTGGCCTGGGTCGCGCCGGAGGAGTTGCCCACCCTGCGGGCCGACCGCCTGGGCCTGACCCGGGCCTTCCAGAACCTGGCGGACAACGCCCTGAAGTACGGCGGACCCGGCCTGACCAAGGTGGAGATCCTGCACCGCGAGGAGGACGGCCAGCACGTTTTCGGGGTGCGCGACGACGGGGTGGGCCTGGACCCGGCCGGCAGCGAGCGCCTGTTCCAGGCCTTTCAGCGCGGCCCCACCAGCCACGGCACCGAGGGCACCGGCCTGGGCCTGGCCATCGTGCGCGAGGTGGCCGAGCGCCACGGGGGCCGGGTCTGGCTGGAGTCAGCCCCGGGGCAGGGCGCGACCTTCTACTTCAGCCTGACCAAGACCAGCGATAAGCCTGAAGTGACAGACCTTTAGTCACAATCGCCTCAATCACCCCGGCAGACCAGCACCAGCCAGCGCACCCCCAGGTCGTCCTCGGCGTATTTCCGGAAATCCGCCGCCAGACGCATCCCGGCCAGTTGGCGCCGGTCCTCCGGGTCTGGCCCGGTGACCTCCTGGTGCACCACCTTGAGGCCGGCGGCCCGGGCCGCGGCCAGGTAGTCGGATAGCCGCAGGCGGTTCTGGTAGTGCAGGCTGCTGTTGATGAGCCGCCAGGCCCCGGGGTTGAGGCCCAGGTAGTGGTATGGCCCGATATTCTTGTCAAAATAGCTGTAGTGATCCTGCAGGTCCACCAGCATCGCCACCACCCCGCCCGGAGCCAGCAAGCGCCGGCACTCGCGCAGGATCGGCTCCAGGGCCGCGGCCGGCAGGTGCTCCAGGACCTCGGTGGAGTGGATCAGATCGAACGATCCCGCCGGCAGGCCGGTGGCGCGGGCGTCCAGGGGGGCCTGATAGGCGATGCCCAGGCGGGTCCGCAAATCGGCCCGGCTGGCGGGCGGGGGTCCGGCCGGGTCCCGGGGCAGGCTGAACCCGGCCTGGGCCAGCTCCCCGGCGATGGCCGCCAGCTTTCCCCCGGCGTCGGCCACCAGCTCCCAATTCAACAGGGGCCGCAGATCCACCACCACCTGGCGCTCCACCCCCAGGAGATAGAGCGCCTGGGCCACGGCCAGCTCCCAACCGCAGCCGAACTCATAGGCCCGCACCGGCCCCCCGCCCCAATCGCCAAACCGCCGGGCCAGGCCCAGGTATTGGGCCGCGCAGCGGAATTTCTCGGCGATCTCGGCCCGGCCCCGGGGCAGGCCGTGGGTCAGGCGGCGTTGCAGCAGGTAGTTGACCCGCTCCCCGCCGGGCAGGCCGGACAGGGCCTTTTGCAGGGCCGCCTTGGCGATCCACTTCATGGCCGGCCGACCTCCCACAGGGTCAGGCGCGGGTCCAGGCTGCGGGCCAGGTGGTCGATATGGCGCGCGGCCACCTTCTGGCGGCTGAACCAATAGCCGTGCTTGCCCAGGTAGTAGAGCAGGCCCTTGAGGTGGCTCCGGGCGGTGGCCGAGAGCGGGTTGCGGTGGCTGAGCTGCCGGGTGTGGTGCAGCACCTCCAGGTGGGGGTAATAGACCACCGCCAGGCCGCTTTCCCAGGCCCGCAGGCAATAGTCCACGTCCTCCGGGGCGTAGAAGATGCGCTCGTCCAAGGGGCCGATGCGCTGCCAGGCTTCCCGGGTCAGGAACCAGCAACAACTGATGGCGCTGTGCACCGTGCGCAGGCCGGCGAAGGGGAAATCCGGGTACCAGTCACGGTTGAGCGTGGGCCGGCGCAGGAAGATGCCCGGCAGCTTCAAGAGCTTGTCGGTCAGGGTGGGCAACAGCTTGACCGAGTTGTAGAGCGAGCCGTCGGGCATGCGGATGGCCGGCCCCAGGATGCCGATCTCGGGGATCTCGCGCAGCAGGCGCAACAGCGGCCGCAGGTCGGTGGCCAACAGCACGGCGTCGGAATCCATCACGCACAGGAAACGCCCCCGGCTGGCCTCCAGGGCCCGATTACGGCCAAAGGTGGTGCCGGTGTTGCGCCCCAGGGGCAGGCTCAACAAGCGGTCGCCCAAAACCTGGCCAAAGGCCTCCAGCACCGCCGGGGTGTGGTCGGTCGAGCCATTGTCGGCCACGATGATCTCATAGTCCAGGCCCGAGCCGGCCCCGGCCAGGGCGGCCGAGGCGATGGCCTTGGGCAGCCGGCCGGCGTCGTTGTAGGTGATGATGATGTAGCTCAGGTCGCGCACCATCTCAGCGCCCATGGCGGTCCACCTCCCGGTACAGCGCGGCGTAGGCCCGGGCCATGCCCTCCAGGCTGAAGCGCTCCAGCACCCGCTCCCGCCCGGCCCGGCCCCAGGCCGCCGCCCGGGCCGGGTCGTCAAGGGCCTCCAGCAGGGCCAGGGCCAGCTCGTGGGGCAGGCCCGGGGGCAAGAGCAGGCCGGTGGCTCCCGGCAGCACCACCTCGGGGTTGCCGCCCACCTCGGTCACCACCGCCGGCAGGCCCACGGCCATGGCCTCCAGCAGGGCCAGGGACACCCCCTCGCTCAGGGAGCTCAAGGCGAAGACGTCGGCCGCGTTGAGCAGGGCCGGGATGTCGCGCCGCTGGCCCAGGAGCAAGGCCCGCCCACCCAGGCCCAGTTCGTCGCGCAGGGCCGCCAGGCGCTCCATCTCCGCGCCATCGCCCACCAGCAGCAGCCGCCAGAAGGCCGGCAGGGTGGCCACCGCCCGCAGCAGGGTGGCGTAGTCCTTCTCGGGCGAGAGCCGGCCCACGCTGATCACCACCCGCTCGCCCTCGGCCAGGCCCAGGGCGGCCCGGGCGGCGGCCCGGGCGGCTGGGTCCGGGGCGTATCGCCGGGTGTCCACCCCGTTGTAGATCAGGCGCAGGCGGGAGGCGGGCAGGTGGTCCACCCGCCGGGCCACGGCCAGGGAGTCGGCCCCCACGCAGACCGTGATCCGGCTCAGGTGGGCGGCCAGCGCGTTGACCCAGCGCCGGCTGCGATCCTGGTTGAAGCTGGCCCCGTGCCGGGTCTGCACCAGGGGCCGGCCGGCCCAGCGCGCGGCCAGGCCGCCGTAAAAGGCCGGGGCCTGGTTGTGGGCGTGCAGCACCCGCGCCCCGCTGTCGCGCAGCAGCCGGCGGATGCGGGGCACCAGGCTGAAATCCAGCCCCGGCCGCCGGCCCAGGACCGTCACCGGCGTCCCCAGCTCCCGGGCCTGGTCCGCCAGCTCGCCGGCGTCCTCCAGCAGACAGAGGGAATACTCCACCCCCACCGCCGGCCCTTGCCGCAGCAGGTCCAGCACCAGGCGCTCCAGGCCGCCGGTGTTGAGGCTTAAACCCAGTTGCATCACGCGTAGCGGATTGATGGCCAAAACTCCCAGGCGGGCAGGTCCGGGGTGAGCCAAAACCAGGGCCGCGCCCTGGCGCGGGATTTTTCAACAACCAGCTAGAGCCGGCCTGGTTGGGATGCTAGACTGCCGGGGTGGAAAATGCAACCCGCGCCGGAGTCGTGCCTTGAACCAGGGGCTTGCCGCCGACCTTCTGGTGGTTTCGTTCTTCTATCCGCCTATTGCCGAGGCCCGCGCCATCCAGGTGGGCAACCTGCTGGGCGCGTTGGAGGGGCGGGCGCTGCTGGCCTGCGCCCAGGCCCCGGGCCTGCGCTCCGATCCTTCCCTGGCCGCCGCCCTGCCCCACCCCGAGAGCCGCCTGCTGCGGGTGCCCTGGCAGCCCGCCGGCCTCTCCGCCCGCCTGGCGGCCCTGGCCCGGGGCCGGGGCCTGCCCCTGGTGGGCCGCTGTCCGGACCGCTACCGGGCCTGGATCGCCCCGGCCCGCCGCACCATCCTGGCCGCGCTGGAGAGCCTGCCCTGGCGGCCCCAGGCCCTGGTCAGCTTCGGCCAGCCCTGGAGCGACCATCTCCTGGCCCAAGGCCTGGCCCAGCGCCTGGGCCTGCCCTGGCTGGCCCATTTCAGCGACCTCTGGAGCGACTGGGAGCTGGGCCAGGCCGACGCCCTGACCCGGGCCTGCAACCGCCGGCTGGAGGCCCGGGTGATGGCCCGGGCCCAGCGCCTGCTCTTCACCACCCCCGAGACCCTGGACCTGGTCCTGGCCAAATATCCCCCCGCCTGGCGGGAGAAAGCCGGGGTGCTGAGCCACTCCTTCGTGCCCGGGCATTACCCAACCGAGGTCTTCCAGCCCGGCAATGAGCGCGTGATCCGCTATCTGGGCACCTTCTACGGCCAGCGCCACCCGGCGCTCCTGGGCCGGCCCCTGGCCATCATCGCCCGAGAGCGCCCCGAGCTGCTCCGGGGCGTGCGCTTCGAGATCATCGGCGACTACACCCCCGGCCCCGAGACCCGGGCCGCCCTGGCCGACCTGCCCCAGGGCCTGGTGGTCTTCCGCCCGCCGGTGCCCCATCGCCAGGGCCTGGCCCTGATGGCCCAGGCCGAGGCCCTCCTGGTGATCGAGTTCCCCCACCCCCGCTCGGTCTGGCTGCCCTCCAAGATCGTGGAATACATTGGCGCGGCCCGGCCGATCCTGGGCCTGGCCCCGGCCGGCGCGGCCCGGCGGGTGATCCAGGAGGCGGGCGGGGCCTGCGCCGATCCCCTGGACAGCCAGGCCGTGGCCGCGATGCTGATGGAGCACCTGGCGCGGCCGCCCCAGGCCTCGCCCTGGGGCGCGGCCGCGGTCCGGGCCGGCTGGACGGCCAGGGAACGGGCTGGACAATTCCGGGACGAGATCAGCAGACTGGTGGAGGGTCATCCCGGCCCCCGCCAAGGGAACTGAACGCCATGGCAGCCATCTTCGCCCTGATCAATCCCGCCGGTCTGGCGGTGGACCTGGCCGCCTGCCGCCAGGCCCTGGCCGTGATGGGGCCGGCGGGCGCGGAGGCGGACGGGACCTGGCTCTCCCCCAGCGGGGAGGTCTTCCTGGGCCAGACCGGCGGCCGCCTGGACCCGCCGAGCCGCGACCAGCCGGTCCTGCTCCTGGCGGGCCAAATCCTGAACCTGGACGGCCCGCCCCGGGAGCGCCTGGCCGCCGCCCTGTCCAGCCGGGACGGGCGCGTCCTCTCCAGCCTGGAGGGCGGCTTCGCGGCCCTGCTCTGGGACCCGCAAACACACCAGGCCAGTCTCCTGGCCGACGCCCTGGGCCAGAAGACGCTTCATCTCTGGACCGCGCCTCAAGGCGGCCTGGCCCTGGCCTCCCAGGTCAAGGCCTTCTACGCCCTGCCCGGCTTCCGGCCCGAGGCTGACCCCGAGGTGCTGCCCGAGTTCTTCCGCTTTGCCGGGCTCTGCCAGGGCCGCACCCTGTGGCGGGGGGTAACCCGCCTGGAGCCGGGCCAGGTCCTGACCCACCGCCAGGGCGATGGCCGCCGCGAGACCTGGCGCTTCTGGCGGCCGGAGGAGCAGGTCCCCTCCCGGGCCAAAACCGCCGGCCTCAACGCCCTGGACGACCTCCTGGCCCGCTCGCTGGGCCTGCGCCTGCCCCCGGGCCAGAGGGCCGGCCTGCTCCTGGACGCCGGCCAGGGCTCCCAACTCCTGGCCGCGGTGACCACTCGCCGCCTGGGCCAGCGTCCCCCCGCCTATCACGGCCGCCTGGCCGGCCTGGAGCGCGATCCCTGGCCCCAGACCCAGGGCCTGGCCCAAGGCCTGGGCCTGGCCATCCAGGCGGCGGACCTGACCCCGGAGGCCGACCTGGGCGACCGCCTGGCCGGCCTGATCTGGGCCAGCGAGACCCCGCCCGGGCCGGACCTGGGGCTGGCCTTTTTCGCGGCCTGTCACCTGGCCCGAGCCAAGGGCGCTGACCTGGCCCTGAGCGGCCTGGGCTCCGGTCCGGTGCTGGCCGGGGGTCCGGCCTTGGCCACGATTTTGCGCCATGCCCTCCTGGAGCCGGTGCCCAGCGGGGCCATCGCCTCCGGGCTGCGCTTCCTGGGCCTGGTGCCGGGCCTGGAGCGCGCCGCCAGCCAGTTGCGGACCTACAGCGCGGTCAGCGCCGATGAAGCCATCCTGGCCAGCGGCGCGATCATGCCGCCCTCGGCCATCCTGGCCAGCCTGGGCTCCCAGGCCCCCCGCCTTAGCCTGAGCCGGCGCAAGCGCCTGCTGGAGGCCTGGCAGGGCCGGGACTGTCTGACCCGGGCCCAGCTCCATCACCTGGCCACGCTCCTGCCCCCGGCCCTGGCCCGCCAGGACTGCCTGGCCCGGGCCGCCGGCCTGGAGCTGCGCGCCCCCCTGGCCTCCCCGGCCCTGGCCGCCTGGAGCCTGGGCCTGCCGCCCCGGCTGCGGGCCACGCCCTGGGGCCGCCACCCGGTTCTGGCCCGTTATCTGGGGGCCTACCTGGAGGCCCAGCCCCAGGCCGAGGCCGGACCGGCAGCGGCGACCTTGCCCGCGGCCTGGCTGGCCGGGGGATGGGCGCGGGAGCGCCTGACGGCCCTGGGAGAGGCCAACTCGCCCCTGAGCGGCCTGGTGGACACCATCCTGCTGCGCTCCTTGCTGCAACAGGCCAGCCCCCACCCCGAGGAGATCGGCTACCTTTGGTTCGTGCTGGGCTTCGGCGTCTGGGCCGAGCTGTTCCTGCGCGAGCCCTCCCGGGCCTTGGCCCAGGCCCCGGGAGTGGCCCGGCCATGAGCCCCGCGCCCCGGGTGCTGGCCCTGACCAGCCTCTACCCCAGCCCAGCCCGGCCCGGCCTGGCGGCCTTCAACCGCCAGCAACTGGCGGCCCTGGCCCGGCTCTGCCCCCTGTCCCTGGTGGCCCCGCTGCCCTTTCCCGCCGCCCTGCCGGCCCGGCTGCGCCGGCCCCCAGCCCCAGACCCGGCCGACCCCTTCCCGGTGCGGCGGCCCATCTTCTGGTACCTGCCCGGCTTCCAGCGCCAGTGGCACGGCCGGGCCTTGCTCTGCTCGGCCTGGCCCGCCCTGCGCGCCGCCGCCCGGCAACTGCGGCCCACGGTCCTGCTGGCCACCTGGCTCTATCCCGACGCCTGGGCCGGCCTGGTCGCCGCCCGCCGCCTGGGCCTGCCCCTGGTGGTCAAGCTCCACGGCAGCGACCTCCTGACCCTGGGCCAGGACCCGGCCCGGCGGCCCTACCTGCGCCAGGTGCTGGCCCAGGCCGACCGGGTGGTGGCGGTGAGCCAACCCCTGGCCCAGGCCGCCCGGGAGCTGGGCGCGCCGCAGGCGCGCCTGCGGGTGGTGCCCAACGGGGTGGACCAGGAG
>CALERA010000014.1 GCA_937908275.1 uncultured Desulfarculaceae bacterium | reverse complement strand
GCGGGCCCAGGCCACGTACACCGGGGCCTCGTAGCCGGGCACCAGGCGCTTGTAGCTGTTGACCCACTGGGCGATGATCGAGCAGAACTCGGGGGCGTGCTTGAGCAGGCCGGCGATGTAGCTCTTGCCGGTCTCGGACAGGCAGTACTGGTCCTTGGCGTCGAAGAAGGCGTTCTTCTTGCCCTTGAACAGCGACTGGTGGGTGTGCATGCCGCTGCCGTTCTGGCCGAAGATCGGCTTGGGCATGAAGGTGGCGTAGACGCCGTGCTTCATGGCGATCTCTTTGACGGTCAGGCGGTAGGTCATGGCGGCGTCGGCCATGCTCAGGGCGTCGCTGAAGCGCAGGTCGATCTCATGCTGGCTGGGGGCCACCTCGTGGTGGCTGTACTCCACCATGATGCCCATCTTCTCCAGCGCCAGGATGGTGTCGCGGCGCAGGTCGCTGGCCACGTCCAGGGGGGTCAGGTCGAAGTAGCCGCCCATGTCCAGGTACTCGGTGCCACAGCTGTTCTTGAAGTAGAAGAACTCCAGCTCCGGACCGACGTACATGGTGTAGCCCAGGTCGGAGGCTTTTTTCAGCTGGCGCTTCAGGACGTAGCGGGGGTCGCCCTCGTAGGGGGTGCCGTCGGGATTGAGCACGTCGCAGAACATGCGGGCCACGGCGCCGGTCTCGGCCGGACGCCAGGGCAGCAGGGTGAAGGTGTTGGGATCGGGCTTGGCCACCATGTCGGATTCGTCGATGCGGCAGAAACCCTGGATGGAGGAGCCGTCAAAGCCCATGCCCTCGTCAAACGCGCCCTCGAGCTCCTTGGGGGTGATGGCGAAGCTCTTCAGAACCCCCAGGATGTCGGTGAACCACAGGCGGATGAATTTGACATTGTTGTCCTTCACCGCCTTGAGGACACTCTCTTTGGTCATTCCAGCCATGCTTTAGAACCTCCTAAAAAGTTGTCGACCGTGCCATGCGGCGGCCGCACCCGGGGCTCCTTCCGGGCTCGGCCCTCAGGGTAACCCTACGCGGCTGTCTCTACAAAAACGTCGTCTGCGCTTAGTATAGGCAAATTTTGCGCCAAGGTGCAGCCTAACTGGCAACCGATGGTTTGGATTATGAAAACGTGGAAATGGAGTTTCGGGGGTGCGGCGCTGGCCTACCGATCGGTGGGTTTGCCCCCGGGGCTGCCTACCAAACGGTAGGCCAGCGCCGCGCGTTTGTGACTTTAGCCCATGGCCGGCGGGCCGGACTCGCCGGTGCGGATGCGCATGGCCTGCTCCACCGGCAGGACGAAGAGCACCCCGTCGCCGATCTGGCCGGTGCGCGCGCCCTTGGTGATGGCGTCGATGGCCGACTGCACGAAGTTGTCGTTCACGCCGATCTCCAGGCGGACCTTCTTCAGCAGGTTGACCTCCATCTCGGCCCCGCGGTAGGTCTCGGAGTAGCCGCGCTGGCGACCGGAGCCCACGATGTTGGTGACCGACATGTTGTAGATCTGCGCCTCGTAGAGGGCCTGCTTGACGTCGTTGAGCCGTTCGGGCTTGACGTAGGCGATTATCAGCTTCATATGCCTTGCTCCTTAGCTGCCGTGGCTTGCCAGGCTCCACCGCCGCCTAGCGGGTGGTGAAGATCTGGAAGTCGGCGTAACCTTCCATGCCGTGCTCGTCGATGTCCAGGCCCCTGAGCTCCTCTTCCGGGGTCACGCGCAGGCCCACGATGGCCTTGATGATCGAGAAGATGATGGCCATGGAGACCACCGCGTAGGCGCCGCAGGCGATCACGCCCAGGGCCTGCACGCCCAACTGGGTCAGGCCGCCGCCGTGCAGCAGGCCGTCGTTGGCCAGGCCCAGGGCCTTCTGACCCCAGATGCCCACCGCCAGGGTGCCCCAGACGCCGTTGAGGCAGTGCACCGGCACCGCGCCCACCGGGTCGTCGATGTGCAGCTTGTCCAGCAGCATCACGCCCATGACCACCAGCACGCCGCCGAGGGCGCCGATGACGATGGAGGCCGAGGGGGAGACGTAGGCGCAGGGGGCGGTGATGGCCACCAGGCCGGCCAGCACGCCGTTAAAGAGCATGGATACGTCCGGCTTGCCGTAGATCATCCACACCGTGATGGTGGCGAACAGACCGCCGGCGGCCGCGGCCAGGGCGGTGTTGATGGAGATCAGGCCGATGGCCTCGGTGTTGGCTCCCACGGCGCCCAGGGTGGAGCCGGGGTTGAATCCGAACCAGCCGAACCAGAGGATCATGACGCCCAGGGCGGCCAGGGGCAGGTTGTGGCCGGTGATGGCCTTGGCCTTGCCGTCGGGGCCGTACTTGCCAATGCGGGGTCCAAGCATCATGGCGCCCACCAGGGCGATCCAGCCGCCGGTGGCGTGGACCACGGTGGAGCCGGCGAAGTCGGCGAAGCCCATGCCCGACAGCCAGCCGCCGCCCCAGGTCCAGTGCCCGATCACGGGATAGATGATGGCGCTGATAACGAAGGTATAGAGAAGATAGGCGATGAACTTGGTGCGTTCGGCCATGGCGCCGGAGACGATGGTGGCCGCGGTTCCGGCGAAGACCGCCTGGAACAGCCAGTAGGCGTACAGCGGCACCCCGGAGGGGTTCTTGGCCTCGGACAGGGCGAACCCGGTCCAGCCCAGGTAATCGTTGCCTTCGCCGAACATGATCGCGTAGCCGATAAGGAAGAACATCAGACTGGATACGCAGAAGTCGATGAAGTTCTTGGCCAGGATGTTGCAAACGTTCTTGGCCCGGGTGAAGCCGGCCTCCACGCAGGCGAATCCCGCCTGCATGAAGAAGACCAGGAAGGCGGTCACCAACACCCAGACGGTGTCGATGGCGGTGGCCACGTCGGTGACGGTGGGCGCGGGCTTGGCGTCATCGGCCAGGGCGTTGGTGGCCAGGATCAGAAGCAAACCCAGGAGGGTTGCGCCCCAGGCTGTTAGGCGCTTGGACATGGTGGGGGTCTCCTTTCTTGACGCCCGGCCGGCTTTTCATCCGCCGGCCGGGCGGCTGCCCGGGCCCGGGGGGCCCTTAGAAATTCAGGGTCAGGGTCACGCCGAAGTAGCTCTTGCTGTCGTAGCCGGCAGCGTCCTTGATCTTGCTGTCCAGCAACCAGACCTGGTTGAAGGCGGGGACGATGTTGATCCAGTCCAGGATCTTGATCGGCACGCCGATGGTCAGCAGGGAGTCGGTGAAGGCGTCCTCGTCGGTGCCGCCCCAGTAGAACTTGTTGTTGTCCTTGTCGGCCCAGGCCCCGCTGATGCTGGCGGCGATGCCCCAGCTGACCTCCTTGGTGGGGGAGGGCAGGTCCAGGGCGTAGGCCAGGGAGCCCAGCACGTAGATGCCGTGGGACTCATCCACGTCCTTGAACACCTTGACGCTGGGGGTGATGATCCAGGAGTAGCTGACCCCGGCGT
The DNA here is from genome assembly GCA_937908275.1 of uncultured Desulfarculaceae bacterium. GTDB lineage: Bacteria > Desulfobacterota > Desulfarculia > Desulfarculales > Desulfarculaceae > JACRDC01. The sequence continues at coordinate 12,663 of CALERA010000014.1, read as the reverse complement.
AGAGCTCGGTGGTGGGCTCATAGCTGGTGTTGGGGAACTCGTAGTGGATCACGCCCACCGGGATGCTGAAGTCGCCCAGGCTGAAGGCGTACTCGGCGGTGAGGTCGATCTCGCTGAACTTGTTCTTGCGGTTGTTCTTGTCGGTCAGGTCGTAGTTGCCCCACACATTGAAGGTGAAGCCGTTCTTGGCGATGTTCAGGGAGGGCTGCAGGGTGGGATCGTCCACCTGCATGATGCCGCGCCAGATGTACTTGCTCATGTAGGCGGCGCTGAAGTCCACCGCCCAGCCCTTGTCATCGCCGGCCTGGGCCGGCCCCGCGACCAAGGGGATCGCCAGCCCCAAGGTCAGAACCATGATTGCGATCAGCTTCTTCATTTCCACTCTCCTCGTTCCGCCCCTTGTCACTCGGCCAGGCCCATCCCGCCGCGAACCAGGGGCCCCTGCGTGGTGCGGACATGCCGCCGTTGTGTCCGGACATGGCAAGGCATGTGCCAGGAGTGAAATGCCGGAATGTCTAGGGGGAGAAGCTCAGGTTTTGTGGTGGGTTATCATTACAAAAACGTGACGGGCGCCCTGGGGCGCCCGTCACTATTACATACCTTGCGGTAGCTTTATGGGCGGTTACCTACGTTCTTGTGCGAAACCTCCGGGGATCGATGCCGTACTTGCGCACCCGCAGGCCCATCAGGCGCTCGGTGATGCCCAAAAGGCGCGCCGCCTTGGCCTTGTTGCCCCGGCTGTTCTTGAGCGCCTCGATGATCAGCTCCCGCTCCACGTTCTCCAGGGTGGACTCCAGGCTGCCCTGGTGCATGGTGCCGGAGTGCTCGGCGGTCTGCAGGGTCGGCGGCAGGTGGTGGCCGTGGATCACCTCGTCGGTGGACAGCAGCACCGCGCGCTCGATGCAGTTCTCCAGCTCGCGCACGTTGCCCGGCCAGTGGTAGCTCATCAGCATGTCGATGGCCGGGGTGGAGATGCGGCGGATGGCCTTGTGGTTCTCCTTGCTGTATTTCTCCGCGAAATAATTGGCCAAAAGCAGGATATCCGTGCCGCGCTCGCGCAGGGGGGGCACGTGGATGGGGAAGACGTTGAGCCGGTAGTAGAGGTCCTGGCGGAACTGGGCCTTGTCGATCAGCTCCTCCAGGCCGCGGTTGGTGGCGGCGATGACCCGCACGTCGGTCTTGATGGTGCTGGTGCCGCCCACCCGCTCGAACTCCCGCTCCTGGATCACCCGCAGCAGCTTGACCTGGGTGGCGGGGGAGAGGTCGCCCACCTCGTCCAGGAACAGGGTGCCGCCGTCGGCCAGCTCGAAGCGCCCCTTGCGCATGTTCACCGCGCCGGTGAAGGCGCCTTTCTCGTGGCCGAAGAGCTCGCTTTCAATGACGCTTTCGGGCAGGGCCGCGCAGTTGACCTTGATGAAGGGCTTGCTGGAGCGGAAGCTGTTGAAGTGGATGGCGTGGGCCACCAGCTCCTTGCCGGTGCCGCTCTCGCCCCGGATCAGGACCGTGGTGTTGCTGGGGCTGACCTGGGCGATGAGATCGTAAACGATCTGCATCGCTTTGGATTTGCCGATGATGTTCGCGGGCTGGAAGCGGTCCTTCAGGGTCTGGTTCAGGCGCAGGTTCTCCTCGCGCAGGCGCTCCTGCTCCTCCAGGGCCTGCTGGCGCAGGCGCACCGCCTGGGCGATCATGCTGGCGATGACCTGCAACACCCGCACGTCCTCGTCCAGGTCCACCACCTCGGCGAACAGCCGGTCGGCCGAAAGCGCCCCCACGGTCTCGTTGCCCAGCTTGATCGGCACGCAGATAAACGAAATGTCTCGCTTATCCATCTCGGCTCGCGCGCCGGTGCGATCCAGGAAGGTGGGCTCGTCCTGGATGTGGGGCACCACCGCCGGGCGGCCGGTCTGCACCACCTTGCCGGTGACGCCCTCGCCCAGGGCGTAGCGCCCGCGTTCGCGTTGCTTGGCCGACAGCCCGTGGGCGGCCTCGATCATGATCTCGCCGGTCTCGCGGTTGAGCAGCGTGATGGTGCCGCGCAACATGCCCATATGTTTGCTCATCGCGGTCAACACCGGACCCATGACGTCGCGCAGGTCCAGGCTGCCGTCCAGGGTCTGGCTGATCTCGAAGAGCAGGGTCAGCTCCTCGACCTCGCGTCTGAGTTTTACGTTTTCCGCGCCCTGGGCCTGCATGGCCTCGTCATCTCCCAGGAAAATATTGTGTGATCGCCTACCAACATGTTGTTCAAATATGAAAACCATACCACAGGGTATGCTCGATCACAAACCCGTCCCTGGGGGGAGCCTCATTTTTCAATATTGACAGCCCGGAGGGGGAAGGCAGGAATCTTGCAGCGAATTAACCTCCGGTCCGTTGACACCCACCCCGTAACCTTGGAGCCGCCATGCCACCCGCCCCCCAGAAACCCCACAAGGCCATCAGCGATCCCGCGGAGATCAACCAGATCCTGGAAAAGGGCCAGGTGCTCTACCTGGGCCTGTGCGACCAGGGCCAGCCCTACGTCCTGCCCTTCAACTACGGCGTGGTGGGCGACCGGGTCTACCTGCACACCGGCCTGGAGGGCTACAAGTTCGCGGTCCTGGCCGCCAACGACCGGGTCTCCTTCGCGGTGGCGGTGCAGGTGGAGCTGCTGCCCGGCGAGGTGGCCTGCGCCTGGGAGTGCCGCTACAAGAGCGTGGTGGCCTTTGGCCGCGCCACCCCGGTGGAAGACCCCGAGGAGATCGCCCTGGGGCTCACCGCCATCACCCGCCACTACGCCGGTCCGGGCGACTATGACTTCAAGCCCGAGTCCCTGGCCCGGGCCCGGGTGATCCGCATCCAGGTGGAGGAGATCACCGGCAAGCGAAACTTCATAGAGCCAGGGCAATAATCTGGACTGGCCCGCGCCCGGCAGGCAGAATGGTAAGCAGAGCTTCCCCACGACTGATCTGCATACCATTCCACATTAGCTTGAGAGGTGCTGCATGCGGCGCGGTCTGTCCTGTCTCTGGTGCCTGGCCCTGGCCATCGCTCTTGCCGCCCCGGCCTGGGCCGCGGAGTCGTCGGCGGTCAAACCCGCCCCGGACCAGGTTTTGGGCCAGCTCCTGGCCGGCAACGCCCGCTTCGTGGCCGGCCAGCCCCAGGCCTCCCACCGCGACCTGGCCCGGGTGAACCTGGCCGCCACGGTCAACCAGGGCGACTACGCCCTGGCCACGGTGCTCTCCTGCTCCGACTCCCGGGTGCCGGTGGAGGTGCTCTTCGACGTCGGGGTGATGGACGTCTTCGTGATCCGGGTGGCGGGCAACGTGGCCCAGACCGACGAGATCGGCTCCATCGAGTATGGCGTGGCCCACGTCAACACCCCCCTGCTGATGGTCCTGGGCCACACCGGCTGCGGGGCGGTCACGGCGGTGATCAACGAGGTGGAGGGGCGCAACGCCAAGTGGGAGCGCAACATCCCGCCCCTGGTGGCCCCCATCGTCCCGGCGGTGAAGCGGGCCAAGGCCGACCACCCGGACCAGTGCTGCGCGGCCCTGCTGCCGGCGGCGGTGGAGGAGAACGTCTGGCAGGCTCTCCTGAGCATCTTCAAGGCCAGCCCCGCCACCCGCGAACTGGTCAAATCCGGCAAGGTCATGGCCGTGGGGGCGATCTACGACCTGCCCAGCGGCCAGGTCAAGGTGCTGGACCAGGCCAAGCCGGCCCAAATCCTGGCCCAGGCCGAGGCCGCGCCGGACCGGGCCATGGAGGCCTTCGCCTCCGGCAAGTAGGCGCCTCCGACTGGTTAGCGTGATGGCGATGTGGTGAGCTTCCGGATGTCATTGCGAGCGAAGCGAAGCAATCTCTCGCGGTCTTCTTCACTTGCGCCGGGTTGGGAAAACAGCTCGCGCTTGCCGCGTTGCTTCGCTCCTCGCAATGACAAAGAGGAACCTTGCGCGGGGGGGCCAGCGCCCGCCTCGGCGCGAAGCGCCAAGCGGTTGATTGCCCTCGGCTGAATAGCGCCTAGGCGGGCTGGTCCCTCGGCGGCGGGGGAGGGGACGGGGCCTGGCAGGGGGCGTTCTTGGCCACCAGGCGGCCCAGTTGGGCGCACCACAGGGCCACGAAGGTGCGGCAGGAGCCGCTGCCGTCCACGGCCTCGTCCCGGGGCCAACTGGCATCGGGGCAGGTCAGGTCGCACCAGCGCATGGTCTAGGCCTTCTCCTGGAGGTTCGCGGCGGGGACGGGGGCGGTTTCGGCCAGCTCTTCGGACTGACGCCGGGTCTCCGGCGGGGTGGTGGGCAGGTGGACCGTGAACCGCGCCCCGCCGCCCGGGCGCTCGTCCACCCGCAACTCCCCGCCCAGGAGCAGCACCATGTCCCGGCAATAGGGCAGTCCCAGGCCCACCCCATACTCCTTGGTGGTGTAGAGGGGGTCGAAGATGCGGGCCCGCTCCTGGGCCGGAATGCCGGGGCCGTCGTCGGCCACCACGAAGGTCACCCGTCCCTGGGCGTCCAGGCCGGTGGTCAGGTGGACCCGGCCTTGCTGGTGGGTGGCCTCCAGGGCGTTCTGCACCAGGTTGCCCAGGGCGCGGGTGAGCAGATCGGGGTCGGTGACCAGGCTCGGCAGCTCCGGGGCCAGGTCCCAGACCGGGTCGTTGCTCGGCGGGCCGGCCTGGCCCATCCCCCGCCGCCAGCCCTGGCGCATCATCTCGCTGGCCTCCACCTCGGCGAAGTCCAGGTCGCGCTCGCGGTTGAGCTTGAAGACCTGTCCCAAGAGCTGCTCCAGTTGGTGAACCTCCTGCACGATCACCTTGACGTAGTTGCAGCGGGGGTCCTCCTGGCACAAGGCCCCGGCCAGGCGCTTGGCGAAGCCGCCGATGACCATCAGGGGGTTGCGCAGCTCGTGGGCCAGGGCGCTGGTGAAGCGGGCCACGGCCGCGGTGCGCTCGGCCTGCATCACCAGCCGCCAGGTCTCCTTGAGCCGCTGGTTGGCCATGCTCAGGCTGGTCAGCTCCTGCTTGATCTCGCCCACCTGCTCGGCCACCTTGAGGTCGACCTCCGCCTTGAGCGCCTCCAGCTCCTCCTGGGACCGGGAGAGGGCCTGGCCCCGGGACCAGGCCGCCACCGCCGCGGCCAGCAGACCGGCCAGCACGTCCAGGAAGCCCTGCTCCTCGGGGGTGAAGCCCACCCGCAGACGGGTGGCCACGTTGAGCACCCCCACCAGCTCGCCGTGCAGGAGCAGGGGCAGGGCGCAGATGGCCTTGGCCCCCATTTCCTGCAACAGCTTGCGGCGCTGGGGATCGTCCAGGTGGTCCACCGGCATCACCACCATCCGGCGGCGTTGGGCGGCCAGGCCGGTGAAGCCCTGGCCCGGCTCCACCCGGTCCAACTGGGCCGCCATCTCCGGGGGCAGGCCGTGGCTGGCCACCAGGCGCAACCCGCCGCCCCGGCCCAGGGCGTAGACCCGGCTCGGGGCCAGGCCCAGGTCGGACTCCAGTTCCGCCAGGGACTTGACCAGGGCCTGGGGCAGGTTGTCGGCCTGGATCAGGTTTTGGGCCAGACCGCGCAGGACCGCGCGGTGCTTCCCCTCGCTCAGGCTGGCATCGGGCTTGGTTTGGGTCATCTTGCGCGCACCACCGGGCGCGGAGGCCGCCGACCAGGAAAATCACGCGGGGTTTCCTGAGGATAGCCGCCATGCGGTCACGGGGTCAAGGGCGGGGCGGAAGCCGCGGCCGAAGTTGACAAAAAATGCCCCGGCTGATAGCCTGCGGTGTTGGCTTTTCGCTGGCTTATTACAGCCTTGTCACCTGATGGCATTCACGGCGGGAGACGGCCCGGGGCATGCGCGGCGAGATCCTCTGCATCGGCGACGAGCTCATCAGCGGGCGAATCAGCGACCGCAACGCCCGTTACGCCGCCGGCCGGCTCTGGCCCCTGGGGCTGGGCCTGGCCGGGTTCAGCTATCTTGGCGACGATCCTAACGAAATCGTGAGGGTGCTGCGCGAGGCCCTGGCCCGCTGCGACTGGCTGGTGGTCAGCGGCGGCCTGGGCACCACCGAGGACGATCTCACCGCCTCCGCCGCCGCCCAGGCCCTGGGGTTGCCCCTGATCGAGCACCCCCAAAAATTGGCCGAGCTGGAGGCCCTGCTCAGCAGCCGGGGCCGGACGGTGACCAGCGAGATTCGGCGCATGGCCCTGATGCCCCGGGGGGCCGAGCCCCTGGACCCCCAGAGCGCCGGCTTCAGCATCACGGTGGATGGCGGCAAGCCCCTGTATTTCCTGCCCGGAGTGCCGCCGGAGTTCTCGCGCATCATCGAGCGCCGGGTGGCCCCGGAGCTGGGGGCGCGCTTTGGCTCCGGCCACCTGGCCAGCGCCACCATCCGCTTGTTCGGGGTGGGCGAGAGCGAGGTGGGCCGCCGCCTGGCCGGTCTGGTCAATGGCGTGCCCGGGGCCTCCCTGGGCTACTATCCGGTCTTCCCGGAGGTGATCCTGGCCCTCTCGGCCCGGGCCGAGACCCCGGAGCTGGCCCGGGAGCGGGTGGCGGCCCTGGAGGCCCTGTGCCTGGAGCGCCTGGCGGACTGCGTGGTGGTGCGCGGGGCCCAGACCCTGGAGGCCCGGGTGGGCGAACTGCTGAACAGCGCTGGTTTGACCCTGTCCCTGGCCGAATCCTGCACCGGCGGACTGATCGGCCACCGGATCACCGAGGTGGCCGGTTCCTCGGCCTATTTCCTGCGCGGCTACGTGGTCTATTCCAACCCGGCCAAGCAGGAGCTGTTGGGGGTTGCGGCCGAGACCCTGGCCAACCACGGCGCGGTCAGCGCCCCATGCGCAGCCGAGATGGCCACCGGCGCGCGGACCGGCTCCGGCAGCGACCTGGCGGTGGCGGTCACCGGCATCGCCGGCCCCGAGGGCGGCAGCCCGGAGAAGCCGGTGGGCACGGTCTGGTTCGGCCTGGCCCATCCCGGCGGGGTGCTCACCGAGCAGAAGCGTTTCATGGGCGACCGCCAGATGGTCAAGCTCCAGGCGGCCGAGAACGCCCTGGACCTGCTGCGCCGGCACCTGGAAGGCCTCTGATGCGCCTGTTCGCGGCCCTGGAGCTGCCCGAGGAGCCCCGGATGGCCGCGGCCGCGCTGATCCGCGAACTGCGCCGCAGTGGCGCGGACGTCAAATGGGTGGCCCCGGAGAACCTGCACGTCACCCTGAAGTTTCTGGGCGAGACCGACCCCGGCCGCCTGGGTGAGATCACCAGCGTCCTGGCGGCGGCCTGCGCCGCCGCGCCGGCCCTGGACCTGGCCTTGTCCGGGGCCGGGGCCTTCCCCGGGATGAGCCGGCCCCAGGTGGTCTGGCTGGGCCTGGCCGGTCAGGCGGATGCCCTGGCCAGCCTGGCCCAGGCCCTGGATGACGGCCTGGCCGGGCTGGGCTTCGCGCCCGAGACCCGGCGCTTCCAGGCCCACCTGACCCTGGGCCGCGCCCGCCGGGGCCGGGGGCCCAGCGCACCCTCCCGCCCCCTGGCCCAGGCCCTGGCCGGCCTGGCCGCCTGGCGGGGGCCGGGGTTCAGCGGACGGCGGGTGAGCCTGATGGAAAGCAGCCTGACCCCGGCCGGGCCCATCTATCGCCCGCGCTGGGCCTGGGACCTGGGCTCCGGCCCGGCGGACCTGGCCGGCTGAGGCCGCGCCCCCGGGTTGGGCTTGCTGACTCGCCGGGTGTTTAGTGTATACTGGCGGTGAACCGCGCGCAGCCGCGCCCCGCCCATCCCCATAGCCCGAGAGGAAGAGATCATGGCCGAAAAAGAGCCCAAGGCCCCCGAGGCCCAGCGGGACAAGGCCCTGGACAGCGCCCTGAAGCAGATCGAACGCAACTTCGGCAAGGGCGCCATCATGCGCCTGGGCGCCGGCGAGGTCGCCGCCGACGTGGCCGCCATCTCCACCGGCTCCCTGGGCCTGGACCTGGCCACCGGCGTGGGCGGCGTCCCCCGGGGCCGGGTGACCGAGATCTACGGCCCGGAGTCCTCGGGCAAGACCACCCTGACCCTGCACGTCATCGCCGAGGCCCAGAAGGCCGGCGGGGTGGCGGCCTTCATCGACGCCGAGCACGCCCTGGACGTGGGCTATGCCAAGAAGCTGGGCGTCAACGTGGACGAGCTGTTGGTCAGCCAGCCGGACACCGGCGAGCAGGCCCTGGACATCGCCGAGATCCTGGTGCGCTCCGGCGCGGTGGACGTGCTGGTGGTGGACTCGGTGGCCGCCCTGGTGCCCAAGGCCGAGCTGGACGGCGAGATGGGCGACAGCCACGTGGGCCTCCAGGCCCGCCTGATGAGCCAGGCCATGCGCAAGCTGACCTCGGTCATCTCCAAGAGCCGCACCGCGGTGATCTTCATCAACCAGATCCGCATGAAGATCGGCGTGATGTTCGGCAACCCCGAGACCACCACCGGCGGCAACGCGCTCAAGTTCTACGCCTCCCTGCGCCTGGACATCCGCCGCATCGGCAAGCTCAAGGCCGGCGAGGAGGAGATCGGCAGCCGCACCCGGGTCAAGGTTGTCAAGAACAAGGTGGCCCCGCCCTTCAAGCAGGCCGAGTTCGACATCATGTTCGGCGCGGGCATCAACAAGCTGGGCGAGGTCCTGGACATGGCCGTGACCGAGGACATGGTGAACAAGAGCGGGGCCTGGTACTCCTACGGCGAGGAGCGCATGGGCCAGGGCCGCGAGAACGCCATCGGCTTCCTGCGCGACCGCCCCGAGGTCTGCGCCCAGGTGGAGGAGCGCCTGCGGGCCAAGCACGGCCTCAAGGCGCTCACTGCCGCCGATTCCAGCTACGAACCCGAGGACTAGCCCCGCGCCGGGGCTTGGCGCCGTCCCCCGGGCATGGTCCCGGGCTGGGCGGCGGGATGTGCTAATCTGAAAAAGCCCGCGTGCGGGTCGCGCCTGGCGGGCGGCGGCCGACGCGGGGGACACCCACCCGGGCCCCTGGGCGGCCCGAATGCGAAAAAGGACGACCCATGGCCAAGACCGGCAACGAACTGCGCGATCTGTTCCTGAACTACTTCAAGGGCAAGGGCCACCAGGTGGTCTCCAGCGGGCCATTGGTGCCCAAGGACGACCCCAGCCTGCTCTTCGCCAACGCGGGCATGGTGCAGTTCAAGCAGGTCTTCCTGGGCCAGGAGAAGCGCGACTACACCCGGGCCACCACCTGCCAGAAGTGCTTCCGGGCCTCGGGCAAGCACAACGACCTGGAGAACGTGGGCTTCACCCCCCGCCACCACACCTTCTTCGAGATGCTGGGCAACTTCAGCTTCGGCGACTACTTCAAGGAGCAGGCCGTCACCTACGCCTGGGAGCTCCTCACCCAGGGCTATGGCCTGGACCCCAAGGACCTCTGGGTCAGCGTACACGAGAAGGACGACGACGCGGCGGAGCTTTGGGAGCGCAAGGTGGGGGTCAAGGCCGAGCGCATCGTGCGCCTGGGCGACAAGGACAACTTCTGGGCCATGGGCGACACCGGCCCCTGCGGACCCTGCTCGGAGATCCACATCGACCAGGGTCCGGAGGTGGGCTGCGGGGCGCACGACTGCCACGTGGGCTGCGACTGCGACCGCTACCTGGAGCTGTGGAACCTGGTCTTCATGCAATACAACCGCGACGCCTCGGGGACCATGAACCCCCTGCCCCGGCCCAGCATCGACACCGGCATGGGCCTGGAGCGCATCAGCGCGGTCTGCCAGGGCAAGCTCTCCAACTATGACAGCGACCTGTTCACCCCCATCCTGCACCGCGCCGGCGAGCTGGCCGGGGTGGCCTATGGGGCCGACGCGGCCAGCGACACCAGCCTGAGGGTCATCGCCGACCACGCCCGGGCCTGCGCCTTCCTGGTGGGCGACGGCATCCTGCCCAGCAACGAGGGCCGGGGCTACGTGCTGCGCCGCATCCTGCGCCGGGCCGCCCGCCACGGCCGCAAGCTGGGGCTCACCGGACCCTTCCTGCACCAGGTGGCCATGACCGTCATCGACAGCATGCGCGGGGCCTATCCCGCCCTGAGCGAGGCCCGGGTCTTCATCGCCAAGGTGGTCCAGAGCGAGGAGGAGCGCTTTGGCGAGACCCTGGACACCGGCCTGCGCCTGTTGACCGAGGCCCTGGGCGAGGCCAAGGCCAAGGGCCAGCAGACCCTCTCCGGGGACATGGCCTTCAAGCTTTACGACACCTTCGGCTTCCCCCTGGACCTGACCATGACCATCGTGGCCGAGGAGGGCTTCGGGGTGGACGAGGCCGGCTTCGACGCGGCCATGGCCCAGCAGAAGACCCGCAGCCGCGCGGCCTGGAAGGGCTCGGGCGAGGACGAGCTGCCCCCGGCCCTGACGGCGTTGCGCGCCCAGGGCTTCCGCACCGCCTTCCTGGGCTACGACGGCCTGGAGGCCACGGGTCAGGCGGCCCTGATCCTGGTGGAGGGCGAGCCGGTGGAGGCGGTGGGCTTGGGACAAACCGCCGAGCTGATCTTGGCCGCCACGCCTTTCTATGGCGAGGCCGGCGGCCAGGTGGGCGATTTGGGCGAGATCGAGGGTCCCCGGGGCCGGGCCAGGGTGGTCAACACCACCAAACCCGGCGGCGAGGTGATCGTGCACCACGTGGAGGTGGTGGAGGGCGTCATCGCCCTGGGCGAGGACCTGCACCTGCAGGTGGACCTGGTCTCCCGCGCGGCCACCGCCGCCAACCACAGCGCCACCCACCTGCTGCACGCCGCTCTGCGCCAGCACCTGGGCGAGCACGTCAAGCAGGCCGGCTCCATGGTCTCCCCCGAGCGCCTGCGTTTTGACTTCAGCCATTTCCAGGCCCTGACCCCGGATGAGATCCGGGCGGTGGAGCGCGAGGTCAACGCCGGCATCCGGGCGAACATCGCCCTGACCACCACCGTGATGGGCATCGACGAGGCCATGGCCACCGGGGCCATGGCGCTATTCGAGGAGCGCTACGGCGACCAGGTGCGCCTGGTGGAGGTGCCGGGCGTCAGCAAGGAGCTCTGCGGCGGCACCCACACCGCCCGCACCGGCGACATCGGTTTGTTCAAGATCGTGGCCGAGTCCTCGGTGGCGGCCGGGGTGCGCCGGGTGGAGGCCCTGACCGGGGCGGCGGCCCTGGAGGCCTTCCTGGCCCTGGAGGACCAGCTCGGCGCGGCGGCGGCGGCCCTGAAGTGCCCCCGCTCCGAGGTGGCCGAGCGCGCGGTCAAGCTCCAGGCCTCGATCAAGGAGCGCGAGAAGGAGATGGAGAGCCTCAAGGCCCGCCTGGCCGGGGCCGGCTCGCGCGACCTCCTGGCCGAGGCCCTGGACCTGGGCGGGGTCCAGGCCCTGGTCACCCAGGTGGAGATCGACAGCCCCAAGGCCATGCGCGAGCTGGCCGACAACCTGCGCGAGCGCATCGGCTCGGGCGTGGTGGTCCTGGGCGCGGCGGCCGAGGGCAAGGCCCTGCTCCTGGCCCTGGTCACCAAGGACCTGACCGGCCGCTTCCACGCCGGCAACATCGTCAAGGAGCTGGCCCCCATGGTGGGCGGCGGCGGCGGTGGCCGGCCGGACCTGGCCCAGGCCGGCGGCCAGAACCCGGACGGTCTGCCCCAGGCCATGGCCCGGGCCAGGGAGATCGTGGCCGAGATGGCCGCCAAATAAGCCGCCCGGCGATAGCCCAAAAAAATAGGGCCGGACCCCCGCGGGGGCCCGGCCCTGTGCTTTTACGTGAGGGAAAGGCTAGACGCTGTACTGGGTAGTGGTGAGGTTGTTGACCACCCGGGTGACGCCCTGGACCTTGGCCGCCGCCTCGCCGGCCAGGGCCTTGCTGCGCATGTCGGCCGCCAGGCCACGCAGCACCACCACGCCCTCCTCGTCGGCGGTGACCACGATGTCCTGGGAGTAGAGGGTCTCCACCTGCTTCTTGACCGCGCTCTCCACTCGCTTGGCAAAGGCCAGGTTGCTCAGCACCGCGCGCATCTTCTCCTGGTCGTAACGGGGGGCCAGGCGCTTGGTCGCCAGCACGATCATGTCGGCCGCGTCCTCGGTCTCCAGGGCGGCGGTGTTGATCACCAGGTCGAAGTTCTTCCAGTCGAAGAGGTCGTACTCAAAGACCGCCTCCAGCAGGGCGCGGCGCTCGTGGTCGAACTTGCGCACGAATTCCTGCGCGTCCTCCAGGGAGAGGTTCATGCGGCGGGCCACGCGCTCCACCCGCACCTCGCCGGGGGCCACCACCCGCACCTTCAGCACCCCTGGCAAATGGCTCAGGACCACCTGGGCCCCGCGCCCCACCATCACCACGTCGCCCTTCTTGGCCAGCTCGTAGTTGAGACTGGCGAAGAGCGCCGCGTGGGAGGGGTTGCTGAAGGCCAGGCGCTCGAAGAATCCGTGGGGCTTGGACTCGGTCTCGTAGGCGTTGCAGGCCTGGCGGAACTGGTCGTCGCAGTCCTGGGCCAGCCTGTGGACGTGCTCGCGGTCGATGAACTCATAGCCAAGTTTCTTGGCGGCCAGGGCGGCGATCTCGTCGCCGTAGCTGCCGACCTGACGCGAAATGGTCACGATACCCATGGAAGTTTTCCTTTCCGGCCCTGATGGCGGGAGACCGTGGTTGATGACTGCTGGGGGATGATGCTCATTCCAGGGCCATGGTGACGAGTTGGGTGAGGTCCATGACCTGGAGGTCGAGGTTTTGTCTGC
>CALERA010000013.1 GCA_937908275.1 uncultured Desulfarculaceae bacterium | reverse complement strand
GACCACCGAGATCTACACTCTTTCCCTACACGACGCTCTTCCGATCTGGCTGGGTTGGCTCCGGCCGAGCCGCTCATGACGCTGGAGCAGGTGCTGAGCACCCGGGAGAGTTCCTCGCCGCCGCATTTGGGGCAGGAGGTCTGGGCTTGCTCGTCCCGGCTCATGGCCAGCACCTCGAAGACATTCTGGCAGGAGTCGCAGCGAAATTCGTAGATCGGCATCTCGAAACTCCCAGAATCGAGTCTACGCGGGCTTCTGTTGTCTAATGTAACGGGTAATGGCTCAGTTGGCAAGCGCCCGGTCGTTGCCGCCCCTAACCAGCGTGCTATGATGGGGCCAACCCCCAGCGGAGCGAGGAATGACTATAAAACTGGCCACCTTCAACGTCAACGGCATTCGCGCCCGGCTGGGCATCCTGCGCGATTGGCTGACCGCCAACCGCCCAGACCTGGTCTGCCTGCAGGAGATCAAGGTCCAGGACGCGGACTTCCCGGCCGCCGAGTTGGAGGCCATCGGCTATCATCCCGTGTTCTTTGGCCAAAAGTCATATAATGGCGTGGCGTTGCTCAGCCTGGCCGAGCTGAGCGAGGTCCAGCGCGGCCTGCCCGAGCTGGGACCGGACCAGGAGGCCCGCCTGATCTGCGGCCGCCTGGGCGAGCTCCTGGTGATCAACGCCTACGTGCCCCAGGGGCGCGAGGTGGGTCATCCCGCCTTCGCGGCCAAGCTGGCGTTCCTGGCCCGCCTGCGCCAATTGCTGGAGGAGCGCTACCAGCCCGACCAGGCGGTGGTGCTGGCCGGGGACCTCAACGTGGCCCCGGGGCCGCTGGACGTCTACGACCCCCAGCGCCTGGAGGGTCAGGTGGGCTTTCACCCCGACGAGCGCCAGGCCCTGGAGCGCCTGACCCAGTGGGGGCTGAGCGACCTCTTCCGTCGGATGAACCCGGACCAGCGCCAGTTCACCTTCTGGGACTACCGCCTGCCCAAGTCCCTGGCCCGCGACCTGGGTTGGCGCATCGACCACCTCCTGGTCAGCCCTCCCCTGGCCCAGGCCTGTGTGTCCTGTTGGGTTGACGTCGCGCCACGCGGCCTGGAGAAGCCTTCCGACCACACCCCGCTGTTAGCCGAGTTCAATATTTGATATCGCGGGGTGCGTAAGTAGAGCGAATGATTTGGATGGATATTTCAGGCGTGGTTGCGCTTGAACGCTAAATAATGCTAGGCTCTCGTCAAGGCATGGGAATCGTCCATGCTTTAAAGGAGCTTGGCATGACCTTGGACTTCTACGCCATCGTGACCGGTTCGCTGATCATCGCCTTCCTGGTGGTCTGGCTGGGCAAGCGCCAGGACCGCCAGGAGTAGCCCCCTCCCGCCCCCCCGCCTTCTCTCGCTCCGCGCCCGTCCGGGTCGGCCCCCTTGCGGCCGTCAGGCCCCGGTGCGCCCGCGTTCCGCCCCCGCCGCAAAAAATTCTGGCCTCCCGAGAATTATTCATGGATGATAATGATAGTTAACCTGGCTTTTCATCGAAAAGCCAAATAGTGCTCGTCAAGACCGACAGGAGGCTTGGCATGCCCAAGGAGCAAAAGGTGGGGTGCGCCCGCCCCACCGGGGGCGTGGTGGGCGAAGCCGCTCCCCCGGAAGCGAACCTGGCCGCGCCAGCGGCCGCGAAGGAGGTGAAGCCCATGGTGCAGGTTGGCAAGAAGGCTCCGGATTTCGTGGCTCCCTGCTACTACCAGGGCAAGTTCGCCTCGGTGCAGCTCAGCGAGTACCTGGGTAAATGGGTGCTCTTGTGCTTCTACCCCGGCGACTTCACCTTTGTTTGAGCCACCGAGATCTCGGCGGTCGCCGAGAAGCATCCCGAGTTCCAGAAGCTGGGGGTGGAGGTGCTGTCCATGAGCACCGACTCCATGTTCGTACACAAGATGTGGGTGGACCACGAGTTGTCCAAGATGGTCGGCAGCGGGGCCATCCCCTTCCCCATGCTGAGCGACGGCGGGGGCAAGGTGGGTTCGGTCTACGGGGTCTATGACGAGGAGGGGGGAGTGGACGTGCGCGGCCGCTTCATCATCGACCCCGACGGCGTGATCCAGGGCTTCGAGGTGCTGACCCCGCCGGTGGGGCGCAACGTGGCCGAAACCCTGCGCCAGGTGCAGGCCTTCCAACTGGTGCGGGGCACTGGCGGGGCCCAGGCCACCCCCAGCGGCTGGAAGCCGGGCAAGGCGGTGCTGAGCCCGGGGCCGGACCTGGTGGGCAACGTCTGGAAGGAATGGAAGGTGGGCATGGCCTTCGACTAGGTCAGCCCCTGACCCGGAACGAGTCAAGCGGCGGACCGTCCCATCGGGGGCGGTCCGCCGTTTTAGTCCCGGATGAACACCTCGCGGGGCCGGCTGCCGTCGCTGGGCCCCACGATCCCCTCCCGCTCCATCTGCTCGATCATGCGCGCGGCCCGGTTGTAGCCCACCCGCAGACGGCGCTGCACATAGGAGATGGAGGCGTTGCCGGTCTCCTTGACCAGGGCCACCGCCTCGCCGTAGTGCTCGTCCACCTCGCCGCCGTCCAGAGAATCGGCCTCGTCCTCGTTGGCCCCGGCCACGATGGACTCGTCGTACTGCGGCCGGGCCTGGGACTTCCAGAAATTCACCACCGCCTCGATCTCCCGGTCGGTGACCAGGGCGGCGTGGGAGCGTTTGAGGGCCGAGGAGCCCGGGGGCATGAAGAGCATGTCGCCATTGCCCAGCAGGTGCTCGGCCCCCTGGCTGTCCAGGATGGTGCGGCTGTCCACCCGGCTGCTGACCTGGAAGCTGATGCGGGCCGGGAAGTTGGCCTTGATCAGGCCGGTGATGACGTCCACGCTGGGCCGCTGGGTGGCCAGCACCAGGTGGATGCCGGCCGCGCGGGCCATCTGGGCCAGGCGGGTGATGTGGGCCTCCACTTCCTTGGAGGCCACCATCATCAGGTCGGCCAGCTCGTCGATGATCACCAGGATGTAGGGCAAGGGACTCAGGCGGGCCGGGTGCTCGGGGTCGGTGGCCGCCCCGCCCGGGCCGCCATCGCCGGGGGCGATGAGGCCTTCCTTTTCCAGGCGCTGGTTGAAGGAGCGGATATTGCGCACCCCGGCCTTGGCCAGCAGCTCATAGCGCCGCTCCATCTCCCCCACCGCCCATTTCAGGCCGGCGGTGGCCTCCTTGGGCTGGGTGATGATGGGGTAGAGCAGATGGGGGATGTCGGCGTAGGTGGACAGCTCGATGCGCTTGGGGTCCACCATCAACAGGCGCACCTCGTCGGGCGTGGCCTTGTAGAGGATGGAGAGCACCATGGTGTTGACGAAGACGCTCTTGCCGCTGCCGGTGGCCCCGGCGATCAGCAAGTGGGGCATCTTGGTCAGGTCCTCCACCACCGGCTGGCCCAGGATGTCCTTGCCCAGGGCCACGGTGAGCGGCGAGGCGGCCTGCTGGTACTCGGAGGAGGCCAGCAACTCGCGCAGATAGACCGTCTCCCGCTGGGAGCTGGGGATCTCGATGCCGATCACCGCCTTGCCCGGGATGGGGGCCACGATGCGGATGGAGTGGGCCCGCAGGTTCAGGGCCAGGTCGTCGGCCAGGCCGGCCACCTTGCTGATCTTCACCCCGGGCGCGGGCTTGAACTCGTACATGGTGACCACCGGACCGGGGGCCACCTCCACCACCTGGCCCTGCACCCCGAAGTCCAGCAGCTTCTCCTCCACCAGGCGGGAGTTGAGGCGCAGGGTCTCCTCCTGGTCCGGGGGGCGCTGGCCCTGGGGCTCGGCCAACAGGTCCAGGGCGGGCAGTTGGAACTGGCCGCGCACAAAGGGCAACTGGCCCTGGCCCACCGGGGCGGCCGGGGCCAGGCGGGGCTTGATGCGCGGTCCGTTGGCGGCGGTGGACTTGCGCCGCTTGGGGGCTTCGGCCGGGGCGGCGGAAGGGGCTTCGGACTGCTCTTCCGCCTCGGGCTCGGGCGCGGCCCAGAGCGGCTCGGGTTCGGGGGCGGGAATCGGCTCCAGGGCCGGGGCCTGGGGCGCGCCGGGCAACACCGGCCACAAAACCCAGGCCACCGGGACCAGGCCCACCAGGGTCAGGAAGCTCAGCAACAGCCAGGACCAGAAGGGGTTCAACAGGCGCACCAGGTCCTCGGCCACCGCCTGGCCGGCCGGACCACCCAGGGGCCAGGGCACCCCGCCGATGCTGAAGCGGCCGCCGGAGAGCCCCAGGATGCCGGCCAGGACCAGGGTGGTCCAGAGGCCCGCGGCGATGAGCGGCAGGGTCCAGCCCCAATCCCGCCGGCGCAGGCAGAGCCAGGCCGCCAGGGCCAGGAACAGCGGCCCCAGCCAGGCGGCCAGGCCGCCCAGGTCATAGGCCAGCCAGGCCAAAAGCGCCCCGGCCGAACCCAGGAAATTGCGCACCGGCGGCTGGCCCGGGTGCAGGGGGGTGGGATCGGCGGGGTGGAAGGTGAGCAGGATCACCACCGCCAAGGCGGCGGAAATCCAGAGCAGCACCGAGGCCGTGGCCCGGGGCCAGAGCCGGGGCGGGGCGGGTTCTTGCTTGGCGCGGGGGGGCATCGGCTCCTCGCCCGGGGGTTGCTGGGCTATCGCGGGGCGTGGCCCCAGGCCGCGCCCGCCGCTCCGCTAACTCTAGGCCAGGGGCGGGAGGGCGTCAACCGGCCTGGTCCAGCAGCTCCTGGACCTTGCGGCGGGTCAGGTCGGCCAGGGCCTCGCGGTCGCCCATCTTCAGGTCCGCGGTGGGCAGGGGCTTGCCCACGATGACCCGGATGGGCCGGGGGTTGAGCAGCTTGGATTTGGGGGCCAGGGCCAGGCGCGAACCCACGATGGCCACCGGCACCACCGGACGCTTGGACTTGAGCGCCAGGGTGAAGCCGCCGCTCTTGAAGGGCAGCAGCTTGCCATCCACCGAGCGGGTGCCCTCGGGGAAGATCACCACGCTGACCCCCTGGTTGATGCGCTCGGCGGCGTGGGCGATGCTCTCCATGGCCTTGCGGTGGTCGCTGCGGTCGATGGCGATGTAGCCCGCGGCCAGCAGGGAGGGGCCGAAGATCGGGATCCTGAACAGCTCTTTCTTGGCGATCCAGCGGAAATTCTTGGGCAAAACCGTCAGAAGCGCGGTGATGTCCAGGGCCGAGGAGTGGTTGCAGGCAAAGATGTAGTTGCCCCCCGGCTCCAGGTTCTCGCCGCCCTCCAGGTGGGCCGGGCAGCCCACGCCGCCGCCCAGGGCCCAGGCCCAGAAGTGGGCCACGTGCTGGGCCCGGGCGTCGCCCAGCCTGAGCCAGCCCATGATAACCACCAGGGAGGCCAGCGGGATGGTGGTGAGCAGCAACCAGAGCAAGGCCCAGCCGGACCAGATGTAACGCAGGGGTTTGGGCCAGTTCATGCGCAATCGCCTCGCTGCCCCGGATGGGGGGCTGGTTGCCTGGGTGGACCGGGTGTGCTAGATTCTAACGATTCAATCCCAGGAGGTCCACATGGCTCGCGGTGTTAATAAAGTCATTCTCGTCGGCAACCTGGGCGCGGACCCGGAGATGAAGTACACCCCCAGCGGGACGCCCATCTGCACCTTCCGCC
>CALERA010000012.1 GCA_937908275.1 uncultured Desulfarculaceae bacterium | reverse complement strand
CTGGGCTTCCAATCCGGTGAATACGTCCTGGGACATGCCTCGCCCTGCAAACCAGATGAAAAATCAAGCGCCTGACCGACAAGGCCCCTGGCGGCGTCCGTTGATTAAGAGCGTGCGCTGGCCGCCGGAGGGCGGCGGCCGGGACCTAAGCCGGGGGCAGGACCAGCCGGAAGGTCTTTTCTGGCTGGGCCAGGAACCTGATCTCGCCCCGCCAGGGCTTGAGCGCCTCCTGGGCCAGGAACAGCCCCAGGCCGTCGTGGGGCGGCCGCTTGTCGCCCGCGAAGGCCTCGAACAGACGCGGAACCAGGGCCGGGTCCGGCCCCGGCGCGTCGTCGCAGACCTCCAGGCCGGGCCAGCCCTCGAACAGGCCCGCCGTGACCCGCAGCCCGCCGCTCTTGGCCGCGGCCAGGGCCTCCAGCGCGTTGGCCACCAGGGCGTTGAAGGCCAGGGCCAGGTCGGCGTAACAGACCCGGGCCAGGGGGCCGGCCTCCGCCAGGTTGTCATCCAGGCGGACCTGGTGCTTGAAATAACTGTCGGCCTTCCAGAAAGCCAACTGCTCCCGGGCCACCGCGGCCAGGTTCAGCAGCTCCGGCTCATGGACCCCCATCTGCGCGGCCTTGCCCGCCAACAGCTCCAACTCCTGCCCCACCCGGCTGAACCCGGTCTGGATGGTGGCCAGTCGGGCCGGCAGGTCGTCGCTCTGTCCCTGGACCAACCGCATCTCCAGCAGGTCCACCGGCAGGCGCACCATCTGCAAGGCCCCGGAAAGATTATGCACCACGCCCTTTAGCAAGCGTCCCACCAGGGCCAGGCGCTCGCGCTGCAACAGCGCCTGGACCACCGCCGGCGGCAGGGTCCCCGACCCGCTCACGCCTCGCCCTCGGTCATGCGCTGGGCCAGGAGGCGGCGCTGCTGGTCAAAACCGAAACGGATCACCCGCTCCCGGTCGCTTTCGGCGATCTCCACGAAACGGAAGGCCGACTTGGCCCCGTATTGCAGGTCCGCCACCCGCACCACCTCGGCCACGGCATAGACCGGGCGGGAGGGATTCTCCGGCAGGTACAGGGCCAGCATCACCTGCTGACCCACCGTGATCCCCTGGTTGCTGTCCACGCCCACGCCGGAGCCGGAGACATCGGTGGTGGTGGCCTGGTAGGGGAAATGGGTCTGCTGCTCGCGCAGCCGCAGGTGGTGCAGGATCAGGTCCAGCTTGAAGTCCATCCAGCGCATGACGCTGAGCAGGGGCCGGTGGCTTTCGTCCACCCCGGCCTCCTCCATGACCTGGCGGGCGGCGGCCTCCAGGCGGGACTGGTTGGACCACATCTCCCCGTCCATGGCCATGGCCTGGCGCCCGGCCAGGCTCTCGGGGCCGTAAAATACCCGCAACGTGGCCTTGGCGCGAAAGAATTCCCTCTCGCTGGGCGTGGCTTCACTCATCGGATTGCCTCTCCCGGCCGCCTGGCGCGGCGCTAGGGACGTTGCTCCCTGGTCTCCAGGGCCGCCGGCTGGTAGCGGGCCAGCATCTCGACAAAGGCCCGCACCACTTCGGGGTCGAACTGGGTGCCGGCGAAGCGCATCAACTCCTGCACCGCCGCGCCCTGGCTCTTGGCCTTGCGGTAGGGCCGGTCGGTGGTCATGGCGTCGAAGGCGTCGGAGACCGCCACCACCCGGGCCAGCAGGGGGATGCGCTCGCCCTCCAGGCCGTCGGGATAACCCCGGCCGTTCCAGTGCTCGTGGTGATGGCGGATGATGGCCCGCTCCTGGGAGGAAAGGTCCATGGCCTGGATGATGGTCTCGCCGATCACCGGGTGCTGCTTGATCTGGGCGTACTCGTCGTCGCTCAGGGCGCTGGCCTTGAGCAGGACGTTGTCCTTGACCCCGATCTTGCCGATGTCGTGCAGATAGGCCGCGAAGCGCAGGGCCTCGATCTGCCCCATGTCCAGGCCCATGGTCTGGGCGCTGAGCACGCTCAGGTTGGTGACTCGGCGGCTGTGTTGGCGGGTGTAGGGGTCCTTGGCCTCCATGGCGTTGACCAGCGCGCCCAGGGTGGAGTGCAGGTTGCTGACCATGGACTCGTAGAGCGCGATGTTCTCGATGGAAAGCCCGGATTTGTCCAGCAGGAAGCGCAGCAGGAAGATGTCCTCGCCCCGGATGGGCCGGTCGTCCACCTTGTCGGCCACCAGCATCACGCCGAAAATCTCGCCCCGGATCTTGATGGGCAGGCAGAGATAGGCCCCCTGGCAGGGCAGCACCGCCTCCAGCATGGCGTCGCCGCCGGGCCGGCCCAGCATGGGCTCGCCCTCGGCCGCCACCTTGCCCGGCACCCCGTTGCCCAGGCGGCCGGCCGCCCGGCCCACCACCTTCAAGGGGAAGCCGTGCTCGGCGATGACCAGCAGGTGGTTGGTGGCCCGGTCCAGGAGCAGCACCGCCGCCCGGTTCACCTCCAGGAGCTTGGCGGCCAGGTCGGCCATGCCCTGATAGATGTCCTCGGAGGTCTGGAGCCGGTCCACGGCCTCGGAGATCTGGTGGATGGTGTTCTGCTGGCGGATGCGGCGCGACAGCTCGCGGTTGAGGCCCTCGATCTTCTCCTGGTTGCGCACCCGCTCGGCCAGACGCAGGTTCTCGCGCAGCAGGCGGTGCTCGCGCACCACCCGCTCCAGGGTCAGCTTGACCTGGCCCAGGTTGAAGGGCTTGATCAAGAAGTCGCTGGCCCCCTGGCGCATGGTGTCGATGGCCGCGTCCAGGCTGGGGAAGCCGGTCATGATCACCACCGGCAGCTTGGGGTCCAGGGCCTTGATCTTGGCCAGGAGCTCCACCCCGCTCATGCCGGGCATCTTCAGGTCCAGGAAGGCGCAGTCAAAGGCGTCGCAGCCGAAGACCTCCAGGGCCTCCTCGCCGGAGCCGGCGGTGACCACCTGGTGATTGTTGATGGCCACCAGGTATTCGGCCAGGGCTTCCCGGATGTTGGACTCGTCATCCACCAGCAGGATGCGCAGCCGCTCGCCGCGGAGGCTGGGTGCGGGGGGGGTGGGGGCCAGGGGGCTGAGCAGGGCGTCGGTCTGCACCGCGTCCTCCGCGGGCCAAAAAAATGCACAGGCCCGCGCGTCCGCAGCGCAGGCAATCCTCTGCGACTTTTTCAGCTTATCATAACCGCTATCGAGTGGCCAGCCCGGAACCACTCCGCTGGACAGGCCTACACCTGCAGACCGAGGATGCCTTCCTCGACGCCGGACTTGAGACGGTCCAGCATGCGCAGAACGGTCTCGGCCGGTATCTGGCGCAGGAGGCGATCGCCTTCCTGGTTGAAGATGCGCACCACATTGCGTCCCGTGCCCTCGTCCTGGCCCAGTTCCACCTTCAACCCCAGGCGCAGGGACAGCTCGCTGGCGGCCCGTTGCACCGCTTCGCTGGAGGCGCGGGTGGTGGAAGCGGCCACGGCGGCGATCTTGCTGGCGGTGTCCGCGCGGGACGACGGGGTCGCGGTGGCGCGCGCGGCATCCTTCGCGGGCTCCACCTTGGGCGTCAGATTGAGGGTTATAGCGTCCATGCCGCACCTTGTCGTCCCCGCCGTAGGGGCGTTCGGGGGGACCACTCCCTTTCAACTTTCTCATCGGCCGGTTTGAGAAAAAACTTAAATGCGATCGGCGAAAAATATCGCGCCGCCCCTTTAGCCGGGCTTGGCGCGCCGCAGGGCCGCTGGCTGTGCTAAGCTATTAGAAACCCTGACCGCATACCGCCCGGATCCACCCGGGACCGGAGGAGGAAACATGGCAAGCCCCACCCCCCTGGCCCTGGCCGTGGCGGCCACCGACGACCCGACCCCGAGCTTGGAAATGGCGGTGACCGCCGCCGCCCTGGCGGCCGACGAACTGGCCTGGCTGAAATCCGGCGACAGCGTCTTCCTCAAATTGGCGGCCAACTCGCCCTATCCCTACCCCGCCACCACCGCCCCGGCGGCGGTGAGCGCCCTGGTCCGCCTGCTCAAGGAGCGGGGGGCCGGCCGGGTGGTGGTGGGCGACCAGCCGGGGGTGGCCCATGTCTACCAGGACCAGCAGACCTGGCGTGGCCGGGGCTTGGAGGTGCTGGAGCACAACGGCCTGGCGGCGGCGGCCCGGGAGGCCGGGGCCGAGGTCCACGCCTTTGACCAGGCCGGTTGGGAGGCCTTCCACCCCGAGAGCCTGGAGGGGCCCAACCACTGGCCGGGACCGCTAATGCTGCCCAACATCCTGAACGAGATGGACCACTTGGTGCTTTTGCCCCGGGTCAGCCGCCACGTGCTGGCCGGGGCCACCCTGGGGCTCAAGCTCGGGGTGGGCTGGCTGCGCGACGACAGCCGCCTGGACCTGCACCAGGACGGCCGGGGGTTCCAGGCCAGGATTGCCGAGTTGAACTGGCTGCCCAGCCTCCGGGCCAAGACCCGGCTCTGTCTGAGCCTGGCCCACCGGGTGCAGACCACCTTCGGCCCGGACCAGGGCCACGTGGTCGCGCCCGACCCCGGCCTGGTCATCGCCTCCCCCGACCTCCTGGCCCACGACCTGGCCGCCCTGGGCTGGCTGCTCTGGTGCCGCCAGCACCACACCCCGGCCGCGGAGCTGATCC
>CALERA010000011.1 GCA_937908275.1 uncultured Desulfarculaceae bacterium | reverse complement strand
CGCCAGATCGCCGAGCTGGGCATCTACCCCGCGGTGGACCCCCTGGACTCCACCAGCCGCATCCTCGACCCCAACTACCTGGGCGAGGAGCACTACCGCACCAGCCGCCAGGTCCAGATCTATCTCCAGAAGTACAAGGACCTGCAGGACATCATCGCCATCCTCGGCATGGACGAGCTCTCCGACGAGGACAAGGTCACCGTGGCCCGGGCCCGGCGCATCCAGCGCTTCCTGTCCCAGCCCTTCCACGTGGCCGAGACCTTCACCGGCATGGCCGGCAAGTTCGTCAAGGTCGAGGAGACGGTGCGGGCCTTCCGCGAGATCGTCGAGGGCAAGCACGACGACCTGCCCGAGCAGGCCTTCTACATGGTCGGCGGCATCGACGAGGCCCGGGCCAAGGCCGAGCAGCTGGCTTCGGTCTAGGCGAATGACCTTCAACGGGGCGGGGTCCTCTGGTCCCCGCCCCGCACCGAATAGGCGGCGGGCGGCCCAGGCGGCAGGGAGGCGAAATCCCCCCCCCGGGCTGGACCATCCGCCGGGATCGCTACGCAGGAAGGGGTCAATAGCCCATGGCCAACAAGATCAAGTTGGAAGTCGTCACCCCGGACAAGCTCCTGCTGAGCAAGGACGTGGATGTGGTGGTCTGCACCGGCGTGGACGGCGAGTTCGGCGTCCTGGCCGGCCACGTGCCGTTCTTGTCCGCCCTGGCCATCGGCGAGCTGCGCTTCCGTGACGGCAACTCCACCGACTACGCCGCCGTCAGCGGCGGCTTCGCCGAGGTCACCGGCGAGAAGGTGACCGTCCTGGCCGAGGCGGCCGAGCTGGCCCGCGAGATCGACCTGGACCGGGCCCAGCGCGCCCGCGAGCGCGCCGAGCAGCGCATCGCCAAGACCGCGGCCGAGCAGTTGGAGTACTCCCGGGCCGAGGCCGCCCTCCAGCGCGCCATGCTGCGCATGCGCGTGGCCGAGAAGGGCCGTCCCACGGTCTAGTTTCCCATCCGCCCGCCCCGGCGGGCCGACGCGACCAAGTTCACGGGCGCTCCTCCAAGTGGGGAGCGCCTAACCTTTTATGATACGTAAACACGTGTTGAATAATCAATAAAAATACACCATGTATACGCAGTTATTTGACTTGACAATGATAAGCACGTGAAATAGTATAACTCACAAATGTACGGATTCTTATGCGACCCAAGACGGGTCGTTTTGCTTTGTATGGGAAAGATAAAATAACTCCATTTGTTCGGCTAGTTTATGATTGGCTTTTTTATGGACTAAAATTCGTTGTAATTTGGAGGTGCCAAATGGGCAGCTTCAGGGATAAACGTGATAGTAGGAGAAATATTAGACTATTAAATGAGGCAGTTGGCTTCAGGGTGATGCTTTTAGTGGCAACCGTATTAGCATTTTGTGGCGTTGCCATTATGGCTACTGGAAACCCAGACGGTGTATATTTATGTGGGTCTGGTTTGATAGCATTGCAGAGAATTATTAAACCATACTTACCAAATTCACGTTGGAAACAAACGAATGCTATAATCGATTATATAGTTAAAAGAATCGAGAATAAGAAACACTAAGGGCAAATCTAAGGAGATTTAATTGCTGGCCGTCGTCATCCTCGCCGCGGGCAAGGGCACCCGCATGAAGTCCGACCTGCCCAAGGTCCTGCACCCCCTGGCCGGGCGGCCGCTGTTGGCCCACGTCCTGGACCTGGCCCAGTGCCTGGAGGCCGGCCGGGTGGTGGCCGTGGTGGGCCACCAGGCCGAGCGGGTCCAGGAGACCTTCGCCGGTCGCCCCAACCTGCGCTTCGCCCTGCAACAGCCCCAACTGGGCACCGGCCACGCCGTGCTCTGCGCCGCCCCGGAACTGTCTGACTGGACCGGCCCGGTGCTGATCCTCTGCGGCGACGTGCCGCTGCTGAAGCCGGCCACGGTCCGCGCCCTGCTGGCCACCCACGCCCAACAGGGCAACGCCCTGACGGTGTTGGGCATGGAACTGGCCGAGCCGGGCTCCTATGGCCGCCTGGTCACCAACCCCGAGGGCCAGCTCACCCGCATCGTGGAGTTCCGCGACGCCAGCCCGGCCGAGCGGGCCATCAGGATCGTCAACGCCGGCATCTACGTGGCCCAGGCCGCCGACCTGCTGGAGTTCCTGCCCAAACTCACCACCGACAACGACCAGAAAGAGTACTACCTCACCGACCTGGTGCAGCTCCTGGACCAGGCCGGGCGCAAGGTGGGCCTGGCCCTCTGCCCCGATCCCCTGGAGGTGGCCGGCATCAATTCCAAGGAAGAACTCGCCGCCATCGAGGCCCAGATCACCGGGCCGGCCTGCTGAAGCAAAACCGGGGAGAGCCCTTTTGGGGACAAAAGGGTTTCCCCCCGGACCACCTTCCCAAAAAACTTTATATGGTGCCAGGTTAGGCCGGGTGGCGTTGGCGCGGGAGCGCGTAGTTTCCGTAAGAGCCAATGGCCAATCACCCCCGCTTTAGGGTATGCTTAAGTCCCAGGAAGTGCGCGCCAACCATAGTCGATAGTTGGCGGCCAAGCGCTTGGGGAGAGGGCCCGGGGGGACCCTTGCCCCCGAGGCAGGCTCCCCCCGCAAGCTCCCAGGAGAACTGAGAACCCATGTGCGGCATCATTGGATATATCGGCCCGAAAAACGCGGTGGACGTCATCATGGAGGGCCTCAGCCGCCTGGAATATCGCGGCTATGACTCCGCCGGCCTGGCCCTGGTCCTGGACGGACAATTCGCGGTGCGCCGGGCCCAGGGCAAGCTCTCCGGCCTGCGCGCCAAGCTGGAGGCCGAGCCCCTCAGCGGCAACCTGGGCATGGGCCACACCCGTTGGGCCACCCATGGCCGGCCCAGCGAGACCAACGCCCATCCCCACCTGGCCCGGGACGTGGCGGTGGTGCATAACGGCATCATCGAGAACTACCTGGAGCTGAAGGAGGAGTTGGTGGCCCGGGGCTGCGTCTTCAGCTCCGAGACCGACACCGAGATCGTGGCCCACCTGGTGCAGACCAAGCTGGATGACGGCGCGCCCGACCTGGCCAGCGCGGTCTACCAGGCCCTGCGCCACATCCGCGGCTCCTACGCCCTGGTGATCCTGGACCGGCGCAACCCCGGGACGATCATCGGCGCGCGCAAGGACTCCCCCCTGATCCTGGGCCTGGGCCTGGAAACGGGCGAGTATTTCCTGGCCTCGGACGTGCCGGCCTTCCTGTCCCACTCCAACCGGGTGGTCTTCCTCAACGACGGCGACGTGGTGGTGGTCAGGGACGGCTCCCACCAGATCACCGACGTGGCCGGCAACCCCCAGGAGCGCAAGACCGACGTCATCTCCTGGTCCCCGGCCATGGCCGAAAAGGCGGGCTTCACCCACTTCATGCAGAAGGAGATCTTCGAGCAGCCCCGGGCCTTGGTGGACACCCTGGCCGGGCGGGTGAAGCAGGGCAATCCCGATGTCTTCCTGCCCGACCTCTCGGCGGCCGACGCCGAGATGAAGGACGCCAAGCGCCTGATCTTCCTGGCCTGCGGCACCAGCTACCACGCCGCCCTGGTGGGCAAGTTCCTGGTGGAGAACCTGGCCAAGCTGCCCACCGAGGTGGACCTGGGCAGCGAGTTCCGCTACCGCGACCCCCTGGTGGGTCCCGGCGACCTGGTGGTGGCCATCAGCCAGTCCGGCGAGACCGCCGACACCCTGGCCGCGGTGCGCGAGGCCAAGTCCAAGGGGGCCAAGGCCCTGACCATCTGCAACGTGGTGGGCAGCTCCCTGACCCGCGAATCGTCCGGCGTGCTCTACACCTACGCCGGGCCGGAGATCGGGGTGGCCTCCACCAAGGCCTTCACCACCCAGTTGGCGGCCCTCTGCCTGCTGGCCCTGCACCTGGGCCGGGTGCGCGGGGTCATCGGCGAGGAAAAGGCCCTGCGCCTGGTGGAGGAGCTGGTGGCCCTGCCCGGCCTGGTCCAGCAAGTGCTCGAACGCGAGGACGAGGTCAAGGCCGTGGCCGAGGCCTACTGCAACGCCCGGGACTTCCTCTACCTGGGCCGGGGCCTCTGCTACCCCATCGCCCTGGAGGGCGCGCTCAAGCTAAAGGAAATCAGCTACATCCACGCCGAGGGCTACCCGGCCGGCGAGATGAAGCACGGCCCCATCGCCCTGATCGACGACCAGATGCCGGTGGTGGTGCTGGCCAACCAGAACGACGTGCTGGAGAAGGTGCTCTCCAACATGCAGGAGGTGCGGGCCCGGGCCGGCAAGCTCATCGCGGTGACCGAGCCGGACAACGCCGCCGCCCACGCCCTGGCCGACGCCGTGATCACGGTGCCGGCCTGCCCTCCGCTGTTGGCCCCCATCCTGCTGGTGGTGCCGCTGCAACTGCTGGCCTACCACGTGGCGGTGATGCGCGGCACCGACGTGGACCAGCCGCGCAACCTGGCCAAGAGCGTGACCGTGGAATGAAATCCAGGTCCGCATGAGGGAATGGGCACAAGCTAACAAAAGCCTTGACCGGCGGCAGGCCATAACTTATTTTTTTGTAGCGGGAATCACGGTGAAAAGAATATGGAAATAGCCGCGTTTAGCAGACTGGAAGCCAAGATCGAGGAGTTGATTTCGCGCCTCAGCGCCCTCGGCGAGGAGAACGAGGCGCTCAAGGCGCGACTGAATGACAAAGATGCGGAAGTGGCGGAGCTCAACGAGCTCCTTAAAACCCAGGACGCGGAGCGCCAGGAGGTGCGCGGCCGCATCGAGAGCCTGGTCCAAAAGCTGGAATCGCTATAGGATGAAGGGAGTTGGCATCGGTTAAGATCCAGATCCTGGGCAACGAGTATCTGCTGCGCACCGAGGGCAGTGAAGGCCAACTACGGCGCGTGGCGGCCCATCTCAATGCCCGGCTCAACGAGGTCTTGACCAACACCAACACCAGTTCGACCCTGGCGGCCACGGTGTTGGCCGCGCTGAACATAACCAACGAACTCTTGCAACTGCAAGACAGGCAAGAGCATTTGCTCCAGGAGATCGAGACCCAAGCCGAGAGGCTGCTCGCCAAGATAGAGCATGCATGAGTTTGAGGCCTCCTGCGCTGTCCGTGGATTAGGCGAAAGGATCTTTTGAGCCAACATGCATCAAAGCGGGCCGAACGCCACTGGCCGACAAGGGGGTGGACCCTCCACGCGGGGGACCCGAACCAGGTCACGCCCGGCCCACCTGGACAAACCAGGTTCAAAAACGATTCGCCACACGGCAGAGGCGGGGCAGGCCTCTTCTGGCCTCTCGAAGACAGCGGAGATTCGTCTGGGAATGAATGAAGGCCAGGGCGCGGTGACGGCGGCGTGGGAACTCCCGCGGGGTTGGGCAAGCGGGTGGCGCTGGCTATTTTGCGTCCTGTTGATGGCCTGGCGCGGGAGGTCCGCGGCCAGGCTTTGGATCCCGGCCGGCCGCCCGGAATATGGGCGGGGAGGCCGGGTGCGGCCCGAAATTCCGGTGGTTCAGCCCGTCGGCCCACGACTGCGCGGGGGTGCGCCCCGCGCCGTGGCGTTGCCGGCGCTAAACTAGCCTCTGCCCCGACTCGGACCCTGATCTTCGCTCGATACGGTCTCGACCTCCTTGCGCGCTGAACAAGGAGGTCCCATGTCCACCACACTCGTCATCCTGGGCGCCCTGGTCGCCCTGGGCGCCGGCTTGGCCCTGGGCTATTTCGTGCGCCTGCGCCAGGCCCAGTCCCGCCTCCAGTCCGTCGAATCCCTGAGCCAGAAACTCATGGAGGACGCCCGCCGCGAGGCCGACACCCTCAAGAAGGAATCCCTGCTCCAGGCCAAGGACCAGATCTATCAGATGAAGATCGAGTTCGAGGGCGAGACCAAGGAGCGGCGCAGCGAGCTGAACCAGATCGAGAAGCGCCTGACCCAGAAGGAAGAGGTGCTGGACAAGAAGTCCGACAACCTCGACGGCCGCGAACAGGAGGCCACCCGCCGCGAGTTGGCCATCATCGACCGCGAGCGCCAGGTGGAGGAGCAGCGCACCAATTATGACCACCTGGTCGGCCAGCAGAAGGAGATCCTGGAGCGCATCGCGGCCCTGACCCAGGAGGAGGCCCGGGTCCAGCTCATCCAGTCGGTGGAGGACGAGGCCCGCCACGAGGCGGCCAAGACCATCAAGCGGGTGGAGCAGGAGACCAAGGAGCAGGCCTCCAAGAAGTGCCAGGAGATCCTGGCCCTGGCCTGCAAGCGCTACGCCGGCGACTACGCGGTGGAAAAGACGGTCAGCGTGGTCAGCCTGCCCAGCGACGAGATGAAGGGCCGCATCATCGGCCGCGAGGGCCGCAACATCCGGGCCATCGAGGCCGCCACCGGGGTGGATCTGATCATCGACGACACGCCAGAGGCGGTGATCCTCTCCGGCTTCAACCCCATGCGCCGGGAGATCGCCCGCCTGAGCCTGGAGCGCCTGATCAGCGACGGCCGCATCCACCCCGCCCGCATCGAGGAAGTGGTCAAGAAGGTGGCCACCGAGGTGGAGGCCAGCGTCAAGGAGGCCGGCGAGCAGGCCACCTTCGACGTCGGCGTGCACGGCATGCACCCGGAACTTATTCGTCTCCTGGGCCGCCTGCGCTACCGCTCCTCCTACGCCCAGAACGTCCTGCAGCACTCGCTGGAGGTGGCCTTCCTCTGCGGCATCATGGCCAGCGAGCTGGGCATCAACCCCAAGCACGCCAAACGGGCCGGCCTGCTGCACGACATCGGCAAGGCGGTGGACCACGAGGTGGAAGGCCCCCACGCCCTGTTGGGCGCGGACCTGGCCAAGCGCTATGGCGAGAAGCCCCACATCGTCCACGCCATCCAGGCCCACCACGAGGACATCCCGCCCGAGGGCGTCCTGGCGGTGCTGGTCCAGGCGGCCGACGCCCTCTCCGGGGCCCGGCCCGGGGCCCGGCGCGAGATGCTGGAGAGCTACGTCAAGCGCCTGGAGGACCTGGAGCGCATCGCCAACTCCTTCCAGGGCGTCAGCCAGTCCTACGCCATCCAGGCCGGCCGCGAGGTGCGCATCGTCCTGGAGGCCGAGAAGACCAGCGACGAGCAGGCGCTCCTGCTCTCCCACGACGTGGCCCGCAAGATCGAGGCCGAGATGATGTACCCCGGCCAGATCAAGGTCACGGTGATCCGCGAGACCCGGGCGGTGGACTACGCCAAATAACATTACTTTGAAGTAAGAAGTTACGGCTTTGGTTAAGGGCGGGGTTCATCCCCGCCCTTTTTTTGTTCCGTTGGCTTTTTCTGGGTGGCCGGGACAATTCATTGTCCCGGCGGCGTCAGCCGCAAGAGGTCGTGGCGCGAGGCCCTGCCCGCATGACGCGTCCCCCGCCTGATTATCGCGGAGGTCTCATTCCCCGTTTCCATCCATCCAGGCCATGGCCGTCATTGCGAGGAGCCCCTTGGGGGCGACGAAGCAATCTCCCGAATTTATCCACCTGCGCTTTTTGTCTTCGTCATTGCGAGCCGCCTCCAGGCGGCGTGGCAATCTCCCGAAGAAATCTCCCCTCCGGTGGTGGCCGCGAACCACCGGGACAACTGAGCCCCCGGCGTTGCGAGGGCGGTTTTCCTGCCCCCGCGCGCCCACGCCCGGTCCGCATCCGCGCCTGCCAGGCGCGCAATCCCTGCGGCCAGGGAACCTCCTGGCCGGCCCGAACATTGCCTCTGGCCTCGGGTCGTCGTCCCTGCGATGCAAGGCCGGGGTGGGGAAAGGCCGCGTCCGGCTCTCGGAATCCCATCACCCGATCGTCGTTGGGGGCGAGCCCCTGCCGGTGCGTCGAGAGGCGGTCCCGGGCTAAGGCGCGGGGGGCGGCCCGTGGAGGGAGGGGAGGAAGACCGGCCGTCGTGGGCCGCGCGATGGGTGTGGAAAAGGGAACGGGAGCGGCTTCACTGGCGCGAGGCCGCTATGGGAGCGGGCGAGAGAAGGGCGAAGGCTGGCCTCACTCCACCCGTATACGCCCGTCACGGCACGCGACCGGCCGAGGTGGGTCGCGCGGTGGATGTGGAAGAGGGAATGGGGGCGGTTTCAATGGCGCGAGGCCACTACGGGAGCGGGCGAGAGAAGGGCGAAGGCTGGCTTCACCCGACCCGTATACGCCCGTCGCGGCACGCGACCCCGTGTACGCCCGTCGCGGCGCGCGACCCCGTGTACGCCCGTCGCGGCACGCGACCAAAATCGGTGAGGGGACGACCGGATTTTGCGGTATTTACCAGACGGTCCTGATAATATTCCTGGCAAGTCGCTGGCCAGACCCCACCAGGAGCCTGACGGCGGCTTTTTTCAGCCCAAGACCCCAACCAGGAAACGGAGCGGACATGTCCCGCATGCCACGCGCGCGCAATTTGATGATCCTGGCCTTGGTGGCCATGTTCTGCCTGGGCCTCACGGCCGAGGCCTGGGCCCGGGCCGGGGGCGGCAAGAGCATGGGCAGCACCGGCAGCCGCAGCTTCAGCACCAGCCAGCCCAGCAGCCCCAGCGGCGGCTACAACACCACTCAGCAGCAACGTCCGCAGCAGTCCGGGCCCGGCCAGTACCAGCAACCGGCCATGGGCGGGTTCGGCGGCGGCGGGTTCATGCGGGGCCTGGCCGGCGGCATGCTGGGCGGTTTCGTGGGCTCGATGCTTTTCGGGGGCCTGGCCGGGGCCAGCTCCAACGGCGAGGGGACCGAGGGCGGCGGCATGGGCCTGTTGGATTTCGTGCTCATCGGCCTGCTGCTCTACCTGGCCTATCGTTTCTTCATGCGCCGCCGTCAGGCCCAGGGCGCGCGTCTGGGCCAGAGCCAATACCAGGCCGAGCCCTTCGGCGGCCAGGCCGGGGCGGGCTATCCCCCGCCTCCGCCCCCGCCCGGGGCCTGGGGCAACGCCGACCCGGCGGCCGACCTGGAGCAGGGCCTGGGCCACATCCGGTCCATGGACCCGGGCTTCGACCCCAAGGCCTTCGCCGAGCAGGCGGGTGACATCTTCTTCCAGATCCAGGGGGCCTGGACCCGGCGCGACCTGTCCAGCGTCGGGCGCCTGCTCACCCCGGAGATGCAGGAGCTGATGCAGGCCGAGGCCGACAAGCTCAAGGCCGCCGGCCAGATCAACCGCCTGGAGAACATCGCGGTGCGCTCCATCGACCTCCACCAGGCCTGGCAGGAGGCGGGGCAGGACTACCTGGCCGTTCACCTGCTGGCCAGCCTGCTGGACTACACCGTGGACGAGCACGGCGGCCAGGTGTTG
Source organism: uncultured Desulfarculaceae bacterium (assembly GCA_937908275.1). GTDB lineage: Bacteria > Desulfobacterota > Desulfarculia > Desulfarculales > Desulfarculaceae > JACRDC01. The sequence continues at coordinate 4,285 of CALERA010000011.1, read as the reverse complement.
AACGGGTCGGACCGCGACCCGGTGAAGTTCGAGGAACTGTGGACCTTCAGCCGACCTGTGGGCCCCGGCCCCTGGCGCTTGTCGGCCATCACCCAGATGAACTAGCGCCAGGCGACCGAACCAGCCACGCGTGGGCCGGGCGGGAGATTCCCGCCCGGCCCCGCCGTTTTTTAAGGCCGATTTTCCAGGCTGGCGCGCCCCTTTGGGCTTGGCGGCGCTGCCCCGTTTTTTCAGGCGGTAAAACAAAAACCCTCCCGCCGGACCCGGCGACTGTGCTAAAAAGGCCCGCGATCATGGCCTGTCGGCATGAAACCCCGAAGCGGCGCTTCCCACCCATCGCGCCAGGAGCGTTCCCATGACCCACCCCCGTCGCGCTTGGAGTCCCGCCCCCCTGGCCTGCCTGCTGGCCCTGCTGTTGATTCCCGGACTGTGTCTGGCGGCTCCCGCGGCTCCCGACGCCCCGGGCGGCGACGAGGCCATGGGCTTTTTCCTGGCCCCCCAGATCAAGCGCTTCCTGCGCAGCCACACCTCCTACCAGTTCGGCGACCCCGAGCAGGCCAACCTCAACCCCCTGAGCCGGCTGGAGTTTCCCCTCAATTCCTGGTGGGCCGGGGTGAACCTGGGCCTCAAGGGCCCCCGGACCTCGCTGGAGCTGGAGCTGTTGGCCGGTCTGCCCGACCAGGACGACCTGGGCGTGGTGCGCGACTCGGACTGGGAGGACCCCAACCGTCCCAAGCTGCGCACCACCTATTCCGAGACCACCACCAAGCTCAAGGAGAGCTTCACCCTGGACGCCAAGGTCACCCACGGGGTGGGCGACAAGCTGGGCCTGCCGGCCTGGCTGGACCTCAAGCCCCTGCTGGGGGTGCGCTGGCAGCATTTCGTCTTCACCGGCGGCCCCGGGGTGCAGCAGAGCATGGTCTACCAGGGCGGCCAGCCGACCTACGATCAATGGGAATATTATTCCCTGCCCCAGGACACCTTCTGGTTCCGTCAGGAGTATCTGCACGCCTATTTCGGGGCCCAGGTCTGCCTGGACTTGGGCCGCCTGGGCCTGGGCCGGCCGGGCGGGGGCTGGCGGGCCAGCCTGCAGGCCGACCTGGCTCACGTCTGGGGCGAGAACCGGGACCGCCACCTGCTGCGCGGGGAGCGCAAGACCGAAGAGCGCACCCAGGGCTACGCCTGGCACACCGGGCTCTCCCTGCGGGCGCCGCTCTGGGATCGGGGGGCCCTGGTGGCCAGCGGCGACTACCTGATCATCCGCACCAGCGGCGAACACCGCTGGACCCAGCCCGAGGAGGGCGTGGACGAGACCTGGGACTACGGGGTGGAGGTCTGGTCGCGCCAGATGAGCTGGAGCCTGGCCCTGGAGATCGACTTCTAGAGAGGATTCGAGGCGTGAGGCGCGACAGGGATGCGAGGGTGGGGCTGGGCGGCGCGCGGCTGCTCGGGATGGCGCTTTTGCTGGGTTCGCTGACCCTGGGCGCGGCCTCGGCCCGGGCCAGCGAGCCGTCCCCGGGCGACGACGAGGCCATGGGTTTTTTCCTGGCCCCCCAGATCAAGCGCTTCCTGCGCAGCCACACCTCCTACCAGTTCGGCAACCCCTACGAGGTCAACCTCAACCCCCTGAGTCGGCTGGAGTTCCCGCTCAACTCCTGGTGGGCCGGGGCCAGCCTGGGCCTCCGGGGGCCGCGCAACTCCCTGGAGCTGGAACTGCTGGCGGCCCTGCCGGACCAGGAAGACCTGGGCCAGATGCGCGACTCGGACTGGGAGGACGACAAACATCCCAAGGTGCGCACCATCTATTCCGAAAGCGCCACCAAGCTCAAGGACAGCTTCACCCTGGACGCCAAGGTCACCCACAGCCTGGGCGAAGCCCTGGGCCTGCCCTCCTGGCTGGACCTGCGGCCCCTGGTGGGGGTGCGCTGGCAGCGCTTCGTCTTCGTCACCCACGACGGCATGCAGCAGAACCTGGTCTCCGACCCCGGCGACCCCGGCGAAGAGCAGTGGCAATACCTGGCCCTGCCCGGCGACGGCATCCTCTTTCGCCAGGAATATCAGCATGCTTACGCCGGCCTGCTGGTCTCGGCCGACCTGGGCCGCCTGGGCCTGGGGCGTCCGGGGGCGGGCTGGCGGGCCAGCGTCCAGGCCGACCTGGCCCAGGTCTGGGGCCAGAACCGGGACCAGCACCTGCTGCGGGCGGGCACCCGGGTGACCGAGGAGCGCACCCAGGGTTACGCCTGGCACACCGCGCTCTCCCTGCGCGCCCCGCTCTGGGATTGGGGAGCCCTGGTGGGGGCCTGGGACTACCTGATCATCCAGACCCGCGGCGAGCACACCCTGAGCAACACCGAGCCGGAAATCCTCCTGACCTTCGACCGGGGGGTGGAGGTCTGGTCGCGCCAGATGAGCTGGAGCCTGGCCCTGGAGGTCGCGTTCTAGCCGCCCGCGGGCCATTTCCGCCATCCCCGGGGTAGTTTGACATTGCCCAGGGGCCGTGATAGCTTTGTCCAGAAGTTGCGCGTGGTGGCCCATTGGGGCCTAATAGGGAAGACGGTGAGAATCCGTCGCGGTCCCGCCGCTGTGACCGGAGACGAAACCCGTGATCTAGCCACTGCCTTGGGGCAACCAGGGTGGGAAGGGGCGGGGAGTAGGATGACCCGGGAGCCAGAAGACCTGCCCGTGCGGAAATAGCCCCGTCTAAGCCCGAGGTATGGCGGGCGGGGACCTGGGTCGAAGAAGCAGGGTGCAGACCCCGGGAGCCATCGGGCCCCTGGGGTCTTTTTTTGCCCCGGGGGTCGGGAGGGTTGCCATGTTACTGTCCCGATTCAACAATCGCCTGGGCCGCGCCTGTGTGCTGGCCTTGGCCATCACCGCCCTGGCCGCCCCGGTCCTGGCCGCCGAGTCGGCCAAGGCCCCGGCCGCCGCCCCGGGCCAGACCGCGGTGCTCCTGGTCACCTTCGGCAGCAGCCACGCCGGGGCCTTGGAGCAGGTGAAACGCCTCGAGCCCGAGGTGAAGGCGGCCCATCCCGGGGTGGAAGTGGCCTGGGCCTACACCTCCGGCAAGATCCGCCAGATCCTGGCCCAGCGCGGGGAGAAGACCGACTCGCCCGGCGAGGCCCTGGCCAAGCTCCAGGCCCGGGGTTTCAAGAAGATCGTGGTGCAGTCGCTGCACGTGATCCCCGGGGCCGAGTTCCACGACCTGGTCCAGGAGGTGCGGCGCTTCGCCCACCAGGGCAAGGACCTGCGGCTGGCCATCGGCTGGCCGCTGGTGAGCGACACCGAGGACCTCCAGGCCCTGGTGGGGATCATGCTGCGGGCCGCCACTCCGGGCCGCCAGCCCGACCAGGCCCTGGTCTGGGTGGGCCATGGCACCCACCACCCGGCCGGGGTGGTCTACCCCGCCCTGGCCTACGCCCTGAACCGGGCCGACCAGCGGGCCTACCTGGGCACCGTGGAGGGCTATCCTTCCTATGAGGACGTGCTGGGCCAGCTCCAGGCGGCCGGGGTCAAGGCGGTGAAGCTGATGCCCCTGTTGACGGTGCTGGGCGAGCACAGCAAGCTGGACATCGCCGGCGACGAGGCCGATTCCTGGAAGTCGCGCCTGGGCGCGGCCGGCATCGCGGTGACCACCGACCTGACCCCGGTGGCCGGCTACAACGGCGCGCGGGACCTCTGGCTGGGCCACCTGGCCAAGGCCCTGCAGGGATTGCAGGCCGAGAAGAGCGGCAAGGCCAAGAAGGCCCATTCGGGAAAATAAGCCTTTTCGGCCCTCCTCCCAATGGCGGGAGGAGGGCCGCCATCGGGTAGAGACAGCGAGGGGCCGGGGAGGAACCCCACCCCGGCGGAGAAACGCCCTTCCATGCATCCCATCCCCCCTCAAACCAGCGTGGTCGATCCCGCCCCCCGCCGGGGGCTGCGCCGGACCCTGATCCTGGGTCTCCTGGCGCTGCTCCTGTTGCTGGTGGTGGTCACCTGCGGCCTGGGCTACATCCGGGTGGCCCCGGCCCAGGTGGCCCAGGTGGTCCTGGGCCACCTGACCGGCCACGAGGCCCCGGTGGCGCGCCTGCTGGACCAGGTGGTCTGGGAGGTGCGTCTGCCCCGCATCCTGAGCGCGGCGGCGGTGGGCGCGGCCCTGGCCCTGGCCGGGGTGGTCTTCCAGGGCATCCTGCTCAACCCCCTGGCCGATCCCTTCACCCTGGGGGTCAGCTCCGGGGCGGCCTTTGGCGCGGCCCTGGCCCTGTGGCTGGGCCTGGCCTTCCTGGGCCCCTACACCGTGGCCCTC
>CALERA010000010.1 GCA_937908275.1 uncultured Desulfarculaceae bacterium | reverse complement strand
CCATAAGTGTTTCAGTGGGTACATCTAGCTTCGATAATTCCTAGTTATCACGCATCACTCTTTGAGAAGAGTTGGATAGGCTCGCTCTATAGACGCTTTTAGACTTGCGCTGTGGACATGTGTATACCTTTCAGTGGTTGATATACTACTATGTCCTAAAAGAACCTGCACATACCGGATATCAACTCCAGCTTCCAATAGATGTGTCGCAGCACTATGCCGAAGCATGTGCGGAGTGACCTTCCTTGATATTGAAGTTCGTTCCACTAACTTGTGAATATTCCGTCTAATATGATCAGGGGTGGCAGGATTACCTCTTCGAGTGACGAAAAGGTTATCTGTATGGAGAAAAGTTGATTCTCTTAGTTTTAAGTAGATGGAAATGCGCTTAATCAAGTGATTATCTACGAGATAAACAAACCGCTCTCTGTTTCCTTTGCCGTGAATTCTGATGGTTCCACTTTCTAAATTCATATCAACCAAGCTAATACTGCAAAGTTCTCCCACACGGATCCCAGTCGAAAACATTATCTCTAAAGCTAACGAAAGAACCTGTTTTGATAAAATATTTGATTCTGCTGCCTCTTGAGCGGCAACTGATATTAGATTTCGTAGTTCTATAAGAGTTAAATCGCGAGGAATTGTCTTTGGCAACTTGATGATAGTCCTGAGACGATTGAATGGATTTTCAATGTCATATCCTTCATCTTCTAGCCATTCAAAAGCCACTTTGAGACAGGCAAACTTCCGCCTCCGTGTCGCAGGTGCTAAAGCCCGACATTGCAGGTTATCTATCCAGTCTGATATTACAGCCTTGTTAACTATCCTGATGTTATTGCTAGTGATCCATTTCAGAAAATCCCTCAAATCGCATTTGTATGCCCGAATGGTGTGAGCCGAGAGCTCTTTTTGCTGGCAGTTGCGCAGGAACGCATCAAATTCTTGATGTAAAATCATGATGTTTCGCTTTCCTGAAAATGCTAGGCTAGTTCTCCCCCCTTTGATTCATGCTAAGAAATTGGATTCATTTGATGGATTATTGTTTATTGGCAATAAATGCTAAGCTAGTTAGCGATACGCACTAAATGGCCGAGTAAAAACATAAATCGTTGCGTGGGCGGTTATGCTCGAGATGAGCTCATATCAGAAATATTGGGGTAAGTCGGATCGAGCCGACACCGGAAGATATCACCCACTGTCCTTGCATGGTTTGGACACTTCGGCATTTGCTTGGGCCTTGCTAGAGAATGATGACCTGCTCCTGGGGCGGTTTCAGGGGTTGCTGGGGCTCTCCTGGGAGGCCATTCCGCCCTTGCTTTCCTTCCTGGCGGGGCTTCACGATCTGGGGAAGTTCTCTCCCCGCTTCCAAGCCTTGCGCCCCGACCTGCTGAAATCTCTGCAAGGCAAGGAATACCGCGGTGGATACCTACCACACACGCAGATGGGGCGCGAGGCATGGCAGCGCCTCATCATTCCCGCCTGGCGTAAAGAGGGTTGGTTCGGCCTGGCGCAAACGACGGCAGACCCTCAGGATTTGCTCGACTGCCTGATGACCTGGCAAGGCCCAGTGACTGCCCATCATGGCCAGCCTGTTGAAAGCCTTGGCCTGCCTCTGAAGGCCCTGTTCGAACCACAAGACCAAGTGGCCTTGGTGGCCTATGCCCGGGAGTTGGCAGCCCTCCTGGGCGGACGAGGGCCTTTGCCTCTTCACTGGGATCTTATCCAAGAGCAGGACAATCTTCGGGTGGCATCCTGGTTGCTTGCCGGCCTGATCGTTCTCTGCGATTGGCTGGCATCCAACGAAAGCCATGTTCCGTATCACAGCCAACCCGCCTCGTTAACTGAATATTGGGCCACCACCCTAACCAGGGCACGACAGACTCTGCATCTGTGCGGCTTGGCGTCAGCTCGGCCTGCGGCATTCTCAGGCATCAGCCAACTTTTTGGAAACATAGACAACCCGCGGCCGATGCAGCGCTTCGCGGCCGAGACCGCACTAAGCCCGGGCCCGGGTCTATTCATCCTGGAGGACGCCACTGGCTCGGGCAAAACCGAGGCCGCCCTGATCCTGGCGCAACGGTTACTGGCCCGAAATGAGGCGAGTGGGATTTTCATCGGGTTGCCCACCATGGCCACGGCCAATGCCATGCATCGGCGTCTGGCGGGGGTGTATCAGCGCTTTTTCGCGGATGGCGCGCAACCGTCGTTGGTGCTGGCCCATTCGCAAAAACGCATGGTGGACGGACTGGCCCGACTACAGGCCGCCAGCAGAGCTTCGGCCGCCGGAGGGCCAGGCGAGGAGGGACAGGAATCCTCCAGCCGGGAAGCCGAGGCGTGGCTGGCCGACAGCAACAAGAAATCACTGCTGGCCAATGTCGGGGTGGGCACCCTGGACCAAGCATTATTGGCAGCTTTGCCGGTGCGGCATCAGGCCTTGCGCCTGCTGGGCCTGGGCCGCTCATTGCTCATCGTGGACGAGGTCCACGCCTATGATCCCTACACCACCGAACTCCTGACCGGGCTGCTGCGTTTCCAGTCGGCCCTGGGCGGCAGCGCCATTTTGCTCTCGGCTACGCTGCCTCTCAACACCCGCCGCCAACTGGTGGCGGCCTTTGCCCAGGGGTTGAGGCGGAGCGCGGTGGGATCGCCCAGCAGCCTGGACTATCCCCTGGCTTCCTGTCTCACGGCTGAGCGATTCACGGAGACTGCGGCACCCCTGGCCGAAGGTTCCAGCCGGGCTTTACGAGTGGAGTTAATCGGCGAAGATGCGATGGTCGGAGAACATCTGGTGGCGGCAGCGGAGGCGGGCGGCTGCGCCTGCTGGATTCGCAACACCGTGAATGACGCCATCCAAGCCTACCGGGCGTTGGCCGAGCGCCTGGGGCCGGAGCGGGTGGAGCTGTTCCATGCCCGCTTCGCCATGGGAGACCGCCTGGCCATCGAGGATCGGGTGCTGAATCGCTTTGGCCCGAAAAGCACACCCGAAGACCGCGCCGGCCGTATCCTGGTGGCCACCCAGGTGGTGGAGCAAAGTTTAGATTTGGATTTTGACCTCCTGGCCACTGACCTGGCCCCCATGGATTTGCTTATCCAGCGCGCGGGGCGTTTGCATCGCCACCAGCGACCTGATCGCCCCCTGCGTCAGCCGCGCCTGCTGGTGCTGTCGCCCTCACCAGTGGCCGAGGCCCCGCGCGACTGGCACCGGGCCTTCGCCCCCCAGGCCGCCCGGGTCTACCGCCGTCCGGGCCAACTCTGGCTCACCGCCAGCCTCCTGGCCGCCTCTCCCTCCCTGGTTCTGCCCGACCGCGCCCGCGAGTTGGTGGAAGGCGTCTTTGGCGACCAGGCCGCTGAGCGCATCCCCGTGGCATTGCGCGATATCGAGGAGGCCGAGGAAGGCCGGGAATTCGCCGAGCGCTCCCTGGGCCGGTTGCACTGCCTGGTCCCGGAGCAGGGCTACGGCTGGGGTGATGTCCCCTGGCAGGAGGACACCCCCACCCGGTTGGGGCCGCCCAGCGTGATCCTGCGCCTGGCCCGCTGGGAGGCCGGCCGTCTGCGGCCCTGGGCCGAGGGTGAAGACATGCTGGCCTGGGAACTGAGCCAGGTCCGGGTGCGGATCGGGCAGGTGGCCGGCGAGGATCCCGATCCCGGTGCGGAGCTGATGGAGGCCCTGAGCCAGGCCAAGGCGGCCATGCCCGATCTCTGCCGGCAGGCCCTGCTGGTGGCCCTGGAGCGGGGGCCGGATGGGAGCTGGCAGGGCAGGGCGGTGGATAACAAGGGCGAGAGTGTAAGAATTGATTACCATATGACAACTGGAGTTGAGTTAATATAAAACCTGTTTAACGGACTCTGAACTGCCAATTTATTTGTCCGCATTCGTCCAGGGGGGACCGATGCCTTACAACCTGATGCGCGAGCCCTGGCTGCCCTTGCGGCGGCGGGGTGGTGGAGTGGAATGGGTGGAGCCCTGGCGGCTGACCGACCGGGGCCCGGCTGGCGACAACCCCTTCGTGGCCGTGGATTCGCCCCGGGCGGATTTCAACGGCGCGCTGACCGAGTTCCTGGTCGGCCTGGCGCAGACCGCCTGGCCGCCGCCGGACGAACGCGCCTGGCGACGGGCCTGGCAGGAGCCGCCGCCGCCGGATGAATTGCGCCGGGCCTGCGAGTCGGTGGTTCCTGCCTTCGACCTGGACGGCCCCGGCCCCCGGTTCCTGCAACAGACCCTGCCCGCCAAGGCCGAGCGCTGGCCGGTCCATCTCCTGCTGATTGAGCAACCCGAGCCCACCAAAGAAAAAGACAACAAAGATCACTTCATCAAACGGGGCCAGGTGGGCGCTCTTTGCCCCGCCTGTCTGGCCGCCGCCTTGCACACCCTGCAAACCTACGCCCCCAGCGGCGGCCGGGGCCACCTCACCTCCCTGCGCGGCGGCGGGCCGCTCACCACCCTGGCCCTGGCTGACGACCTGTGGCAGACGGTCTGGCTGGCGGTGCAGCCGGCCGACCGGTTCTGGCGCAAGCAACCCAGGTCGACTGATCAGGCCCTGACCTTCCCCTGGTTGCGGCCCTCGCCCACCGGCGACAAGGAAACCCGCCTCAGCCCCATCCAAACCGATCCGACCCAGGCCTTTTGGGGCCTGCCCCGGCGCATCTGGGCCGATTGCCAGGCTGAACCGGAAATCGGGCTATGCAGCCTGTGCGGGCGCGGCCCCGCGCCCTTGGTGGATGGCTTCTGGGTGCGGCCCAACGGCATCAAATACGAAGGTCCCTGGCTGCATCCCCTGTCGCCCCACTACTGGAAGGACGGCCAGCCTTTCGCGGTCAAAGGCACTTCCGGCGGTCTCAGCTATCGCCATTGGCTGGGCCTGGCGGTGGCCCGGGCACAGGCCGGGGCCTCGGGTGGCGGTGACGCGGACAAGACCCGCGTGGTGCGCGCCCAGGCCATCGAGCTTTTCGAGGAGCGCCGGGAGCGCCAGGAGATGCTGGACGACGAACACACCCCGCGCCGGCTTTGGGCCTTTGGCTACGACATGGACAACAAGAAGGCTCGGGCCTGGGTGGACAGCCGCATGCCCCTGGTCCTGATCGGGCCTGAACATGGCCAGGCCTACGAGCAGGGCGTCAAGGCCCTGGTGGAGACCGCCCAGCAGGCGGCCAGCGCCCTGGCCCGCTGCCTCAAGGAGGCCTGGTTTGGTAAGGGCTCCCCGGTGAAGTCCAACCAGGGCGATCTGGAGCGGATGGGCCGCCTGTTCTGGGCCGAGACCGAGACTGACTTTTACCAGGCGGTGGCCGCGCTCAAGGCGCTGTTGGAGCAGGGGCATGATTTCTGGAGCCTGGAGGAAGAGGACGGCAACGCTTTCAAGGAAGGCTGGTTGACCACGCTGCAACTGAAAACCCGGGCCATCTTCGACGAGTATTCGCAGTTTGAACAGGTGGAGCGAGCCAATCCCAAACGCATCGTCCTGGCCCGCAAGAACCTGTGGTTCTGGGCGGGTCCCTGGGCCAAAAAAATGCGCGAGACGCTTAACCTGCCGGCGCTGGAAAAGCCGGCCAGGCAAACCAAACGGGAAAAGGGGGAGCAATCGTGAATGAGGAGGTGGAATACGGCCTGCGCGGCCCGGTGGCGCGCAAGGTCCTGCACGACTGGTGGTGGCGGTTGGTCAAGGAGGACGGACCGGGACGCCCGCCCCGGCGCGGGGAGAGGGCCGAGTTGCGGCGCTGCCACACCCTGCCCCAGGTGGCCCTGGACAAGGCCTTCAACGACCTTCTGCGCGACTTGAACAAGCGGGGCGTCAACCTCGGAGGGCAGGGCCAGGGCCTGGCCGCCGCCGCCCGGGTGCTGATGGAAGCCAAAAACGAGGCCCCGGAGCCGAACCTGGGCCGCTTGATGGCCAAGGCCCGGCCCGACAAGAATCCCAAGCAGGGAGCGGTCAGCGGCCTGCGCGGCCGTCGCCTGCTGGCCAAGGACGACCTGGAGGAACTGACCCAGGCCCTGATCCGGGCGGTGCGCCTGTGCGACGAACAAGCGCCGGTGCTCTCCCTGGCCGCCGACATCTTCGACTGGGCCGATCCCAAGCGCCGGGAAAAGGTGCGCCAGGCTTGGGCCTACGAATACTACGCCAACGTCCCCGATGCTGGCGACGAGCACGCCGCCTAACTATAAGGAGCGCTAATCATGAGCCGTTTTCTCCAGCTTCACCTGCTGACCTTCTATCACCCCAGCAACCTCAACCGCGACGACCTGAACCGTCCCAAGACCGCCCAGGTGGGCGGATCCCTGCGGCTCAGGGTCTCCTCCCAGAGCCTCAAGCGCGCCTGGCGCACCAGCGACATTTTTAATCAATTCGGAGAAGACGTCGGCAAGGGCGATAGAGGTTTGCGCACCAGGGATTTTCGTGCGCTGGTCTTCACCCCCTTGAAGGATGGCGGTATGGAGCCGATGCAAGCCGCCGCCTGGGCCGACAAAATTATGGATATCTTCAAGAAGAAGTCCGAAGCACAGGACAAAAAGGAAAAGGATAAGGAAAAGAAAAGCAAGTCCCTTGATACCAAGGATCGCTTCGACTTTGGTCATATGCTGTTTCTCAGCTCCCAAGAGAAAGCGGCCATTAGCAATGTCGTGACTGCATTGCTCAATCAGCAAGTGCCCAGCGATGAGGATCTGGCTAAGGCCTTGCAAAAGACCAACACCGCCGTTGATTTGGCCATGTTCGGCCGCATGCTGGCTGACAAACCTGATTTCAACGTCGAGGCCGCCGTCCAGGTGGCCCATGCCTTCACCGTGGGCGCCGCCGTGGTGGAGGACGACTTCTTCACCGCCGTGGATGACCTCAATGCTGGCATCGAGGACGTGGGCGCGGGGCACATGGGCGAGGTGGAGTTCGGCTCCGGGGTGTTCTACCTCTATGTCTGCGTGGACTGCGCCCTGCTCCGGGAGAACCTGTCCGGCCGGCCCGACCTGGCGGGGCCGGCCCTGGCCGCCCTGACCGAGGCCGCGGCCACCGTGGCCCCCACCGGCAAGCAGAACTCCTTCGCCTCCCGGGCCTACGCCCAGTACGTCCTGGCCGAGAAGGGCGACCGCCAGCCCCGCTCCCTGGCCACGGCTTTTGTCCAGCCGGTGACCGGGACCGACCAGGTGGCGGCGGCCATCGCCCAGTTGCGTAAAACCCGCGCGGACATGGACCAGGTCTACGGCGCGCTGGCCGACGCCCAGGAGGAGTTGAGCGTGCCGGACCGGGACGGTTCGCTGGCCAAGGTCCTGGACTTCGTGGCGGAGGCCTGCTCATGAGGCGCTTCCTGGTCTTCTGCCTCTATGGCCCCCTGTGCTCCTGGGGCGAGGTGGCGGTGGGCGAGGAGCGCGCCAGCCTGGGCCACCCCGGCCGCAGCGCGGTGCTGGGGCTGGTGGCCGGGGCCCTGGGCCTGCGCCGGGACCAGGAGGACGACCTCCTGGCCCTGGACGCCTCCCTGGGCCTGGCGGTGCGGGTCTTCTCCCCCGGCCGGCCCCTCACCGACTTCCACACCGTGGAGATGCCCAAGGCCAGGCGTGGGGTCAGCCATCCCACCCGGCGGGCGGAGCTGATCGCGGCCCACGCCCAGGACGACAACCCCATGCTCTCCTTCCGCGAATACCGTCAGGACGCGCTCTACCTGGCCTGTCTGTGGGAGACCCAGGCCCAGCCGCCCTGGCCCCTGGAGGCCATAGGGCAAGCCCTGGAATATCCTGTGTTCGCGCCCTATCTGGGGCGCAAATCCTGCCCGCCGGGCTTGCCCTTGGCCCCCAAGTTGGTGGAGGCCGAGGGCGTGCGCCAGGCCCTGGCCCAGGAGCGGGGCCGGACCAGAGAGGACGAGCTGGCGCGGCTCATCTCCCGCCCGCCGGGCCATTTGGTGTGGGAAGAATCGGCCGGGGAGTGGGACGCGGACCTGCGCGACCTGAAGCACGACCGGTTCAGTCGCCGCGACCGGCTCCTGAGCCGTCGCCGCTGGCAATACCTCCCTCGGGGCGAGGCCCGCGCGGCCTGGTCCGCCCCGACGGGCCAGGAGGTGTGAGCATGTATTTCAGCCGCCTGGAACTGGCCTCCCTGCCCGCCGCAGCCCCCCAGCTCTGGCGGGCCAGGGGCGACGCCTACGCCCTGCACCACCTGGTGTGGGAGCTGTTCAGCGACGGCCCCGAACGCCGCCGCGATTTCCTCTATCGCCATGAGGAAGGTGTCATCTACGCCGTTTCCCAGCGCCCGCCGCGCCAGGATTGGGCCGGCGCGGCCCTGGCTGTCAAACCCTATGCCCCCAAACTGGCGGCGGGCCAGGTTCTGGCCTTCAGCCTGCGGGCCAATCCCATCATCAGCCGCAAGGACGAGAACCGCCGCCAGCAACGCCATGATGTGGTGATGGAGGCCAAGAAGGACCTGGAGCGGCAGGGACTGGCCAAGGACAAGTGGCCGCCGCTCTCGGAATTGACGCGCCAGGCCGGCCTGGCCTGGCTGGCGGCCCGGGCCGAGGCCCACGGCTTTGCTTTCGAACCCCGGGCGGTCATGGTGGAGGGCTATCGCCAGCATCAATTCGATAAGCGCGGCGGCCGCGGAAGGGTGCGCTTGTCGACCCTGGATTTCAGCGGCCGGCTCCAGGTCGCCGATCCCGCGCGCTTGGTGGAGGTGCTCTATCACGGCCTGGGCCCGGCCAAGGGCTTTGGCTGTGGCCTGATGCTGGTCAAGGGGGCGGGCTGATGCTGCCCCGGTTGTCTCCCCTGGCCATCAAGGACCGCCTGTCGGTGATGTTCATCGAGCGCGGGCAGGTGGACGTGCTGGACGGGGCCTTCGTGGTGGTGGACGTCACCGGGGTGCGCACCCACATCCCGGTGGGCTCGGTGAGCTGCCTGATGCTGGAGCCCGGGGCGCGGGTCTCCCACGCCGCGGTGGCCCTGGCCGCCCGGGTGGGTTGCCTGCTGGTCTGGGTGGGCGAGGCCGGGGTGCGGCTGTACGCCGCTGGCCAACCCGGTGGGGCGCGCAGCGACCGCCTGCTCTGGCAGGTGCGCCTGGCCGACGACGAATCCGCGCGCCTGAAGGTGGTGCGCAAGATGTACGCCTTGCGTTTTGGCGAGGAGCCCCCGGCCCGCCGCAGCGTGGAGCAGTTGCGCGGCATCGAGGGCGCGCGGGTGCGCCGGATGTATGAGTTGTTGGCCTCGCGCGCGGGCGTCAAGTGGAAGCGGCGCGACTATGATCCCCAGGATTGGGGTTCGGGCGATCTGGCCAACCGTTGTCTCAGCGCGGCCACCGCCTGCCTGTATGGCCTGAGCGAGGCGGCGGTGTTGGCGGCGGGGTATTCGCCGGCGGTGGGCTTCATCCACACCGGCAAGCCGCTTTCTTTTGTCTATGATATCGCTGACCTGTTCAAGTTCGAGACCGTGGTGCCGGTGGCCTTCCGCATCGCGGCCCAGAACCCGCCGGAGTCGGAGCGGGCGGTGCGTCACGCCTGCCGCGACAGCTTCCGCCAGAGCGGCCTGCTCAAGCGCATCATCCCCACCATCGAGGAGGTGCTCTCGGCCGGGGACCTGCCCCGGCCCCAGCCGCCGCCGGATGCCATCGGCCCGGCCTTTCCCGAACCGGAGGGCATGGGCGATGCTGGTCATCGTGCTTGAGAACGCGCCGCCGCGCCTGCGGGGGCGGCTGGCGTTGTGGTTGTTGGAGGTCCGGGCCGGGGTCTACGTGGGCAGCTTGTCGCGCAAGGCCCGAGAGATGGTCTGGCGCAACGTGGAACAAGGCCTGGAGACCGGCAACGCGGTGATGGTCTGGACCAGCAACAACGAGCAGGGTTTCGACTTCCAGACCCTGGGGACCAATCGCCGGGCGCCGGTGGAGCTGGACGGGGTCAAGTTGGTGTCGTTCCTACCGTTGGAGGAAAACATCGGCAAGCAAGAACCGAGCCAGCCGGTGGCTGAAAACCTGACGGAATAACCCCGCCAAATCGCGGGGTTGGAGATGGTGTGTTCCCCGCCCGCGCGGGGATGAACCGTGATGGCCTTCACCGAGGACCTGAGCGTGTTTGTGTTCCCCGCCCGCGCGGGGATGAACCGCTCTATCGCTTCTGGCTGGTGGACTGGTTGTGCGTGTTCCCCGCCCGCGCGGGGATGAACCGGTCTACGGGTGTCAACCACTTATAGTGGCGGGGTGTTCCCCGCCCGCGCGGGGATGAACCGCAGCTTAGCGTGGACCGCGCCGAATTCGCGGAGTGTTCCCCGCCCGCGCGGGGATGAACCGCGGCCATCAGGTCGCGGTAGGCGATGGTGGTGGTGTTCCCCGCCCGCGCGGGGATGAACCGTTGCTCGCCCACGCCATAACGCGGGCTGGGTAGTGTTCCCCGCCCGCGCGGGGATGAACCGCCAGTTGTTTTCCTTGTCTGTACCAATCAGGTGTGTTCCCCGCCCGCGCGGGGATGAACCGCTCGCCTTCCCGAGTGCGCTGGATTTCGCCCAGTGTTCCCCGCCCGCGCGGGGATGAACCGACGCCCATCAGCCATGCCGCCGCCGGGCTGCTGTGTTCCCCGCCCGCGCGGGGATGAACCGCTAGGCAAACTCAGCTTTTTGTTCGAATCTGAAGTGTTCCCCGCCCGCGCGGGGATGAACCGCCCGGGCCGGAGGCACGTCGATTGCCTCGGAGGTGTTCCCCGCCCGCGCGGGGATGAACCGCGCCAGTCCCACCACCTGGCGGGGTCCGCGCGCGTGTTCCCCGCCCGCGCGGGGATGAACCGGCGCTGACCAGAGCGTGCTTCGCGCCGCCGGCGTGTTCCCCGCCCGCGCGGGGATGAACCGTAGTCCTCCCGGACATCAAATGGCATCCACGTGTGTTCCCCGCCCGCGCGGGGATGAACCGCAAGCGGGCGTGGCCTACATCAAGGCGCATCCGTGTTCCCCGCCCGCGCGGGGATGAACCGGCACCGTGGTGGTCTGGGTGCGCTGATGCCAAGTGTTCCCCGCCCGCGCGGGGATGAACCGGGCGCGGTGCATGGCATTGTGCACGGCGAGGAGTGTTCCCCGCCCGCGCGGGGATGAACCGCTGACCCTGGCGGTGGATTTCGCCCTGCGCGCGTGTTCCCCGCCCGCGCGGGGATGAACCGAACTCATAATCCACCACGTTTCCGGGGGTCAGGTGTTCCCCGCCCGCGCGGGGATGAACCGTTTGATGGCCGCTGGGTTGGAGGCTGGTTGGTGTGTTCCCCGCCCGCGCGGGGATGAACCGGTGCTGCCGTTCCACACGCCGCCCAGGATCACGTGTTCCCCGCCCGCGCGGGGATGAACCGTTTCTCTGCATGCCCTGGAGCATCTTCACGTCGTGTTCCCCGCCCGCGCGGGGATGAACCGACCGGCAATGAGCGCTTCGAGCCGGTCTTCACGTGTTCCCCGCCCGCGCGGGGATGAACCGGCTGGTGCCGTCGTCCTGCAGGGCCTTGTAGAGTGTTCCCCGCCCGCGCGGGGATGAACCGCTGGCCACGTGGCTCTCGGCCAGGTCCTTGGTGTGTTCCCCGCCCGCGCGGGGATGAACCGGCCCGGGCCGGACTGCTCCTGGATCACCCCTTGTGTTCCCCGCCCGCGCGGGGATGAACCGGGCATGGTGATGAACAGGCTCCCGGGGTCGCCGTGTTCCCCGCCCGCGCGGGGATGAACCGACATGATGCCGATTTGCGCCCGCTGGCTCTGAGTGTTCCCCGCCCGCGCGGGGATGAGCCGGCACCCCGCCCTGACCCGGGCCGTTATGCTGGGTGTTCCCCGCCCGCGCGGGGATGAACCGCAGACTGCACTGCTGCGTCGGCTGCTTAGCGGGTGTTCCCCGCCCGCGCGGGGATGAACCGGACGGCCTCTATCCGGTGAGCCAGGCCCAGGTGTGTTCCCCGCCCGCGCGGGGATGAACCGCGACAGGGCCTGGTCGCCAGGCTGGCCCCTGCGCTTTTGAGCGGGTGGATCAGGTCGGCCAGGAGAGCCGTGGCTCTCCCGGGGACCTTGATGATCTCGCGGCCACGGCGAGTGGCCGCGCGTCGCCGGCCCTAGAAGTCGACCCCCTGGCCCTGGGGGGCGGGCAGGGCCCGGGTGGGGGCGACCCGCTTGGGTCGGCGGGGGGCGGGGGCTTGGGCCCGCGCCTGGCCTTCGACCAGGGAGGTGAGCTGGTTCACCATCCGCTCCATGGACTGGGCTTGGCCAAAGAGCTGCTCCGAGGCCGAGGCCGCCTCTTCGGCGTTGGCCGCCAGGTGCTGGGTGTCCTGGTCGAGGCGGCTGGTGGCCTGTCTAATCTGCTCGATGCCCGAGGCGGAGTCGGCGCTGGCCCGGGAGATTTGCATCACCAGGCCGTTGACCTCGCGGGAGTTGCCAGCCATGGTCTCGAAGGCCTCCACCGTGGCCGCCACCTGTTCCGAGCCCTTCCGGATGTTGGTCATGTTCATCTCGATCAGGCGTTGGGTGTTGCGCGCGCCCTCGGCGGCGCGATGGGCCAGGCCGCGCACCTCTTCGGCCACCACCGCGAACCCGGCCCCGTGCTCTCCGGCCCGGGCCGCCTCCACGGCCGCATTCAGGGCCAGCAGGTTGGTCTGAAAGGCGATTTCATCGATGGTCTTGATGACCTTGCCGGTCTCCTGGCTGGTGTCGGTCAGGCTGGTCATGGCCTGGCGCAACTGGGCCATGGAATGATCGGCGCTATCCATGGCCTGGGCGGCATCCTGGCTCAAATGGCGGGAGGTTTCGGCGTGGGCGGTGTTTTCTCGCGTGGCGCTGGCCAGGTCCTCCAGGGAGGCGCTGGTCTCCTCCAGGGCCGCCGCCTGGCTGCTGGTGCTGTCGGCGATCTGTTGGCCAGAGTTGGCGATCTGGCGAGAGGCCAGCTTCAGTTGGGCGATGCCCTCGCCCAGGGAGGCCAGGGCTTGGCGCATGGGTCTGATGACGGCCCGCCCCAGGCCCACCCAGATGGCCGCGAAGACCAGGCCGGCGAAGGCCATGCCCACCAGCAGCACATTGCGCAGCAGCAGGACCTTGCTTTCGGCGCGGGCGGCGTACATCTCCACGGCCTGGTTCATCTCCTTCAGGACCTTGAGATTATCCTGGAGGACCGCGGTCAGGCGCTGCTCGCGGTTGGCGGCGCTGGGGCCTTGTTCGGCGGACAATGCCAGGAGATTGTCCTTGAACCCCGCCCACAAGGCCAGGACCACGTTCATTTGCTGCCGGATCTGGGGATCAATGGTGCTCGGCAGGCCGACCTGGGCGTCTCCTTCCAGCAACCCCTGGGCCGAGCGCTCGAAGAGGTCCATGCTGGCCTTGAGCTGGGGCGCGACCTGGGAGCGCGTCTCCGGCTGCAGGAGCATGGCCAAGAGCTCCTTGGTCATTTTCTGGGAGAGCATGCGCTGGCGGCCGGCGATGTTCACCACCAGGCCGTCGGTTTCCTGGGACTGCAAGAGGGTCAGGGAGGCCAGGCCCAAAGCCCATGCGGTCAACAGCAGCAACCCCACGGCCATCAGGAGCTTGGCTTTGATGGACAACGCCAGACGCATATAACCTCCTTGGCCCTTTCAGGCTGGCGTATTGGGGCAGGCAGGCTTGCAGGCATGGACCCCGGCGATCGCCATTTTGGCCGTGACCGCCAGGTTACGGGAATCTGGACCTTCGGCCAGCGGACGCGAAAGAACCCTGGCCGGTGCGTTCGGGCGGGCGGCCTGGAGATGAACCAGGGCCGCGCGGCCGGAGGCCAGGCTTGGGTTCTGCGCGTCGCTGCGCGGGTCTTTGGGGGGCAGGCCAAGCACCGACCCGGCGGCCAGGTTGGGAGCCGAGGCGCCGGTTCCGGTGCTTGATGACTGGATGGTGTGCCAAGCTGATCTTATTGCATTATAACGCCATGATATCGCCCCCAAAATAAAATCCGCCGCAACGCCGCCCAGGCGGGAGGAAACACCGGTGGTTTGGGGAAAATTGGCATTGCCACGCTTATATATAATAAATTAATATATATTAATAAATTGAAATAATTGCGCCAATCAAGGGTTGGCTGCCCGTTCGATCCCACCACCAATGACATCTCCCATCCCCTGGTTGGCACGCTCAAGACCACACCAAGCCGGGATTAATTCCGTCGGCCTTTGGCGGGAAAGGCTGGCGTTTCCTGGTTTGGGTTTTAACCCTGGTTGGGCAGCGGGAAAATATCGGGCGCCCCCATCATCGGCGACGCCCAATTTCGCGCGCGAGCTCACGGGACCGTTGGAACTTCAAGGTTAAAGGTTCTCCTGCCCGGGACGGCGCTTCGGATGAAAGGGGTCCACCCAACCCTCACGCCCGCTGGATTGGAGGAGCGGCGCCTTGCCCCAACAAAATCGGTTGCAGCCTGAGTTTGCATCACAAGACGCCGGATTTTCGGCTGGTCAGTTCTGGCAAAGGAGCAAGTGATGAAACGAGGTGATTCCCGCAAGGGGAATGACGCGGTCCCGCAGGCGGTGCGCCTGGTGTTCGAGTACAAGGGGAGCCAAATCAAACTGCTTTCGGAAAAAAGAGTGGAAATGATCGCGCCCCCGTCGGAAACCCGCGAACTGGGCAAGAACGCGTCCGGGTTTTGGTATGAGGTGAGCGACGCCAAGGGCAAGGCGCTCTATCGCCGGGTGGTGCAGAATCCCATTCCCGCCGCGGTGGAGGTCCGCACCGATGATCCCTATCGTCCTCTGGCCTGGGAAAAGCCCGGCCAGGACCTCAAGGGGCAGTTCGTGTTGCTGATCCCCCAACTCAAGGCGGCGGCCAAGGTCACGCTCTTCAGCAGCCCCCTGAACCTGAAGAGCGGCATGGAGCCGGCCAAGGAATTGAAAAGCTTCGCCCTGGGCGCGAGCGGCGGCGGAAAGGCGGTGAAGTGATGGGAATCGGCGACGGAAGCGTTCTCGGTCACTACAAATACCTGGACAATGGCTCGGACAGCGACCGTTTCACCATCGCGGTGGTCTCCGAGGGCTACCGCCTGGAGGAGATGGATGATTTTCACGCGGACTTCCAGGATTTCGTCGACCAGTTGGTGAGCACTTCGCCGTTGGACGAGTTCGCCTCGGCCTTCAACGTGTATCGCATCGACGTTTCCTCCACCGAAAGCGGCGCGGACGACCCCGCGGCCTGCCCGGGAGGCGCGGGGACCTCGGTGGCCACCTATTTCGACGCCTCGTTCTGCAACGGCGGCATCCGCCGCCTGACCAGCGTCAACACCGGGCTGGTCATCGACACCGTGGACGCCGTGGTCAGCAACTGGAACCAGATCCTGGTGCTCATCAACAGCCCCATCTGGGGCGGCTCCGGCGGGGTGCTGGCCACCATGTCCACTTCCGGCGGCTCGGTCAGCGCCGCCCTGCACGAACTGGGACACGCGGCGTTCGGCCTGGCCGATGAATACGAGTATTGGGCCGGCTGCGGCAGCGATGTCGGCCACGACACCTACACCGGTGGCGAACCGGCCCAGCCCAACGTGACCATCGACACCAACCGGGCCACCATCAAGTGGGGCGACCTGATCGACCCGGCCACGCCCCTGCCCACCACGGTCAACGCCGACTGCGCCTTTTGCGATCCCCAGCCCAATCCCCTGCCGGCGGGCGCCGTGGGGGCCTTCGAGGGCGCGCGTTATTACCACTGCGGCATCTACCGCCCGGAATTCAACTGCATGATGCGCAACCTGGCTCCCTTCTGCGCGGTCTGCCAGCGCCGCATCCGCGAAACCCTGCAGCCCTACCTGCCCCACATCCACCCCGACTGGGATGACATCCCCTGGCGGATCTTCGAGGAGTTCCAGTACCTGCCGGAGTGGATCCTGGAAAAGTGGATCCTGGTGGCCTATCTGATGGTCGACTGGCGCTCGGAATGGGCCAAGGAGGTCAAGACCAAGCCCAGCAAGCAGTTCTACAGCGTCCTGGCCAAGCACATGACCGCCTACCTGCGGCATGGGAAGAAGCCCCCCGCGGACATCGCCGCCACCATCATGAACCTGACCGACGACTACCTGGCGGGCAAGCAGATGACCCTGCGGGCCGGCGACTACATCGCGGTGCAGAACCATCTCCGCAGCCAGCGGTAGGCGGCATGGGCTTCGAGAGCTTTCCCTTTCTCCTGGGCTGGGAGCTGACCCTGGCCTGCAACCTGCGTTGCGCCCATTGCGGCTCCTCGGCGGGCCAACCCCGGGCCAACGAGCTGACCACCCGCGAATGCCTGGCCATCTGCGAGCAGCTGCCCGAGCTGTTGGTGCGCGAGGTTGATTTCACGGGCGGCGAACCCCTGCTGCGGGAGGACATCTTCGCGTTGTTGTCCCGCCTGGCCGAGCTGGACATCCTGACCAAGGTGGTCAGCAACGGTCTGCTGCTGACTCCAGCCGTGATTAAACGCCTGCGCGAGGTGAAGGTGAAGGGCGTGGGCCTGAGCGTGGACGGCTGCCCGGCCACCCACGACCGCATCCGGGGGCGCGAGGGCATGCAGCGGCAGTTGCTCGCCACCTTGGAAGATTTGCGGGCGGCGGGCATCCAGACCACGGTCATCACCACCGCCAACGCCTTGAACCTCGACGAACTGCCCGAGCTGCGGGAAACCCTGGCCCAGGTTGGCGTGGGGCGCTGGCAGGTGCAGCCCATCTTCTCCCTGGGCCGGACCCGGGAATCGTCGGTGCTGGGCCTGGACCAAAATGACTACGCCCGCCTGGGCGAGTTCGCGCGTCAGTGCATGGCCACGGATTCATACCAGGGCATGCGGATCGCCTTCAGCGACAGCTATGGCTATTACACCGAGAGAGACACCCGCCAGCCGGCCTGGGGAGGCTGCCCGGCCGGGATCGCCTCTTGCGGCATCACCAGCGACGGCAGGATCAAGGGTTGCCTGTCCCTGCCCGACGAGTTCAGCGAGGGCGACCTGCGCCAAAACGACCTCTGGCAGATCTGGTTCCATCCCGATTCCTTCCGCTACAACCGGGCCTATGACCAGAGCCAGCTCGGCGAGAATTGTCGCGGCTGCGCCGAGGCCGAACGCTGCCGGGGAGGCTGCTCCGCCATGTCCGTGGGCAGCACGGGCAGGTTCCACAACGATCCGCTTTGTTTCACCGGCATGGAGAATCGAAAACAGGCCAGCGGCCGACAATCCAACGCCTGAGCCGGCCGCCGTGGCCAGATCGGAGGGAGCGCCCCCCAAACAGGGGGGCGCTTTCTTTCAGAGCTTGCGCAGTTCCACCCGCCGGTTCTGGGCCCGGCCTTGCTCGGAGGCGTTGTCGGCCACCGGCTTCTGGTCTCCCCAACCCTGGGCCTGCAGGCGCTCGGCCGCGACCCCCTTGGCGGTGAGCGCCGCCACCACCGCCTTGGCCCGGGCCTGGGAAAGCTCCTGATTGGCCTTGGCGCCGCCCACGTTGTCGGTGTGGCCGTCCACCGAAACCCTGAGCCCGGGGTTTTTCTGGAGCATCTCGGCCACCTGGTCGAGCAGCGGGAAGGACTCGGGCTTGATCGTGGCCTTGGCGGTGTCGAAATGCACGTCGATGACCATGAAGCCCTTCTGGCTCAACTCGTCGAAGATGGCCTTGGCGGTGATGGACTGCTGCATGGCCTGGCGTTCCACGATGGTCAGGGTGTAGCGGCCCACGATCGCGTCCACCTTGGCCCAGACCTCCCTGCCGTCCTTGACGATCCGCAGGGCGGTGATGTGGTTCTTGTCGTCGAACATCACCTCGCCGCCGATCTGGGCGAGGGCGGCCTGGTGGTTGCGCACGATCTCCAGGGCGCTGGCCTTCTCGCCGCCCTTGTTGGTCTGGTATTCGATGATGTATAGCGCGCCCTCCACCGTCTCCTTGCCCCGGTTGGGCAGGGGGAAGGTGTACTGGTCAAACTTGGTCTGGCGATAGTTCATGATGTAGGTGTTGGGCATGCGCGTGAACAGGGGATGGTCCTTGCTCCCCGGGCGGTCCGGCTCCGCCCAGACCAGGCCCGGCAGAAGCAGCAACGACAGCAGCGGCAGTCCCAGCGAGCGAGCGATCTTGAAAAGCATGGGTCCTCCAGCCTGATTCCATGGGGTGTCATCGCGGTCCCATCCTGGATGGGGCCACCCGTGGGCAGGGCTTGCACGCGACTTCCGACCTGCCTCTGGCAGGATTCCACCCGATCGAGCCAAAGCTCGGGCGCGGGGCTGGGGCGGGCCGCCGGCCAAGCCCCGGGGGCGGCGGTGGCGGCCAGCTACGGCGATAT
>CALERA010000009.1 GCA_937908275.1 uncultured Desulfarculaceae bacterium | reverse complement strand
GATCTACACTCTTTCCCTACACGACGCTCTTCCGATCTGGGACGATTCCAGGTCCGGGGTCGGCGGCGACTCAGCCTCCCATCCGGCCGTCTCCGGGGTCAAGCGCCCCAGCCAGGCCGCGCTGCCGCCCTCCAGGTCCAGGGGCACCGCTCGCAATTGGGCCGGTATCTCCCCCCCGCACTGCACCCGCAGCTCCACCCGGCGATTGCTCTCCGGGACGCCAGCCGCGCCCTGGTCCAGGCCACCCAGGAACTGATCCAGGGCCAAGCCCTCCAGGGCCTGTCCCTCGCGTCCCAAGAGGCGGGCCAAGGCCGCGTTGTGCCGCAGCAAACGGCCCTGGGTGTCGGCCAAGAACAAAGGGTCGGATTGCAGGTCCAGCAAGGCCGCCAGGCTGGCCTCCTGCACCCGCGACAGGTCCATGGCGTTCTGCAGGTGGTCCTGCACCTGGCCGCTGAGCTGCTCCAGGTTGGCGCGAGCCTCGTTCAGGCGCTCGCGCACCAGGATGTTCTCCAACATGGGCAGGCAGGCCTGCATGGCCAGGCCCAGGTGGCGCAACTGCACCTGGTCCAGCTCCTGGCGCAGCACCAGGCCCAAGACCGCCAGGAGTTCGCGCTGGTTGCGCAAGGGCGCGCAGACCAGGTGATAGCTGCCCAGGGCGTCGTCGATCTGGGTGGCGTTGGGATTGCCCTGGCGCATCTGCTGCTCCAGGCGCTCGCTCAGCTCGGTGGTCAGGGTGGTGCCGCTGTAGGCCGCCGGACGCAGGCCGCCCGCCCCGTCGGCGAGCATCAGGGCGCAATAATCGGCCTGGAGATAATTCAGCAACAGGTCGGTCACCTCATGGGCGGCCAGGTTGGCGTCCAGGCGGCGGCCGGCCACCATGCCCAACTGGGCCAACAGGCCCAAGAGGCGGACCAGTTCATCCCGCTGGGTCTGGGACTCCGCCAGGCGGCGGGCCCAACGCTCTTGTTCCGGGGGCAGGATCTCCGTCATGTTCAGGCCACCCCTCCCAGGAGTTGATCACCCAGGGCTTGCAAGGCCGCGGCGCGCCCGACCATTTCCGTCTGGCAGGCGCGCCAATCATCTGGTGAAACACCCAGGCCCTTGAGAACCCAGATCGCTGGATCGCTGACCGCTTCCTCGCCCCAATCCGGGTCGTCCAGCTGGCCGGCCAGGAGTTCGGCCAGGTGGACCGTGGCCACGCAGGGAAAGTCGGGGTCGCTCAGGGATGGTTCGTGGTGACGGCCGAGGCAGGCGGTCATCATGGGGGGCAGGTCCCATTGTCGGGCCAACAGGTAACCGGCCTGTTGGTGGTCGAATTCCAGTTCCCGGGCCGCTTCCACCAAGGTCTGGCCCCGCTCCCTCCGCCGGGTCCGCACCTGGGCCCAGAGCTCGGGCTGGTAGGCCATGACCACCACCCAGCCCAGGTCGTGCAGCAAGCCGGCGGTCAGGGCCAGGTCCGGACGCAGCCGCCGGGAGCGCTCGGCGATCAGGCGGGCGGCCTGGGAGACCACCAGACTGTGGCGCCAGAGGGCCTGGGCTCCGCCGGGGTCGAGGAAGCGGGTGGGGTGGAGCAGCGAGGTGAGCACCGAGCCCAGGCAGATGGCCCGGACCTCGTTGAGGCCCAGCACCACCACCGCGCGGGAGACGCTGGTGACCTGGTGGCGCAAGCCATAGTAGGCGGAATTGGCCACCGCCAGCAGGCGGGCGGTGGTGGACTGGTCCTGGCTCACCAACCGTTCCAGGTCGGCGGCCGAGGTCGATTCATCATCCAGAGCCTGGAGCAGGGCGGACAACAGGCTGGGCGGCGACGGCAATCCCTCGATGCGCTGATGCTCTTTGACAGCCACAGGCATTGGGTCCCCCTAATCCATGGGTTCGCCCTTATCCGTACTTATCGGCCGCGTGGCCACGATGCTTAACCACTTTGGCGCATTTTTCTAGCCCGTGTCAATTGTTCAATTTTAATGGCATGTTGGAATGTATATTGATCAATAGGCCATTATCCAAAAGGACTAATCCATAACTCTTAATCTTGCCAAACCGGGACTACACAAGATAAAGGGGTTGCAAGATTTCCCCGCACCAAATGTCAGGGGTCGGCCCCGTTACGGGACCGACCCCCTGCTATTCACTGATAATTTATGGCTATTTCCCGGCGGCCTCGCTGGCCACGATTTTTTGCCAGGAATCGCGCAGGGTCACGGTGCGATTGACCACCAAACGGCCCGGGGCGCTGTCCAGGTCGATGCAGAAATAGCCCTTGCGCTCGAACTGGTAGCGGCTCATGGGCTCGGCCGTGGCCAGGCTGGACTCCAGGCGGGCCCGGGCCATCACGGTCAGGGACTCGGGATTGAGAAGCTCGCGCCAGTCCTTGTCTTTTTCCGCGCCGGGGTTGGCCGCCGCGAACAGGCGGTCGTAGAGCCGCACCTCGGCCGGCAGGGAGCGGGCCGCGTCCACCCAGTGGATGGTGCTCTTGACCTTGCGGCCGTCGGGAGCGTCGCCGCCCTTGGTGGCCGGGTCGTAGGTGCAGTGGATCTCCGTGATTTCGCCGGTTTGCGGGTCCTTGACCACGTGGGTGCAGGTCACCAGGTAGGCCCAGCGCAGGCGCACCTCGCGCCCCGGGGAGAGCCGCCAGAACTTCTTGGCCGGGGTCTCCATGAAGTCCTCGCGCTCGATGTAAAGCTCGCGCGAGAACGGGACCTTGCGGCTGCCCATGGCCGGCGGGTCATCGGGGTAGTAGGGCGCCTCGAACTCCTCCACCTGACCCTCGGGATAGTTGTCGATGACCAGCTTCACCGGGTCCAGCACCGCCATCACCCGGGGGGCGCTGGTGTTCAGGTCGTCGCGCACCGCCTTTTCCAGCAGCTCCATCGGCACCAGGGAGTCGCGCTTGCCCACCCCGATGCGCTCGCAGAAGTCGCGCATGGCCTTGGGGGTGTAGCCCCGGCGGCGGATGCCCATCAGGGTCGGCATGCGGGGGTCGTCCCAGCCGGCCACATGGCCCTCCTGCACCAGGAGCAGCAGCTTGCGCTTGCTCATCAGGGTGTATTCCAGGTTCAGGCGGGCGAACTCGATCTGCTGGGGGTGGCAGGGCACCGGCAACTGGTCCAGGCACCAGTCGTAGAGCGGACGGTGGTCCTCGAACTCCAGGGTGCAGATGCTGTGGGTGATGCCCTCCAGGGCGTCGCTGAGGCAGTGGGTGTAGTCGTACATCGGATAGATGCACCACTGGTCGCCGGTGCGGTGGTGGTGGGCCCGGCGGATGCGGTAGACCACCGGGTCGCGCATATTCAGGTTGGGCGAGGCCATGTCGATCTTGGCCCGCAGCACCCGGCTGCCGTCGGCGAACTCGCCGGCCCGCATGCGGCGGAAGAGGTCCAGGTTCTCCTCCGGGGTCCGGTCGCGGTAGGGGCTGTTCTGGCCCGGCTCGGTCAGGGTGCCGCGGGTGGCGCGCATCTCCTCCGGCGTCAGGTCGCAGACATAGGCCTTGCCGGCCTGGATCAGGGTCTCGGCATACTGGTAGAGCTGCTCGAAATAGTCGCTGGCGTAATAGAGCCGGTCGTCCCAGTCGAAGCCCAGCCAGCGCACGCTCTCGATGATGCTGTCGACGTACTCCACGTCCTCCTTGGTGGGATTGGTGTCGTCGAAGCGCAGGTTGCAGGTGCCGCCATATTCCAGGGCCAGCCCGAAGTTCAGGCAGATGCTCTTGGCGTGGCCGATGTGCAGATAGCCGTTGGGCTCGGGAGGAAAGCGGGTGGCCACCCGGCCGCCCCATTTGCCGCTGGCGTTGTCCTCGTCGATGATGAGGCGGATGAAATTATGGCCGACCGGTATCTCGGGACTGGACATGAGACAACTCCCTGGATTTGTTGGCGAGGTGGTGCGCCAATATTACCTTGGGCCACCGCCGGGCGCAGCCCCGGATGCCATGTTGGCGTTTAAGTGGGAACAAGTCAAGTCAGGCCAAAGCGTTACCCGCTACTAGCCTGATTTTTTCAGTGCTGCTCACAGGAACAGCAGCAGGCTCAGGGCCATCAGGGCCATGCCCCCCACCAGGCCGTAGATGGACAGGTGGTGCTCGCCGTACTTTTCGGCCGTGGGCAGGAGCTGGTCCAGCGAGATGAAGACCATGATCCCGGCCACCGCGCCGAAGATGACGCCGAACATCGCCCCGTGCATGAAGGGCATCAGCACCAGCCAGCCCAGGGCCGCGCCCACCGGCTCGGACAGACCGGAGAGGAACGAGAGGCCAAAGGCCCGGCGGCGGTTGCCGGTGGCGTAGAAGATCGGCACCGCCACCGCCACCCCCTCCGGGATGTTGTGGATGGCGATGGCCACCGCGATGGCGATGCCCAATTGGGGGTCGGCCAGGGCGGCGGAGAAGGTGGCCAGGCCCTCGGGGAAGTTGTGGATGCCGATGGCCAGGGCCGACATCAGGCCCATGCGCAACAGGGCCTTCTGGTGATGGGCCTTGCGCTTGTCGCTGATCTCCTCCACCGGGTGGGCCTCGTGGGGGTTCTCGGCCTCGGGCACCAGGCGGTCGATGATGGCGATGAGCGCGATGCCGCCGAAAAAGGCCCCCGCCGTGGCCCAACTCCCGGCCGGATCGCCCAACAGCCCCACCAGGCTCTCCCGGGCCTTGCGCAAGATCTCCACGAAGGAGACGTAGATCATCACCCCGGCCGAGAAGCCCAGGGCCAGGGCCAGGAAGCGGGTGTTGGTGCGCTTGGTGACAAAGGCCAGGGCGCTGCCAATGCCGGTGGACAGGCCGGCCAGGAGGGTCAGCCCAAAGGCCAGCAGCAGGTGGTTGGTGGAGAGGTCCAAGGGTTCCTTCCGGGTTGCGGTTGGGCGGGAAAACACCTGGGTTAATTATAGCATCCGCCGCGCCCGGGCAATGCCTCGCCGCGCCTATTGATCGCCGGCTCCCGGTCTGTTAGCTTGAGTCCTGATCATCCCTGGGCGGCCCGGCCCCGGCCCCCACGCCCCCCAACCCCGCGGGGAAGGAACTTGGCCAAAAGCGATCCGGGCGGCCTGGTCGGCCAACTGCTCAAACTTTCCTTCAGCCGCGGTCTGTCGCTGGTCATCTCCCTGGGCACCACCCCGGTGGTCAGCCGCATCTTCCTGCCCCAGGACTTCGGCCTCTATCAGATGCTGGTGGCCGCCGCCAGTTGGGCCACCAGCTTCGGCAGCCTGGGCTATTTCCAGGCCCTGCCCCTGGCCCGCGACCGCCGCCAGGCCCGGGCCCTGCTGGGCCTGTGCCTGCTGTTGACCCTGGGCCTGACCCTGGTGATGCTGCCGCCGGCGGTCTTGGCCCCGGGCTGGCTGGCCGGGCTGGTGGGCGGGGCGGAGCTGAGCGCCTGGGTGCTGTTCATCCCCCTGCTCTTCGTGGCCGGCTCCCTGGCCAGCCTGGTGGAGTCGGCCCTGACCTATCAGAAGAGCCTGGGGCCCCTGGCGGCCATGAACCTGACCACCACCGGGGCCACCCGGGGCCTCACCATCGCCCTGGGCCTGTGGGGGGGCAGCGGGGTGGGTTATCTGCTCTGGGGCAACCTGCTGGGGGCCCTGGCCGGCATCCTTTTGGGCGGGGTCAGCCTCTGGCCGCTATTGAAAAACGCCCAGCCCCCCGCCCTGCCCTCCCCATCCGAGCTGGGCCAGGCCGCCCGCGACCACCGCCAGTTCCCCCTGGTCCAGCTCTGGAACTGGGTCCTGGCCGCCACCAGCATGTCCCTGCCGGTGCTGCTGTTGGGCAACTACTTCCCGCCGGAGATGGTGGGCTTCTTCGTCTTCGCCCGCAACCTGGCCGGCCTGCCCAAGCAGATCGTCTCCACCAGCGTAGGCCAGGCCTTCTACGGCCACGGGGCCGAGGAATACCAGCGCACCGGCGGCATGGGCCAGAGCCTGGGCCGCTCCCTGGGCTTCCTGGTGCGCACCACGGTCTTTGGCATGGTCTTCACCGGCCTGCTGGCCGAACCGGTCTTCACCCTGGCCTTTGGCGCCAACTGGCGCACCGCCGGGGCCATGGCCCAGGTCCTGGCCCCCTGGTTTTTGCTGGAGATCCTGGCCGGCCCCCTGACCCTGGTGCCCCTGATCCTGCGCCGGCCCCAGATCACCCTGGCCTATAACGTAGCCAAGATCGTGGCCCGGGGCGGGGCGGCCCTGCTGGGTGGCTGGCTGGGGCAACCACTGCTGGCGGTGGGCCTGATCGCCCTGGCCGGCATCCTGGTGGACCTGCACCAATGCCTGATCAGCCTGCGCCTGGGCGGGGTGGGCGGCCGGCGGGTGGCGCGGGACATGGTCCGGGAGCTGGCCCTGTCCCTGGCCCTGCTGGCCCCGGCCGGCGGACTCTACTGGCTGGGCGGCTGGACCTGGCCGGCCCTGGCCGCCGCCGGACTGGCCGGCGGGGTCTGGCTGCTATTGCTGCGCCGCCGTCTGGGCCAGGACGACGACGCCTCCCCCACCCCGGCCTGAGTCCTTTTTTCCTCAGCGCGGTTGCAGCAGCCAGTCCAGGTCGGCGGTGGTGCGGAACCACCAGTTGAAGCGCCGGGGCGGGCTGACCGGATAGCTGGGCTTGGCGAATTTTTCAGCCAGCTTGTTGTGGTTGCGCTGAAAATCATAGCGCGCGGTGTCGATCAGCTCGTCCAGGGACTTTTCCAGGACCGGGCGGCTGGGGTCGCCGGGCGGGCAGAAATACAGGGCCAGGGCGATGGAGCGGGCCACGTCCAGGGCGTGCTGCTGGTCGGTGGTGCGCTCGTTGAGCGAGCGGGCCGGGTCCTCGGCGCTGGCGATGTAGCTGGGCACCAGGTAGGCGCGCTTGCTCTGGGGGGTCTCCACGGCGTAGAGCGCCCGGCTGGCCGCGAAGCGGCCCAGGCCCAGGATCGCCTCCGGGACCTGGGGATCGCCGCTGACCAGGTAGTAGCGCAGCATGGCGTCGGCCAGCAGCGCCCCCATCCAGGGACTGCAATACCAGCCCTCCAGGCTCTCGCCCTTTTCGCCGTGCTGCTTGCCCCGGTGCACCGCGCAGCCCGTCCCGCGCGGCGCGCCGGCCGGGGGATTGAACTGCAAGGCGTGTACGGCCTGGAACTGCTCCCGGGCCTTGTCCAGCCAGGCCGCCTCGCCCAGGAGTTCATAGGCCCCGGTGGCGTTGAGCAGGGCGAAGGCCAGGCCGCGCTCGTTCCAGAAGCCCCGCTCGGGGTTGTAGTCCGGCTTCCAGGTCCCGCCCAACAGGGCCGTGACCCGGCGCGAGGCCTCCTTGAGCCCCTCGTCGCCGGTCAGCCAGTAGTCGGTGGCCAGGCATTCCTGATAGCCATACTTCATGTCCGGCCCCCGGTGCTCATCCAGCAGGCCGAACTTGCCATCCGGCCGCATCAGGCTGGCGTAGTACTGCGCGGCGCGGTGGGCCTGGCGCAGGGGCTCCAGCCCGCCCTGGCGGATGTAGACCATGAAAAAAGTCATGGAGCGGTCATAGAGCCAGGGCTCGTAGTTCTGCTGATAGGGGATCAGGAACTTTTCCTCCACCCGGTGCGCGAACTGGTTGATGGCGGTGGGGAAATAGTCGGCCATGGCCTCGTCGTACCAGGCGTAGCCCGGGTTGACCCCGCCGGGGTTGACCCGGCCCTTGAGCAGGCACTGGCCCAGCCACTCCG
>CALERA010000008.1 GCA_937908275.1 uncultured Desulfarculaceae bacterium | reverse complement strand
AGGAGCGCCTGGCCCTGGGCCGGCGGGCCCGGCTTCCGGTCTGGCGCACCGAGGAAGAGGAATACGGCGGCCAGGTCCTGCGCCTGGGCCTGCTGCTGGCCGGGGTGGGGCAGGGGGCCTGGCTTTCCTGCGCGGGCGCGGACGAGGCCGGCCGCGAGCTGCGCCCCAGCTTTGTCTTCCAGGACCTGGCCGAGCGCCACGGCCTGGCCGAGCAGGACCGGGGCGGGGCCTTTGGCCGCCTGCCGGCCCTGGGCCAGGCCCGGGAGCCCCTGGCCCTCTGGGGCGGCCTGGCCCGGGCCTGGCTGGCCCCGGGCGGCAAGGGCGCGGAACGCGAGTTGGCCCGGGCCGTGCTGGCCGAGCTGATCCGCGACCCGGACGCGGCCCAACGCTGGCAGGGCCTGGCCCGGCGGGCGCGGCAGGAGGAGCGCCGCCAGGCCCTGGACCTGCTGGCCGCTTCGGAGCGCGTCGGCGCGGCCGACGCCTTCAGCGGGCGCCTGGCCAGCCCGGCGGCGGCGGCCCAGCTGGCCGAGCTGCTGGCGCAACCGGAGTGGCGCAAGCTTTCACCAAGCTCCCTGGAGGCTTACGCCACCTGCCCCCTGGCCTGGTGCCTGGGGCGGGTGTTGCGCCTGGCCGAGCCCGAGTCCCCCACCTGGGACCTGGAGCGGGTGGGGGAGGGCGATTGGGTCCACCGCGCCCTGGCTCTGTATTTCGCCGAAAACACCCCGGCCCCGCCGCGCGATCCCGAGGACCCGGGGCCACGCCTGGCGGCCTGTCTGGATCAGGCCTGGGAGGCCCTGCGCCAGGCCGGCCGGGCCGGGCACCCCAGCGTGGGCCAGGCCCGGCGCGAGGTGCTGCTGGCGGGCCTGGGTCAGGTGCTCCGGCGCGAGGAGGAGGCCCTGGCCGGTTGGCAGGTGGTGGGCCTGGAGCGCGAACTGGATCAGGAAACAGGCGGACTGAGCCTGGCCGTGGACCAGGGTCCGCCTCTGAGCTTCAGCGGACGCATTGACCGCCTGGAGCGGGACCCGGAGCGCCTGCGGGTCACGGATTACAAGCATTCGCGCAACCAGGCCAAGCTGCGCCGGGGGGCCTATCCCCCGGAAAAGCCGCCCCAAGCGCCAGAAACCGAGCTCGGCGCCTTCCAGTTGCCCATCTACCTGGCCGCCGTGGCCCAGGCCGAGGGCTGGCCGGCCGGCGGGCTGCAAGGCCGCCTGGTCAACACCCTGCTGCCCGGGGAAAAGGTGGCCCAGACCCGGAGCCTCCCGCCGGGCGATCCCTTCCTGGAGAGCGACCCCGGCCGCCGGGCGGAGCTGGTCCAGGCCGGCGAGCCCAACCTGCTCAACGCCGTGGCCGGGCTTTGGCGACGCCTGAGCGCCGGGGACTTCGTGGCCCGGCCCGAGAAGGAAGCCTGCGGGCTCTGCCCCTATGGCCTGGTCTGCCGGGCCAGGGTCCTGAGCCCAGGCCTGGACCAGGCCGGGGAGGGCGAGGATGTCTGAGCGCCGGCCGGAAATGCAGGTTTTAAGCGGCAATCTCTGCCTGACCGCCGGGGCCGGCGCGGGCAAGACCTACTACCTGGTGGGGACCTACCTGGGCCTGTTGGCCGGGGAGGGCGGCCATCCGCCCCTGCCCCCCGAGGCCATCGTGGCCATCACCTTCACCGAGAAGGCGGCCCTGGAGATGCGCCAGCGGGTGGCCCAGGCCGTGGGCTCCCTGGCCCGGGAGGGCGCGCCGGGACCGGACTGGGGCGCGCTTCTGCCCCGGGTGGAATGGGCCCCCATCAGCACCATCCACAGCTTCTGCGCCCAGCTCCTGCGCGAGCACGGCGCGCTCCTGGGCCTGGACCCCGAATTCGCGGTGCTGGACCAGGAGGCCTATGCCGAGTTGGTGGCCCAGGTCATCGCCGACCACCTGCGACCCCTATTGCGCGAGGCCCCGCCCGGCCTGCTGCGCCTGCTGCGGGACTGGTCCTTGGGGGCCTTGTCCGAGCGCTTGGCCGGGTTGTTGGGCCAGTTGGCCACCCAGGGCCAGACCATCGACCAGGTCCGGGCCGCCAGCCTGACCGCCCACGACGCGGCCCTGGCCGCCGGGCCGGAGCTGGCCCGGCGGGTGGAAATCGCGGTGGCGGCCATGGTCCGGGACCTGGCGGCGGGAAACTTAAACCAAACTGCGCAGTTTTCCGGCAAGATACCGCAACTAAACAACGTTATCACGGCGATTCCCGGCGGACTCTGGGCCGGGGAAGGCCCGGACCCCGCGCGCCTGGCCCGGGTGTTGGCGCTCCTGGGCGGCAACTGGGGCAAGGCCAAACCCCTCAAGGACGCGGCCCTGGAGGCGGCCCAGGGCCTGGCCGAGCTCCTGGCGGTGCCGGCGGCCCGCCAGCGGCTGGGCGATCTCCTGGACCTGGCCCAGGGGGTGTCCACGGACCTGGAGCGCGAACTGCGCCGGCGGGCGGCCCTGTCCTTTGACCACCTCCTGCTCCTGGCCCTGGAGCTGCTGGAAACCCAGCCCGCGGTGCGCGCGGCCCTGCGCGCCCGCCACCAGGCGGTGCTGGTGGACGAGTACCAGGACGTGAACCCGGTGCAGGGCCGCCTGGTCCAACTGCTCACCGGCCAGGACCAGCCCGGGGCCAGCCCGGTGCGCTGCCTCTTGGTGGGCGACCGCAAGCAGTCCATCTATGCCTTCCGGGGCGCGGACCTGGCCGAGTTCGGCCGGGTGATGCAGCGCTTCGCCCAGGGCGCGGGCCGCCTGGAGGCCCTGCCCCACAACTACCGCTCCCGGCCGGAGTTGGTGGAGTTCTTCAACCGCCTGTTCCCGGTGGTTTTCTCCGACCACGACCTGGCGGAGCACGCGCCCGGGGCCTTTGTGCAGTGGGCCGGGCACGATCCCCAGACCGCCCGGGCCAGTTACCAGCCCAGCGCCCAGCCGGTGCTGGAGGTGCTGGACCTGGCCGGCCTGGCCCCGGAGGAGGCCAAGTTGCCGCTGGCCACCTGGCGGCGGCTGGAGGCCCTGCACCTGGCCGCCCACCTGGGCCGGCTGCTGGCGGCCGGCGCGCAACCGGGCGATATCGCGCTGCTCTTTCGCAAGCTGAGCCAGGTGGATATCTACGAAGAGGCCTTGCGCGAGGCCGGCCTGGATTATTACACCGTGCGCGGCCGGGGTTTCTACGCCTGCCAGGAGATCGGCGACCTGCTCCTGGGCTTGCGCGCGGCCCTGGACCCGGCCGACGACCTGGCCCTGGCCGGCTGGCTGCGCTCGCCCGGGGTGGGGCTCAGCGACGAGGCCCTGGTCTGGCTGGCCCAGCCCGCGCCGGGCCAGTCCTGGGGCCTGAACCGGGCTTTGGCGCAGGGTCTGGAGTTGCCCGACTGGCTGGGGCCGGAGCAGGCCGCCATCTGGCGGGCCACCCGCCAAGCCCTGGGCCGCTTGCGCCGCCTGGCCCGCCGTCTGACCCCGGCCGAGCTGATCGAGGAGCTCCTGGCGGCCGGCGACCTGGTCCCCCTCCACGCGGCCAGCCTGGCGGGCGAGCAGAAAATCGCCAATCTGCGCAAGCTCTTGGAGAGCGCCCGCGCCGCCGCCCGGGGCGGGGTCGAGGCCTTTGTCCGCGAGCTCCAGGCCCTGGTGGACGCGCCCCCGGACGACGCCCAGGCCCCGCTGTTGGGCGAGGGCGCGGACGTGATCCGCCTGATGACCATCCACCAGGCCAAGGGCCTGGAGTTCCCCATCGTGGCCCTGCCGGACCTGGACAGCCCGCCCGGCGGGGGTGGCGGGCCGTTGGCCCTGGGGCCGGGCGGGGTGCTGGCGGTCAAGGTTTTCGACCATTTGGCGGGCAAATGGCAGTCCACTCCCCTGACCAAGGCCGAGGCCCAACGCCAGAAGGCCCTGGCTGCGGCCGAGAGCGCCCGCCTGTTTTACGTGGCCTGCACCCGGGCGCGCGAGCGCCTGATCTTCTGCCTGCACGGCGGGCAGGCCCGGGACTATCCCGGCCGCTGGCGGCCCTGGATCGACACCGCGGTGCTCGGCGACCCGGCGGCCACGGTCATCGCCCCGGACGGCCAGACCCCGGCGCCGGTCCTGGCCCCGGCTTCGGCCCTGGGGCCTGACCTGCCGCCCCTCAGCCCCGGCCCCCGGGCGACCGAGGCCCAGGCCCTGCTGCGGCGCTGCCTGGCCCCTCCCACCCGACCCCTGGGCCGGGTGCAGGAATCGGTCAGCGGCATCGAGGACTGGCTGGCCTGCCCCCGGCGCTATTGGTTCACCCGGCGCTGGGGCCTGGACACCGCCAGCCTGGCCGGCCCAATCGGGGAAACCGGGGCGGGGCCGGGCGGGGCGGCGGAATTGGGCAGTCATGTCCACGGCCTGCTGGAGCGGATCGACCTCTGGGCCGGCCCCTTGGCCATCCCCCCGGCCCTGGAGGCCCTGGGTTTTTTAGCGCCGGACACCCGCGCGGCGGTCCAGCAGCGGGTGGAGGGCTGGTGGCAGACCGCCTTGCCGGACATCATCTCGCGCCTCCGGCCCCCCCAGGTCCGGCGGGAGGAGCCCTTCAGCCTGCTCCTGGACTGCGGACCCCAAGGCCCGGAGCTGGAACTGATCGGCGAGATCGACCTCCTGCTCCTGCCCGACGACGAGCCGCCGTTTTTGGTGGACTACAAGGTCAGCGACCATCCCGAGCCCGAAAAGTATCGCCCCCAGATGGCCCTCTACGCCCTGGCGGTCTGGCTGGGGCTGGGTCGGCCCGAGCCGCCGCCCCGGACCGCGCTGGTCTTCCTGGGCCAGCAGGAGACCTTCTGGCGCGAGCTGAAGTTCAGCTCCGCCGACCTGACCCAGTGGCAGGCCGACCTGATGGAGGCTGGCCGCCGGATCGCCAGCCTTCCCGCGGAGATGGACCCGGCCGACCTGCCGGCCGGGCCGGAGTGCCCGGGTGGGGCCTGCCCCCTGGCCCGCCACGGCCTCTGCGCGCCGCCGCGAGACGGGGCGGCATGAGCGAGAGCGGCCACCACGGTCAGGTCAGTCTGCGGGGCCGGGTGATCCGCATCACCTTCGCCAACCCCGAGAACGGCTACACCGTGGCCAAGGTCCAGGTGCCCGGCCGGGCCGGCCCCCTGGCGGTGGTGGGGCGGATGCCCGGGATCAGCGAGGGCATGGAGATCGCTTTCGCCGGCCGGGAGATCCTGCACCCCAAGTTCGGGCTCCAGGTGGAGGCCGAGCAGATCCAGGCCCAGGCCCCCAGCGACGCCGAGGGGGTGCGGCGCTACCTGGCCAGCGGCCTGGTCAAGGGCGTGGGCCCCAAGCTGGCCGAGGCCATCGTGGAGGCCCTGGGGGTGGAGGCCCTGGAGGTCATCCTGCACGATCCCCAGCGCTTGCGCCAGGTGCCCGGCATTGGCCGCAAAAAGGCGGCCGTCATTGCCCAGGCCGTGGCCGACCATGGTGAACTGCGCGAGGTGATGGTCTTTCTCCAGGGCCACGGCGTGCCCGCCTCCACGGCGCTGCGCATCTGGCGGCAGTACGGGGCCGGCACCCTGGGGGTGCTCCAAACCGAGCCCCACCGCCTGGCCCAGGACGTGCGTGGCATCGGTTTAGCCACCGCCGACCGCATCGCCCAGAGCATCGGCCTGGCCGCCGACCATCCCACCCGCCTCCAGGCCGGCCTGCTCTACAGCCTGAGCCAGGCCAGCGAGGAAGGCCACGTCTACCTGCCCTATGAGGAGCTGATGGAGGCGGCCGCCCGCCAACTGCGGGTGGAGCGGGGGCTTTTGGGTCCGGCCTTCGCCCGCCTGCACAACGACCGCCGCCTGGTGCTGGAGTCCGACCGCCCCGACCAGCCGGTCTACCTCACCGGATTCCAGGTCCTGGAGGAGCGCGCGGCCCAGGCCCTGGTGGCGCTCTCGGGCCGGCCCGGCCTGCTGCCACCGGAGCGAGCGGAAAAGGCCCTGGCCTGGGTCTCCCAGGCCCTGGGCTTCGCGCCCTCGCCCAGCCAGCGCACCGCCCTGGTGGGTCTGTTGACCGCCGGCCTGGGGGTCTTGACCGGCGGGCCGGGCACCGGCAAGACCACCCTGGTCAAGGCCCTGGTCACCGTGGTGCAACGCATGGGATTGCATGTGCTTTTGGCCGCGCCCACCGGCCGGGCGGCCAAGCGCCTGGCCGAGGTCTCCGGCCTGGAGGCCATGACCCTGCACCGCCTGCTGGAGTACAGCCCCAAGGAGAACCGCTTCCAGCGCGGGCCGGAAAACCCCTTGGGCGCAGACCTGGTGCTGGTGGATGAAAGCTCGATGCTGGACCTCTGGCTGGCGGCCCATCTCCTGGAGGCCCTAGGGCCCGAGACCCGCCTGCTCCTGGTGGGCGACGCCGACCAGTTGCCCTCGGTGGGGCCAGGCCTGGTCTTCCGCCAGGTGATGGACTCCGGCGCGGCCCGGGTGGCCCGCCTGACCGAGATCCACCGCCAGGCCCAGGGCGGGCTGTTGGTGGCCAACGCCCACCGCATCCTGCTGGGCGAGATGCCGCTGCTGCCCCCACCCGGGCAGATGGCCGACTTCTTTTTCCTGGAGGAGCCCGACCCGGCCAAGGCCGCCGAGCTGGTGCGCGACCTGGTGGTGACCCGCCTGCCGGCCCGCTTCAACCTGGACCCGGTGCAGGAGATCCAGGTCCTGGCCCCCATGCACCGGGGGCAACTGGGCTGCGCCCACCTCAACCAGCTTCTGCGCGCGGCCCTGAATCCCCGGGCAGGCCAAGCCGAAAACCTGGCTCCGGGAGACAAGGTGATGCAGGTGCGCAACAACTATGAACTGGACGCCTTCAACGGCGATCTGGGCCTGGTGGCCGGCCTGGAGGATGAGGGCTGCCGGGTGCTGATGGGCGGCCGCGAGCTGACCTACACCCCGGCCGAGGCCGACGACCTGACCCTGGCCTACGCGGTCACGGTGCACAAGAGCCAGGGCAGCGAATATCCGGTGGTGGTGCTGGCCCTGGGTCAGGAGCACTTCGTGATGCTCAACCGGCCGCTACTCTACACCGCCGTGACCCGGGGCAAGCGCCTGGTGGTGGTGGTGGGCCACCCGGCGGCCCTGGCCCAGGCGGTCAGGAACGCCCAGCCGGTGCGGCGCTACGCCGGGTTGGACCAGCGGGTGCGGAAAATGCACGGTTGATGTGATGCAGTAGGGATGCGGTTAGGGCATTCTGGTGCTGGCAGTCTAAGTAAACGACGGCGCAAGAGTCTGGGCGGCGCTCAATCGCCAGTCTCCATGCTCGGAACCATGTGGACAACCTCTTCAGCATTTTCACCTGACCATCCTTGAAGGTTGATGCCATGGATACAATAGTAATCACCGTAGGGAACGAGCTTGCCGCACTGCCTGTGCTGCAAGCCGCCATCATGGCCTATCTCGGGATAGTGGGGGCGGGAGACAGGTTTTCCCGTCGGGTCGAGGTCGTGATCGATGAGGTTTTCACCAACATTCTTGAGCATAATTATCTGCCCGGCCAACATGAGCGCGTTCATTTAACGATAGGAATCCAGAATGGCTTCCTGGCTCTCACGATGCGATTCAAGGGAATACCCATTGACGTCGATTACCTACGGGAGTTCGCGGAAAACGAATCGCAGGGCATGATTGCCAATGGCGGTAGGGGAATCGGACTGCACCTAATCCGTAATTTCGTGGACCGAATTGAATATAAAAATCTAGGCAGGGACGGGCAGGAGATATGCATTTATCTGGAAATACCGACTGACAATCAGTCCAGCATCAAATCGAATGTCTCCGAGAAGCCCTGCAAGCAGGACTCGGAACCTCTCAAGGTTAGCCTACGGCGCATGCTCCCTTCCGAGGCGGCGACGGTTTCAAAGCTGGCCTACCTGGCCTATGACTACTCCTATCTTTATGAGCATATATACGATCCGCAAAAGGTGCGTGAACTTAATGAAAACGATAAATTAATCAGTTTTGTCGCCGTAACTGAAAAGAATGAAATCATAGGCCATTTTGCTCTCTCGCGGGACGACAGGTCTGAACTGCTTGAAATGTGCTCAGGCTTTACGGACCCAGGCTTTCGTGGAAGCGGCTCCATGAACGCCATGGCTGCCCATGGGATCGAACAGGCGCAAAAGCTGGGAGCCGGAGGCGTGTATGTTATCGCGGTCACGACTCACCCATATTCTCAGAAGGCGGCTCTAAACCATGGCTTGAAAGAGACGGCCCTGTTTGTCTCCTGCGTTCAGGCGTTTGCATTGCGCGCCATCCAGGAGGATTCGCTCAGGAGAGAGTCGTTTTTATTCATGCTTTTTATGTTTAAGAATCAATCACGGGGGCCGTACTATTGTCCAGCGCAACATCGGAGTATGATCGAACGAATTTGCCGCCATGCGGGACTTGAGGCAGCATTCACCGAACAGCATAGTGAAGCCCCACTGCGGGAGCTTGGAGATCTGGATATATTAAAGGACAATTATCATCAGAAGGGCCATGTTTTCATCAACAGCTATGGCCATGATACGTTATCTCAAGTCCAAAGGTGCTTACGCCTTTGGCAGCTCGATCGCCTGGAGGTAATTTATCTTTATCTTCCGCTAAGCCAGCCATCTACGGCTATTTTTTGCCAATCCTTCGAGGAAATGGGGTTCTTTTTTTCCGGAATCAGACCGGAGCGGCCGGGCAGGGATTGGCTGGTACTCCAATTCCTGAACAATCGGCGCTATGCCTACGATCAACTCAAGGCTGCAACCGACTTTGGCCGCGAACTAATCGAATATGTGCGGGACAAGGATCCGGCACGAAGCATCTAAACTTTCTGGGGCAGGGTCTCTTCCGCCGGGGCCTGGTGGTGGTGGGCCACCCAGCGGCCCTGGCCCAGGCGGTCAGGAACGCCCAGCCGGTGCGGCGCTACGCCGGGTTGGATCAGCGGGTGCGGAAGGCTCTTGGGCAGATTCAATGAAGCTAATAACCGGGGGCAATCTTTCCCAGTGAAAGGAATATAACAATTGGACATACCGCGCATCTTCAATATCAGCGAAAGCGCGCACCGCATCCATAACCCGTTCACGCCGGACAAGCTGGCCACTCTCGGCGCGGCGCTGCGCCTGGCATCGGGGGCTCGGGTGCTCGACCTTGGCAGCGGTTCGGGTGAGATGCTGTGCACCTGGGCGCGCGATCACGGCATCATCGGCCTTGGCGTTGATATGAGCCAGTTGTTCAGCGCGCAGGCTCAACTTCGCGCGCAAGAACTCGGTGTCGCCGATCGGGTCGAGTTCATCCACGGCGACGCCGCCGGCTATGTGGCCGGCGAAAAGGTCGATGTGGCCGCCTGTGTCGGGGCCACCTGGATTGGCGGGGGAGTGGCCGGCGCCATCGCGCTGCTGGCCCAGAGCCTCCGCGCCGGAGGGATCATCCTCATCGGCGAGCCCTACTGGCGGCAGTCACCCCCCACGGAAGAGATTGCCCAGGGCTGCCAGGCCCATGCAATCTCCGACTATCTCCTGCTGCCAGACCTGCTCGCGTCTTTCGGCGAGCTCGGCTACGACGTCGTGGAAATGGTTCTGGCCAACCAGGACGGCTGGGATCGCTACGAGGCGGCCAAATGGCTCACCCTGCGCCACTGGCTGGCGGCGAATCCCGACGACGAACTGGCGAAAGAGGTTAGGGCCCAACTCACCTCGGAACCCAAACGCTATGCCACTTACACGCGGGAATACATGGGCTGGGGCGTGTTCGCCCTGATGGCGCGGTGAGGTGAGGCCGCCACCCCCAAAAAGCCGGCGGGCAAGGTGTTGCCTTGCCCGCCTGACGGCCTTTGGGGCCGCCGTAAATACGGCGTAGGAGGGGACCTGCGCCTTCAGTTGTCGGTCCAGCGTCCCGGACCGGGGAACCCGCGTTTACACGTAAGGCTGGGGCACCAGGCTGCGTTCGGTGATGTCGTGCACCTCGGCCAATTTCCAGGGCGAGCTGGCCGCCACCTGGGGCAGGGTCTGGTCCAGGGCCTGGGCCGCCTCTTCCTGGCTCATCCGGGGCCAGGTCTGGCCCAGATCCGCCGCCAGGGCCGAGGCCGACACCCGGCTGGGGTTGTCGGCCTGCACCGGGTTCTCGGCCGTGGGCCGGGCCGGGGCCTGGTCGACCCCCTCGCTCTCGGCCGAGCTGGCGTTGCGTTTGCGCTGGCTGCTGGCCCCCAGATAGTCGCTGGCCAGGTTTTGCAGCGAACTAAGGGTGATGCGCTCCATGAGGCTCATCCCTTCCTAGACGTAGTCGCCGCGCCGAAACTTGATGCTCTCCACCCGGGCCTGGGTCAGAACTTCCTGCATCAGCCCCGAGAGGTTGTTTTCGCCGCCCAACTGGCCGGCGGTCAAGCCCTGCTCCAACTGATCGGCCTTGCTCTCCAGGTCCTGGGCCAGGGGCTCCAGCTCCTTCAGGCTCCAGGTGGGATTGCCCAAGGCCTGGGCGTAGGAGTCCAGGCTGTCCAGCAGGCCATTGAGCTCCGACCACAGGGGCGGGGCCGCGCTGGGGGTCTGGTCATCCGGGGCCTGGGGAGGGGTGGCCTCGCCCAAGGGCTGGCAACCCAACTGATAACCGTCGCTGGCGTCCTCGTTCGCCACCGCCTTGGCCAGCAGGTCGGAGAAGTTGGTCGTCTCCGTCCCGGTCTGGCCGGACCCGCGCGTCATGCGCTGGATCTCGGAAGCGAAGAGGCTGTTTTCAATCTTCATGTCCATCCTCCTTGGGAGGTCGCCCCCAGAACATGCAGATTGGATGCCAACCGTGTGACTAATTTAATTGGCCAGTAATATCAGCGAAATGATGATGCAAGCTGGTCCGCTGGAATGGGCAGCAATTTCCGCCGCGTGGGCAAGGAGGGCAGGGGAGGGCAAGGATTGCCTAGGTCCGCTCAAGCGGCGGTGTGGTATTTCTGGTCTTCCAGGATGGCGTGATCCAGGGCCGGGTCGTCGAACAGGTAGACGTTGACCGCCTGGTGGCGTTGGGTGGGCAGGACCTGCCCGCAATAATCCGGCGCGATGGGGAACTCGCGGTGGCCGCGGTCCACCAGCACCGCCAGCTCCACCCGGGCCGGGCGGCCTTGGGAGAAGATGGCGTCCATGGCCGCGCGCACGGTGCGCCCGGTGAAGAGCACGTCGTCGATCAGCACCAGGTCGCGCCCCTCGACGTCAAAGGGGATATCGGTGTTGCGCACGGTGGGGGTCTGCTTGAGGCGGGAATAGTCGTCGCGGTAAAAGCTGATGTCCACCAGGCCCTTGTCCAGGTCCAGACCCGGCCGGCCCAGGAGTTGGGCCAGGGCGGACTCCACCCGGCGCACCAGGCGGTCGCCGCCGGAATGCACCCCCACCAGGCCCAGTTGGCTGGGGTCGGGGTGCCGCTCCAGGATGCCCTGGGCCAGTCGTTGGATGGCGCGGGCCACTTGCTGGGAGTTGAACACCAAGCGGGGCGCCGGGGCAGGTTGGGGGATCATGTTGGGCCTGGGGCCTCCCCTTAATTCACAACAAGGACTAGAAAGTGCTAGAGTTACCAGGCGATCCCTGGCATGTCAAGTGATTGCCTACTAAATACCTCGCTCGGCTGATGGGTTGCCGGGCGACCGAACCGGGAGAATCAGCATGAGCGCCGCCAGCAACACCCCGCCCAGCCTCGGCCCCTACAGCTCCTTCCGCTGGGCCGGGGACCTGTGTTTCCTTTCCGGCCGCCTGGGTCTGCGCCCCGAGACCGGCGAACTGGCCGGAGTGGACACTGCCAGCCAGACCGCCCAGGCCATGCGCAACCTGCACGCCGGCCTGCAGGCTGCGGGCCTGGACTGGCCCCAGGTGGTCAAGACCTTGATCTTCCTGACCGACATCGCCGACTTCACGGTGGTGAACCAGGTCTATGCCGAGTATTTCCAGGGCTGCCCGGAGTATCCCGCCCGTTCCTGCGTGCAGGTGGCAGCCCTGCCCAAGCCCGGGGCCAAGGTGGAGATCGAGGCCGTGGCCTGCCGTGGCTGAGCCAGCCTGCCGTGGCTGAGCCAGCCTGCCGTGGCTGAGCCAGCCCGCCATGGCTGAGCCTAACCGCGCCCGCCTGGTTTCATTCAGGCCGCCCCCACCAAAAGCCGCCGCCGGTCCAGGCGCTTTCCAGCCCGGACCGGCGGCGGGTTGATCCCTGGGGGAAGGAAAATTATTCCCAGAGGATGGTCTCGTTGGGCTGCACGCCCTTGCTGCGGTCCAGCCTGATCCAGCGAATCTCGATGCCCTGCGGGGTGTTGACGATCACCCGCTGGTAGGACTCCCCGGTCTGGGTGTCCAGCATGATCAGGCCGCCATAGGGCCGGGGGGCCTCATAGATCTGGAAGCGCGGCGGCGAGGCGTAGACCCCGGCGATGCCGCCGGCCGGCTCCTTGGCCAGGGCCGGGTCCCCCCCGGTCAGGCAGACCACCAAGGCGGCCGCCATCACGAACATCACGAAGGCTTTTTTCATGATCGCTCCTTGCCTGGGATTAGGTCCTTGGGCAGAGTTCCCTCTAGCGAGTCCGGGCCTGGGCGGCGGACCACCATGCCGCGAAACGGTGCAAGCCCAGCTCGGTCTTGCTGTCCACGATCTCCCCCCGGCCGCACCAGGCCAGGGCCTGGGCCAGGGGCAGCCAGCGCAGCTCGGCCCCTTCCTCCAGGGGGTGGCCGTCGCCCTCCGGCTCCTGGGCTCGGCGGGGGTCGGCGGGGCAGGCGAAAAAGTGCAGGCGCTCGGTGCAGAAGGCCGGGGCGGCGAAGACCGGTCGCCCCAGGGGGTGCAGGTCGCCGCGCCGCACCCGCAGCCCGGTCTCCTCCCAGGCCTCCTGCTGGGCCCGGCCCTTGACCCCCATCCCGCCGGGCTCCAGGTCCTGGGGCTCGATGCCCCCGGCCGGCAGCTCCCAGAGCCGGGAGGGCCAGGCCTGGCCCTGATCGAGCAGCAATTGCAGGCGGTTCTCCTGGCGGGTCACCACGCTGGGGCGCAGGCAACGCCGCAACAGCACCCGGGGCTGGCCCCCGCGCGGGGTGTGGTGCAGCACCAGCACCACCGCGTCCACGAAGTGGGGATGCACCGTCTCCAGTTGATACCAGGGACCGGGCTGGCCTTGTGCGTAGAGATTGCGCAGCCGCCGGCGGGAAAGGTCCACGAACCCGCCTTGGGCCAGGTCCTGGCGTCCTTCAGCGTCCCACTCCAAGCCAACCCAGCGGTCAGTTTCGTTTTTCATGTTGCTCGCGTAGGCCGCCGCGCGGGCGGAAGGTCATCCCATGACGTCCAGAATGGTGCCCACCATGTCGTCCTGGGTCTGCAAGGCCTTGATGTTGGCCCCGAATTCCCGCTCCACCAGGATCTGCTCCACCATCTCGCGCACCAGGTCGGTGCCCGAGGCCTGGTAGGCCCCGGAGACGACCTCGCCCCGGCCAGCCACGCCGGGCGCGGCCAGCACCGGTGGTCCCGAGGCCTGGCTGGGAGCGTAGACCCCACCGCCCAGGGCGGTCAGGCCGCCGGGGTTGGCGAAGCTGGCCACCTCGATCTGGCCCTGGGCCAGGACCTGTCCGTCGGCCCCCAGGGCCTGGACTTGTCCCTGGGCGCTGACCGAGATCGAGGCGGTCTGGGGCGGGATGTTGATAGCCGGTTGCAGGGCGCGGCCCTGGGAATCCACCAGCAGGCCCTCGGCCGAGACCGAGAAGTTGCCGTTGCGGGAATAGACCTGACCACCCTGGCCGTTGTCCAGCACGAACCAGCCCCCCCCGTCCAACGCCAGGTCCAGGCTGCGCTCGCTGGCCACGATCGGCCCGGCGGACAAGGCGCTGGTGCCGGTGACCTGGACCCCGCCGCTGGCGCTGTCGGTCTGGTCCACCCGGCGGGGGACAAAGCCCCGGGTGCTGAGATTGGCCAGGTTGTTGGCGCTGGTGGCGCTGCGCTTCTGCAACGCCCCCAGGGCGGAAACCGTGGCGCTGATGCCCTCGATGGCCATGGGTCGCTTCCATCCCCCGTGGGAGTGGGTGCTGATTCCTTCCTATAATATAAACAAACCCGGGAGAATGGCAAAAGGGAAAGGCTTGGGAAGACCGTCACCTCCGGCCAGGAGGTGACTGGTTTAGTAGGAAATGGGGTCGCTCTCCATCAAGGGAGCCAGCAGGGCCAGCACTCGACCCCGGTCCAGGTCGGAATGCAGGTCATGCACCCCTTGACCCAGGGCCGGCAGGTCGCGGGACAGGTCGTCCAAAGCTTGCTCCGCCAGATCCTGGTCGGTATAGTCAAGGATATCCTGATGTTCACCTTGATAACGGGCCGTGCGCACCTCCACCGAATCGCCGGCCAGGGGCAGGCGAGCCACGGCGACGGCGCTGGTGCGCTCCTCACCCTGCACCGCCTCACTGGCGGTGGTTGGTCGTGAGGCGCCCACGGAGCGGCGCTGGTTTGGTTGCTGGTTGGCCACCAGCCTGATGTACGGCGGTATCTCCACCATGGTGGTTCTGCTTTCCTTGGGGCAGGCGAGCAGCACCTTGTTTAACACAGTTCTCCTATTTCCTGTATCGGCGCGCGAAAGGATAAC
This sequence comes from uncultured Desulfarculaceae bacterium, assembly GCA_937908275.1. Classification (GTDB taxonomy): domain Bacteria; phylum Desulfobacterota; class Desulfarculia; order Desulfarculales; family Desulfarculaceae; genus JACRDC01. The sequence continues at coordinate 9,205 of CALERA010000008.1, read as the reverse complement.
TTGAATTTTTTTTGCACAGGACGCCAACTTTTATTTCAACTAAATTATCAAAAAAATTGGCAACAAATTGAAAAATAAAACTTAACTATTCTTTACTACTAATTCAATGGGACGGTGAAAAGTCGGGTCTATTTTACTGAATTTCTCAAGGCTGCTAGTTTTATTTCGCATAAGGTATATTATGTAAACCATGAGGCCGCATTGAGCCCAACTGACTGGCCACGCCGCCCCCAGCTAACATCCAGGGGCCCTCCCAGCGCCCGCGGCCTTGACCACCGCCGCCGCCATGGCCCGGGGCTGGGGCCTTTCTCGACGTCCCGGGGGGCGCCCGGGCACGGTGGATCAGACCCCGGTGCGCTCCTACCGCGCCCTTCTGCAATTATCACCGCGAGGCCGGGAAAAAAGCAGCGCCACCTTCCGGATGTTGGCAGACCAACTTGACGAACCGGTTACTAAAGTCATAAAATAGCCTTAATGTAACGCCTGTCGCAAATGTTAGCGCTGTTGGGGGTGGAGTCAGAGGCCGCGACCCGGATTTAAGCACCAGCGAGGACCCTGCCCCCCCACGTCCAGCGCGTAGCCCCCTCGGTTACGGGCGCAGAGTCCGGCCCCGGCGCATCACCCAGGTCAGTCCCGCGACCCATTCGCTTTCTTCTCAGCACCAAAACCCAGTCGGCAGGAAACCCCGGGGCAGTCTTGCGCCCGGAGCAAACCCACTTCACCGCGCCGTAAGGCAACGGAGAACCCAAATGCAGAGCAGCAAATGCCAAAACGCCAAACTTCAGCAGTGGGTCAAGGAAGCGGCCGAGCTGTGCCGCCCGGAGGCGATCCACTGGTGTGACGGCTCCCAGGCCGAATACGACGCCCTGATGGCCCAGATGGTCAAGGTCGGCATGGCCACCCCCCTGGACAAGCGCCCCAACAGCTTCCTGTTCCGCTCCGACCCCAGCGACGTGGCTCGGGTGGAGGACCGCACCTACATCAGCTATCCCCACCAGGAGCAGGCCGGCCCCACCAACAACTGGATCGAGCCGGACAAGCTCAAGGGCATCATGCTGGACCTGTACAAGGGTTGCATGGCCGGCCGCACCATGTACGTGATCCCCTTCTCCATGGGGCCGGTGGGCTCGCCCCTGGCCAAGATCGGGGTGGAGATCACCGACAGCCCCTACGTGGTCTGCAACATGCACATCATGACCCGGGTGGGCGATCGGGTGCTGGAGGTGCTGGGCGCCGACGGCGAGTACATCCCCTGCCTGCACTCCATCGGCGCGCCGCTCCAGCCCGGCCAGGCCGATTCCTCCTGGCCCTGCGCCCCCATCGAGCAGAAGTACATCAGCCATTTCCCGGCCGAAAACCTGATCTGGTCCTACGGCTCCGGCTATGGCGGCAACGCGCTCCTGGGCAAGAAGTGCCTGGCCCTGCGCATCGCCTCGGCCGTGGCCCGGCGCGAGGGCTGGATGGCCGAGCACATGCTGATCCTGCGCCTGACCAGCCCCGAGGGCCGCCAGTTCCATGTCACCGGCGCCTTCCCCTCGGCCTGCGGCAAGACCAACCTGGCCATGCTGCTGCCCACCATCAAGGGCTGGAAGGTGGAGTGCATCGGCGACGACATCGCCTGGATGAAGATCGGGCCCGACGGCCGGCTCTACGCCATCAACCCCGAGGCGGGCTTCTTTGGGGTGGCTCCGGGAACCTCCTATGATTCCAACCCCATGGCCATGGACAGCATCAAGGAGAATTCCATCTTCACCAACTGCGCCCTGACCGACGACAGCGATGTCTGGTGGGAGGGCATGAACGGCGCCCCCAGCCACACCATCGATTGGAAGGGCCGCGACTGGACCCCGGATTCCAAGGACGTGGCCGCCCACGCCAACGCCCGCTTCACCGCCCCGGCCAGCCAGTGCCCCATCATCAGCACCGACTGGGAGAAGCCCGAGGGCGTGCCCATCGACATCATCATCTTCGGCGGCCGCCGGGCCTCGGTGGTGCCCCTGGTGGCCCAGGCCTACGACTGGGACCATGGCGTCTTCATGGGCTCCACCGCCGCCAGCGAGACCACCGCGGCCAACATCGGCGCGGTGGGCAACCTGCGCCGCGATCCCTTCGCCATGCTGCCCTTCTGCGGCTACAACATGGGCGACTACTTCCAGCACTGGTTCGAGATGGGCGACCGCCTGGGCGCGCACGCTCCCAAGGTCTTCTATGTCAACTGGTTCCGCAAGACCGCCGAGGGCAAGTGGCTCTGGCCCGGCTTCGGCGACAACAGCCGGGTGCTGAAGTGGATGTGCGAGCGGGTGGACGGCAAGGTCGGCGGCCGCGAGACCCCCATCGGCATCCTGCCCAATGAGGGCGACCTGGACCTGACCGGCCTGGACCTCCCGGCCCAGGATCTCCAAGAACTCCTGAAGGTGGACGCGGCGGCCTACCAGGCCGAGGTGCCGGACATGGAGAACCACTTCGCCAAGTTCGGCGACAAGCTGCCCGGCCGGCTCAGCGCCCAGTTGGAGGCCCTGAAGAAGCGCCTGGGCTAGGACGTCGCGCGCTGGTTGGCCCGGGCGGGTTAAATGACCCGAACGGACCCTCCGACCCTGTTTCCGCCTCCCGCCCCCCGGCCCCCTCGGCCGGAGGGGCGGGTTTTTCTGGCGCGCTGCCCAACGAGTAACAATGTGATTTTTTTGTGTCCTGATGGGAGCCGAAGCCCGACCGCGCCTGTCTGAATCATTGATCTAGTCGCTATAACTTACATAATTGTCAGACTTCGCTCCTGTAACCCTGTGAAAAGAATCATTCCGGTCTATTGTCAGACCAATCATCTGGGTATAATTTTATTCATGACCGGCGCTGGGATTCGCTCTTGGGGCAACCCACGACGGCACCATAGGCTCATATTCTGGAGGAGCCGGTTTGCCTGCCATCCTCATCGTGGATGATTCGCCCATCTCCCGCAAGATCCTGCGCAAGGTCCTGCCACCCGGAAACTACGACATCCGGGAAGGCTCCAGCGGGCAGGAATGCCTGGAAAAATACGCTGAATCCCGTCCGGATCTGGTCTTCCTGGACCTGACCATGCCCGGCATGGACGGCTTCCAGACCCTGGAGCTGCTCAAGCGGCAAGACCCCTCGGCCAAGGTGATCGTGGTCACCGCCGACGTGCAGAGCGGCAGCCGGACTCGGGTCATGGACCTGGGCGCGGTGGGGGTCATCGCCAAGCCGCCTTCCACCGAGGCCATCGCCGCGGCCCTTAAGCTGGTGTGACCATGCTCAAGGAACTGACCGACGAGCGCCGCGAGGCGTTGCAGGAAATGATCAACATCGGGTTCGGTCGCTCCATGGCCTCTCTGGCCGAGCTTTTGGGGGTGTATATCGAGCTGAGCGTGCCCGACATCTGCGCGGTGGAGGGCGACCAGATCTTCGATCTGCTCCTCACCAGCCTGGGCGTACCCGAGGACGTCAGCCTGGTGCGCCAGACTTTCCGGGGCCAGTTCTTCGGCGAGGCGGTCCTGGCCCTCTCGGGCCGGGCCGGACGGGAGCTGGTGGTGATGCTGGGCGAGGACAGCGGCTTCCATCCCTCCCTGGAAATGAGCCAACTGGAGATGGAGGCCCTGCTGGAGGTGGGCAACGTGGTCATCGGGGCTTGCCTGGGCCAGTTCGCCGACCTGCTGGAGACCAACCTCAGCTTCAATCCGCCGGTGGTGCTGATGGAGAACATCCACTCCCACCAGGCCCGGGAGGTCCTGAGCGCCCGGCCCGGACAAGCCCTGATGATCCGCACCCAGTTCCGGGTGGACCAGCGGGCGGTCACCGGTTTCTTGTTGATTTTCCTGCCCTTGGAATGCCTGGCCTGGGTCTACCGCGCGGTGGACCACTTCGTGGAGCAGGTGTTGTCATGAGCGAGGAAGCCAGCAACAATACGCTCCTGTCCGGCCAGACCGCGCCCGAGTGCGCGGCCTATCTCCAGATCCTGGACACCCTGAACCAGGGGCTGGCGGTGATCGACCGCGGGCTGCGGGTGGTTCTCTGGAACCGCTGGATGGAGTTGCACAGCGGTCTGGAGCGCTCCCAGGTCCTGGGCCGGGTGATCACCGAGATCTTCCCGGACCTGAGCGGCAAGGGCTTCACCTGGAAGGCGCAGCAGGTCTTCAAGCTGGGCAACTACGCCTTTTTCTCCCAAAAACTCCACCACTACCTCTTCCCCCTCACCTCGGTCCAATACCTGCAAAACCGTTTCGAGCGCATGCAGCAGAACGCGGTCCTGGCCCCCCTGCGCGGGCCCGACGGCCAGGTGGAGCACGTCTGCGTCTCGGTCAGCGACGCCACGGACATGGTGATGTACCAGGAGCGCCTGGAGGAGACCAGCCGCCGCCTGGAGCAGATGAGCCAGACCGACCACCTGACCCAGGTGGCCAACCGCCGCCATCTCTTCGATCGTCTGTCCCAGGAAATCAGCCGGGCCCAACGCCTGCAAGAACCCCTGAGCCTGACCATCCTGGACGTGGACCACTTCAAGCAGGTCAACGACACCCATGGCCACGTCTGCGGCGACCAGGTCCTGATGCAACTGGCCACGTTGTTGCGGGAAAGCCTGCGGCGCTACGACCTGGTGGGACGCTACGGTGGCGAGGAGTTCTGCCTGGTGCTGCCCAACACCAGGCTGGACGACGCCCTGCACCTGGTGGACCGCCTGCGCCAGACGGTTTCCGAGCGCGAATTCAACTGCAACGGCGGCGCCCCGGCCGTCCTGCGGATCACGGTCAGCGCCGGCATCGCCTCCAGCGAGCAGGCCCCGGACGCCTCCGCCGACCAGTTGCTCTGCCTGGCCGACGAGGCCCTCTACCGGGCCAAGACCACCGGCCGCAACCGCAGCGAAGTCTCCTGCGAGTGCTTCGCCAACACCTACCGGCGCTAGTCCCCTTCCCAGAGCTGGCGCGTCAGGCGCGCCCCGGCCTCCAGCCCGGCCCGGGCCGGGGGCGGCCCCTCGTATTCCAGGCTGAAATCCCCCCCATAGCCCGCCTGGCGCAGGGCCGCCAATTGGGCCGCGAAGTCGCGCGCCTGGGCCGAGGCCGCGGGCTGGGGCGAGAGCAGCTTGACGTGTACGTGGCTGACCTTGGGGGCCAGGAGTTGGGCGGCCTCGGCCGGCGAGATTCCGGCCGGCCAGTTGCCCAGGTCCAGGCAGACCCCCAGGGCCGCGCCCTGCCCTTCCCTGCTCTCCAGCCCGGCCTGCCAGACCAGGTCCACCAGGGCGGCCAGGTCCTGGGGATGGCTGGTCAGGCCCCAGTGGTTCTCGACGCACAGCCCCAGGCCCAGCTCCCCGGCCTGGCGGGCCAGGGGCAGCAGCAGCCAGGCCGCGCTCTGCAGGGCCAATTCCGGGGCCCGGGGTGGCAGCTCGGCCCCGGCGGCCGCCCCGCCACCAGCCACCAAGCCCTGGGCCCGCCAGGCCAGGCGGGTCAGACCGCCCAGGGGACGGGCCTCGCGCTTCTCCCGCGAACGCAGGCCCTCCAGGCGACGCATCACCTGGCTGGGCCAGCGCCGGGGGCCGCCGCCCAGGCCGATGCGCACCACCCGCGCCCCCAGGAGCGGGGCCTGGCCCAGGAGACGCTTGGCCCGGTCCACCTGCTCGGCCAGGCGCACCGGCCCCACCTCCAGGGGCAGGGACAGGCTCAGCGCCCCCGGACCCAGGCCAGCCTCGCGCGACAGGCGTCCCAGCTCGCTCCAGTCCTGGGCAGCATAGCTGGGCAGCAGCCGGTCCAGCCATTCCACCCCCTGCAGGCCCATCTCCCGGGCCAGGGTGGGCAGATCAGCCGCCTGGAGTTTGCCGGCCAACAGGCGGCGGCGCAGGGACCAGGCGTGCAACAGCAGGCGCATGGGCCTCACTCCCAGACGCCCAGGTGTTTGGCCAGGTCTTCCAGGTCGTTGAACACGGCGTGGGCCTGGGCCAGCTTGGGCGCGGCCAGGGTGGTGGTCAGGGCGTAGCAGGTGGCCCCGGCCGCCCGGGCGCTGGCGATGCCCGCCGGTGCGTTCTCCACCACCAGGCATTGCGCGGCCGCCAGGTCCAGGGCCCGGGCCCCGGCCTGGTAGGGGTCGGGATGAGGCTTGTGCCGGCTGACGTCCTCGGCGCAGACCAGGGCCTGGAAATGGGCGCTCAGCTCCGGCCCCAGGCTGCGCTGGACCAGCACCCGGCGGCTGGAGGTGACCAGGGCCGCCGGCAGTCCGGCCCGGTTCAGGCCGGCCAGCAGCCGGGCGGCATGGGCAAAGGGCCGCACTTGGTGGGCGTGGCGGGCCAGGTAGAGGCTCAACTGCTGGTCCAGCAGGTCCCGCATGGTCCGCTGGGCCTCGGCCGCCGGACGGCCGGCCAGGTGGGGGGCGTGGGTGGCCAGGTAGTTCTCCAAAACCTCGGCCCCCAGGGCGCCCTCGTTCTCCAGGATGAAGTCCAGGGGCACCTCCAGGCCCAGGCCCCGGAAGACCTCCTGCCAGGTGCGGGCGTGCTGGGACATGGAATCCAGGATCACCCCGTCCATGTCGAAGAGCACCCCCGCGAACTCGCGCGCCAACATCAGCGGTCCCTCGCTTCCCTTGCCGGCGATAACTCCAGGGCCTCCAGCACCCCGTGGCAACGGCAGGCGGTGGCCACCAGCCAGCGGCCGCCCCGTTGGGCCAGGCGCTCCCGCCAGGCCAGCATCTCCCCCACCGCCACCGCGCCCAGGCCCGGGGCCATCTGGTGGCTGACCAGCACCGCGTTGGCAAAGCCGGGCCGCTCCAGCCCGGCCAGGCGCTGGTGCAGGGGTGTGCCGCGCGGCCGCCCGGTTTTGGGGCAGATCCGGGCCGGCTCGGGGCAGTTGTCCGGGCAGAGGGTGTCGGTCAGGCTGAGATAGAGCTGCCCCTGGGGCCCGGCGATGACCTGGGGCAGGTCCTCCAGCCCGGCGGGGTCTAAGGCGAGCGTCCTAGGGTCGCCAGGGGCCAACTCGGCCCGCAGCCAGTCGGCGAAGAGGTGCCGGGGCAGGCAGGGGGCCACCCAGACCGGCGGGCGGGGGCTGGCCAGGGCCTGGCGCAGGCCGGCCAGACCCTCCAGAGGCCAGATCGGCGCGCCCAGGGAGCGCAGTTCCGGGCTGGGTTGGGGCTCCACCACCGCCAGGACCCGGGGGCCCAGGGCGGCCACGGCCTTCTGGCCAAAGTGTCCGCCACCCACCACCAGCACCCGCCCCCGGCCGGGTCGGGGACCCGCCGGGCGGCTATCAGCATCGCGCGGCATTAAACCGCTTGCCCTCCGGCCTAAGCCGTGTTAGGTCAATATATGGGTCTCTCGAAATCTCCAGGCACCAAATATAGCATACAAATCTCGACCTGGCAGTGATGGAAAACACCCCCCGCAAAACCTCGCGCACCGCGCGCCGGATGCCGGCCCTGGGGCATGCCGCCTAGCCGCTTTCCCTGGCCGGGCCTGGTGGCCGGGCTCTGCCTCCTGGCCCTGGTGCTGGGACTGGCCGCCTGCGCCAGCCGCCGGGTGCCCGCGCCCCATCCCTCCCCCACCCCGCCCAAGACCAGCGGCAAGATCCCGGCCACCCAGCGGCCCTACACCGTGCTGGGCAAGACCTACAATCCCCTGTCCACGGCCGAGGGTTACCAGGAGACCGGCGTCGCCTCCTGGTACGGCCCCAACTTCCACGGCAAGCGCACCAGCAACGGCGAGGTCTACGACATGGAGTCCATGACCGCCGCCCACAAGACCCTGCCCATGGACACCTGGGTGGAGGTCCACAACCTGGACAACGGCAAGACCATCCAGGTGCGGGTCAACGACCGGGGTCCGTTCGTGGACGGCCGCATCATCGACCTGTCCAAGGCCGCGGCCCGGGAGCTGGGCTCCCTGGCCAAGGGCACCGCCCAGGTGGAGGTGACCGCCCTGGGCTATCGCCAGATGGGCACCGGCGTGGCCGGACGCCCGGCGGTCTACGTGCCGCCGGCCTCCTACACCGAGGGTGATTTCAGCGTGCAAGTGGGGGCCTTCACCGACCCGGCCAACGCCCAGCGCCTGGCCGAGCGCCTGCGTCCGGAATGGGGCCAGGTGGCGGTGGTGCGCTACGATCGCGGCGACCAGGTCTTCCACCGGGTGCGGGTGGGCCAGGTCCGGGAGTTGAGCGAGGCCAAGGCCCTGGAGGCCCGGCTGCGCGCGGCGGGCTTCCCCCAGGCCATGGCCGTGGCCCGTTAGCCCAGGGGCTGGCGTCCCGCCGCGGACAAAGCAAAGCCGCCCGAGTGACTCGGGCGGCCGGAGGGGCGAGGTTCGGCGCGGGGCGTCCTGGGGCCTAGACCTCCAGGCCGTCGTTGATCCGGGTGCGCAGGACGCCGGAGGTCTTGAAGACCACCACCCGGCGGGCGCGCAACTGGAGGTCGGCCCGGGTCTGGGGGTTGCGGCCCCGGCGGGAGCGCTTGTCCTTGACCATGAACTTGCCGAAGCCGCTGATGAGCACGTCCTCGCCCTCGGCCAGGGTGCCCTTCATGATCTCCAGGAGGGTCTCCACCACTTCCCGGGAGCGGGCTTTGGGCAGTTGCGTCTGCTCGTAGACCTCGTTGATGATCTTCTCCTTGGTCAGCGCCACCCGGGAGCCCTCCTTTGTTGCATCTGGAAGCATGACAAAAAAACAGGCGGCGCCGAATGAGGTCCGCCATGCACCGCTAGGCATATATGCCGTAGTTGGATAGGTTTGTCAACACCTTTGAGCTATTGGACACGGTGGCCGGATATTGGGGGCCGCGTTGCGCTCGGGCCTGGGGCTGGTTATATTTAGGATCGTACGCTGGCGATGCATCCCAGGGGGCGACATGGTTTCGACGGGGGTGGTTGCGGCGTAAGAAGCATGCCGGGGTCTCATCGGCCCGTAACCCGGTGGGAAAAAAGTAATCGCAGACGATTACGCGTACGCCGCGGCTGCTTAATGCCGCCGTCCACCCGGTCCTCTCCCGCGGGGCCGGATTGGGCGCCGTTTAGTGGGATAGGTCGAGGGTTCCGCCACGCAGGCCCAAGACCAAAAATAAATGCGAGGCTGGCTTGCCGGGCATCCTGCCTGTGGGAGATTCGGCGGCGACAACAAACCATAGGCTAAGCATGTAGAAACTTGCGCCAAAAGCCTTCGGACGGGGGTTCGATTCCCCCCGCCTCCACCATTTAGAAAAGACAAACCCGTCTCTCTGGGGTCATTCTCCGGGG
>CALERA010000007.1 GCA_937908275.1 uncultured Desulfarculaceae bacterium | reverse complement strand
CGCTTCCAGAAAACTCTACCTAAATTTCTGGAGCCGTTTGAGGGGGGCAGGTCAATGTAGGAATCGCCCGTGCCCATGTAGTTGCCGTAGATATTGTCGCCCGCGGTGCCGCTGTTGGTGACGTAGGAATCACCCGTGCCCATGGAGTTGCCGCGGATGTAGCGGGTCACGGTCCCACTGTTGGTGATGTAGACATCACCCGTGCCTTTGTAGGTTCCGAATATCTGGCCACTTATGGTCCCGCTGTTGGTGATGTAGGTGTCGCCGTTCCCGCTATCGTTTCCGAAGAGGTTGCCGCCCACCGTGCCGCTGTTGCTGATGGTGGTCTCGCCCTTCCCGCCGCTGTTGCCGTAAAGGTTTAGGTTTACCGTGCCGCTGTTGCTGATGGTGATCGTTTTGTCGGTCGAGGCGTTGGTGGCGCCCGGGGATTGGAGGCTGCCGTAAAGATTACCACTGACGATGCCGGCGTTGGTGATGCTCACGTCGCCCACGCCGAGGAAGTTGCCGTAAAGGTCGCCGCTGACCCTGCCGCCCAGGCTGTTGGTGATGGTTACGTCGCCGGTGCCCCTAAAGTTGCCGTAAAGGTCGCCGCCCACCGTGCCGCTGTTGCTGATGGTGACCGTGTTGTCGGCCGAGGCGTTGTCCGTGCCCAGGGTTTGGTAGTTGCCGTAGAGGAAGCCGGTGACGACACCGGCGTTGGTGATGCTCACGTCACCCACGCCGAAGTGGTTGCCGGACAGGAGGCCATTCACCGTGGCGCCCAGGCTGTTGGTGATGGTGACGTTGCCGGTGCCTTTATCGTTGCCATAAATACCCCGGGTCACCGTGCCGCTGTTGATGATGGTGACGTCGCCGGTGCTTTGGCTGCTGCCGTAAAGGAAGCCGCCCACCGTGCCGCTGTTGCTGATGTAGACGTTGCCGGTCCCGCCAAAGTTTCCGTAGATGTAGCCGGTCACGGTGCCGCTGTTGATGATTTGGGAGTCGCCGATCGAGGCGTTGTTGCCGTAGATGCTGCCGCTCACGCTGCCGCTGTTGCTGATCGAGGAGCTGCCGCTGGCGATTGAGCTCAGGCCCATGATGTCCAGGCCCACCGAGCCGCTGTTGGTGATGTAGACGTTGCCGGTCCCGCCGACCGAGCCAAGGATTTCCTGGCTCACCGTCCCGTTGTTGGTGATGTAGCTGTCGCCCGCGCCGCCGGATTGGCCGATGATCTTGGCGGCATCTCCACTGTTGGTGATGGTGACCAGGTTGGGCGTCAAGGCGTAGGGCGAGCCGAGCGTTTGCAGGTTGCCGGTTATGGTTCCCGCCACCGACCCAGAGTTGTCGATGTAGACGTTGCCCTTCCCGTTCAGGTTCAAGATCGTGCCGTTTATGGCGCCGGTGTTGGTTATCCAGGTGTCGCCGACGCCCAGGGAGATGCCTATGATGTCGTGGGTGGTGCCGTTGTTGGTGATATGGGAATCGCCGGTCCCATTGAGGTTGCCCGAGAGTTGTCCCCCCACCGTGCCGTCGTTGGTGATCTGGGTGTCGCCGGTGGAAAAATAATTGCCATAAATGCCGCCGGTGACGTTTCCGGTGCTCCCGTTGTTGACGGTGGAGCTTCCCCCCATTTTGATATCGCTGAGGATGTCCCCGGAGTTGCTGAGCGTGTCCCGGCCGCCCTGGGTCAGGTCCACGTCGCCGCTGACCGTGCCCGCATTGCTGAAGTTGTCGTCAGCGGCGGTGCCGCTGTAACCTCCGATGGTGCTGCCGGCGGGGTTGTCCACGTCTTCGGCCCGCGCCGGCCCGGCAGGGCCGAGCAGCAGGTACAGCGCCAGTCCCCAGACCATGGCGGTGATAATTTTCTTCATGGCTGGCTGCACCTCACCAGGATCGCTACCGGTTGGGTCATTCACCATGGCCGGTGAATGCCGGCGGAAGTAGGCATGAGCATTTAACAAGCTGAATTAATTAATATAATCACGCAATAACAGAATCGCGGTAGCGATGATGGTACTATCCCTGCGGCGAGTCCGGTATCCTGGTATCTGAGTATTTTTGGGTTTTGCGGTGTGTTTTTTGGCGGGGGATGGGCGGGACGGGGGCCCTGTGAACTTCAGGGCTCCAGGATGAGCAGGCCCTCGCGCACGGCGAACTGGGTCAGCTCGGCCACACTGCCCAGGCCCAGCTTTTTCATGATCTGCCGGCGGTGGGTCTCCACCGTGGTTTCGCTCAGGTTAAGCCGGTCGGCGATGCTCTTGCTGGTGCCGCCCTCGGCCACCAGTTGCGCCACCTCCCGCTCCCTGGCGGTCAGGCGGGACAACGCCGCCCCGGTGGGCCGCGCCGCCTGCTCCAGGATTTCGGCCTCAAACTCCTTGAGTTCCGGGCTCAACCAGCGCCCCCCGCCAGCCACGGTGCGCACGGCCTCGGTCAACTCCTCTAATGACGACGTCTTGAGCACGAAGCCAGCGGCCCCGGCTTGGAACATGTCCAGCACATAGAGCTTCTGGGAGTACATGGACAGGGCCAGGACCTTGACGGCCGGGTTCTGGCGCAGGACGCGCCGCGTGGCCTCGGTGCCATTAAGCCCCGGCATGTGGATGTCCATCAAGAGCACATTAGGCCGCAATTTTGCGGCCAGCTCCACGGCGAGAGCCCCGTCTCCAGCTTCACCCACCACCTCCATGTCCGGCAGGGTGGCCAGGGCCGCGCGCAGGCCGTGCCGGAAGAGCAGATGATCATCGGCCATCAGAATGGTCGTCATCAGGCAGACCTCCCTTAACCTGGGTAGCTTGGTGGGGCTCCGGCCAGGGCAGGCTCAGCGTGATGCTGCAACCTTGGCCGGGGCTGGACTGGATTTCCATGCTGCCGCCCAGGGCCTGTATCCGCTCGCGTATGCTGAACAGGCCGAAACCGCTGGGGCCTTGGCCCTCCGGCGGACCATCCGACAGGCCCCGGCCGTCGTCACTGACCCTCAGCGTCACCAGGCGGCCCTGCCCGGAGAGGGTCACCTCGGCTTCGCTGGCCTCGGCGTGCTTGACCACGTTGACCAGAAGCTCCTGCACTGCCCGGAACAGGTTGACTTCCAGGCTTTCCTCCCGCCCCGGCAGGATGGTTTGGGAGCGAAAACGCACCCGCAGGCCGTGGCGTTGCTGGAAACGCTCGGCCAACCACCCTAGGGCCGCCGCCAGCCCGTAGTCATGCAGAACCGGCGGGCTGATGTCAAATGTCAGGGTGCGGGTCTGATCCAGGGTCAGGCGCAGCAAGTCGGTGGCTTCGGATAGCCGCGGGTCGACGGGGCGGCCCGGGGAACCCCCGGCCAGGAGCCGCAGGTTGAACAGCGTGATGGCCAGGTTCTGCGAAATGCCGTCGTGCAAATCCTCGGCCAGCGCCTGGCGTTGCCGCTCCTCGCTGTGCACCAACTGGCTCACCAGGTTGCGCAATTTATTTTGGTTTTCCAAGGATTCGCGGTGAGCGGCCTGCTCCAGGCGCTCCCGCTCCTGGGCCAACACCTTGACCCGTTGCACCAGGGCCGAGGCCAACAGAATGGCCTCACAGACGATGCCCAGTTGTTGTATGTCGTAAGCCGATATCTGTAGGGGCGGAGCCATCCCCAGGCTGCTCAAGACAAAGTTCAGCGAGCCCAACATCTGCGGCACGACAGCCAGCAGGTAGAGGCGCGCCGGCTGGAAGCCCCGCCGCCAGCAAACCAGGCCCAGCGCTATGAAGAACAGCATGCGCGGCAACCCCAGGAACATGTAGGCCTTGGCCCAGGGCGCGGCGTCGCTGCCCAACAACGGCAGGAAAATCACCGGCAGGTAAAAGACGGCCACCACGATGGCCAGGCGGTCTCCCAGGGGAAAGAGCTGTTTAAGGGGCAGGAAGGACCTGACGAACATTACCCTGGCGATGAGGGTCAGGCCGAACATGGTGCTGCCGATGCCGGTCGCGTGGAACAGCTCCACCTGGGGCGCCAGGTCCGGCAAGGAGCCGTTGACCAGCGCCAGGAACAGGGACGAGGTGATCAGGAGCAGGGCGTACCAGAGATAGGCCACGTAGCGTAAGACAAAGTAGATTGACAGGTGGTTGAAGATCAGCAGTAAAAGTATGCCCATCATGGCGCCGGACAGCAGATGTTGGCGCAGGATCCTTTGCTGGAGCCCAGTCCTGGTGACGATCTCCGGCGAGGCCTCGATGCCCAGGGGGAGCCGCAACCGCACGAAGACGGTCTGGGGCTGGGCCGCGAGCGCCGGCAGGGGAAAGTGGCTGAACTGGCTGGGGAGGTGCTGGGGGCGCTCGTAGCGGTCCAGGGGGGTGATCTCCCGCCAGGCCGTATGGCCATCCCCGCCGGCCAAAGGCGCGAACAGGGTGGCTGCGGCAATGGTGGGCTGGGCCAGGTCGAAAAAATAGCGCGGCTGGTGCTCGGCGGGCTCGCGGCTGGCCAGGGTCAGGCGCAGCCAGTAGGTGGCTGGCTCCCACTCTGGGCTGAGCATTCCACCTGGCAAAAGGTTGAAGCGGGATGCGTAGGCCGGCGAGGAGACATCGTCAATGGTCAAGCGGCCGGTGGGGTCTTCCAAGATTTGGAGATGCGAGGTCAGGGAGAAACGATCCTGCTGGGGCGTGAGCCAAAGCACCTGGTCGGGCTGGACTCCGGCGAAGCAGGGCTGCCAGGCGACAGCAAGCAGCACCAGGACCGCCAGGAATGTCAGGGCGGCAAATCCGCGGCCCAGCGATTTGGTTGAGTGCGCCGCGGTCACGCCTGTCCTTAACCTCCGGTCCGGAAGGAGCCAAGGCCTACGTAGTCGGCCCCTAACCCCAAGACCACACCCTGCCTATCTTGCGCGGGCGCGCCACTCACGGTGGGGATTGTCACACCACCGCGGAGGCAAGGACAAGTAAATTCCAGAAACCCGGCCTTGTTTGAGGCCGACCGTCCGGGCGGCAAGCAGCCAATTCTGGCCACAACGCGGATCATATGGCCCGGGCATCGTCCTCGGCCGAAGCCACCCCCGCATTGCTGAGGCTCTCACTACAGACCATGTCGTCGTGGCATTCATCGAGGGCGGTTTCCAGGCTGCGGCCGCAGGTGGTTTAGTTACTCCTACATAATTCATTTACAGCCACTTCTCCGTGTCCCCGGCGGCCAGGTCCTTGTAAAACCCCTCCAGTTTTTCGGGATCGCCGATCCAGATGCTGCCCTCCTGGCGGATGGGCATGGCGGGATAGA
>CALERA010000006.1 GCA_937908275.1 uncultured Desulfarculaceae bacterium | reverse complement strand
CCCCGGATCACCGACAGCGACCCCATGCTGCCCGGCCGACCCCTGCAAGCCCCCCGGCCCTGGGCCGGCTGTGAGGACCACTCCCAGGCCCGGCACACCGCCGCGCTTTTGGCGGATTATCTGCGCTTCGCCCACGCCACCCTGGCCCCCCATCCCCTGAACCGCGAGCGCCGCCTGGCCGGCCGGCCGGCGGTGAACGGGGTCCTGACCCAGCGGGCCGGCCGCCGCACCCAGGTTCCCTCCCTGCGCCAGGCCTGGGGCCTGGAGGTCCTGAGCCTGTCCTCGGCCCCGATCTATCGCGGCCTGTTCGAGTTCATGGGGGCCGAGGCCCTGCTGATGCCCGAGGACCACGATCCCGGCCGCGAGGTGGCGGCCAAGCTGGAGCTGGCCCTGACCCGCCTGGACCAGGGCCGGGACCTGGTCCACCTGCACACCAAGGCCCCGGACGAGGCGGCCCACCAGAAGGCCCCCCGCTTGAAGGCCTCGGTGATCACCGCCATTGATCGGGGCCTGGCCAGCCTGCCCGAGCTGCTGGCCCGGCGCGACGATCTGCTGGTGGCGGTCACCGGCGACCACGCCACGCCCTCGGCCGGGGAGCTTATTCACTCCGGCGAGCCCTCGCCCCTGTTGCTGGCTGGCCCCGGGGTCTGGCGCGACCCGGTGGAACGCTTCGACGAGGTGTCCTGCGCGGCCGGGGCCTTGGGTTTGTTGCGGGGGCGGGAGTTCATGCAGACCATCCTGGCCCTGCTGGACCGGGCCAAGCTGGTGGGTCTGCGCGACGACCCCCGCGACCTGCCTTTTTATCCTGGCCCGGACCTGGCCCTGGAGGTGTCTTGATGCCCGAGCGCGCCCAGGCCTTGGCGGACCTGTTCCGGGACAAGCCGGAGCTGGTCTGGCCCCTGCCCGCCTGGCAGTTGCCGCCGCAATCCCTGGCCGCCCTGCGCGCCCGGCCCCGGGTGGCGGTGGTGGAGATGGCTGGCCGCGACAGCGTGGCCGCCGCCCTCAAGGCCACCGCCGAGGGCGGCTTCAGCGACCTGGTGCCCACCTATGTCTACACCGGCAGCGAATACGGCCCCTGGGCCACGGTGGACGAGGCCCTTAATCGCCTGCGCCAGCGCCTGCCCCAGGAGGTCACCCTGCACCCCCTGCTGGTCTTCGGCTCCCCCCGGCTCTGGCGGGCCCTGAACGGCCGTTTCGCCGGCGAGTTGCTGGCCCGCCATGGCCTGGCCACCTTCTGCGTGGGCTGCCACCTCTACCTGCACGCCCTGCGCCTGCCCCTGGCCCTGGCCCTGGGCGGCGCGCCGATCATCGCCGGCGAGCGCGAGAGCCACGACGGCCGGGTCAAGATCAACCAACTGGCCACCAGCCTCAACGCCTACCGCGGCCTGACCCTGCACTGGGCCGTGGACCTGCTCCTGCCCCTGCGCCACGTGGCCTCGGGCCAGGAGGTCGAAGCCTGGTTGGGCCGGCAATGGCCCGAGGGCGGCGAGCAACTGGGCTGCGTGCTCTCGGGCAACTACTGCGATCCGGCCGGGCGGGCGGTTTATCGTGACAGCGGCCTGGCCGGCTTCCTGGAGGCCTTCGCCCTGCCCCTGACCCGGTCCTGGCTGGCCGAACTGTTGGCCGAGCAACCCAGCGACCCCCTCCTGTTGGCGGCCGAGTTGTTGGCCAAAAAATAGCCGACCCCGCCGGGCCAAAAACCGGGCGGGGTGGCGTGATGGACGGTCGGACGGGAAGCTCAGGCCTCTTCCTCGGCCTCCTCCTTGATCTGCCGATAGCGGGCCGTCTCCGAGATCTTGCGCCGGGCCGCCTCCTGGGCGTCCTCCTCGGTCAGGTGGATCTCGCCGCACTCGGGGCAGGTCAGGTTGACCACCGCGCCCACGCTGCGCCGCTTGATCTCGTCGGCGGTCATGTGCCCCACCGAGCCGCACTTGGTGTCCACCCGCTCGGCCCGCACCTCGGTGCGCCGCTTGTCGCCGGGCATTTCCTCTCCTCCAGATCATGATGGGATGGCCGGAGCGCCGCCTCCGCCTTGCGTCCCCACGCGGGCCGGAAGCCTCCGGTTAGCCACCCTCCCCACGGCCCCAGCTTAGCTCAAGCGGCCGGGGTTTAAAACAGCCTCTCGCGCCGGGTCATTCGGCGCATGAGTCCCCGGCCAGCAGCCGTCCCCGGGCGTCCCGGACCTCCACCGTCATCACTCGCCCGCCGTCCAGGCGGTGCGTGGCGCAGCTGAGTCAGGGGTCATAGGCCCGCACCGCCATCTCCACCCGGTTCAGGGCCTCCTCGCTGACCTGGCCGGACCTGATCACCTTCTGGGCCGCGGCCCGCAGGCTCAGGTTCATGGGCGCCAGGTTGTGGGTGGTGCCCACGATCAGGTTGGCCCGGGTGATCAGGCCTTGCGCGTCGGTGGTGTAGTCGTGGATCAGGCTGCCCCGGGGGGCCTCCACGCAGCCCACCCCCCGCCCCGCGCCCGGGTTGACCTCGCCTCGCACCCGGGGGTCGGTGATGCTCCGTTCGCTGAGCAGCTCCACCACCTTCTCGCAGGCGTAGACCAGTTCGATCAGGCGCGCCCAGTGATAGAGCATGGTGGACTGGGCCGGGCGGCCGAACTTTTGCCGGAACTCCTCCAACTCGGCCTGGGCCAGGGGGGTGGAGATGCGCTCGCAGACGTTGATCCGGGCCAGGGTGTTGACCCGGTAGATGCCTCGGGGCTGGTCCAGGTCCAGGGCGAAACCCTCGCCCCAGGCCCGGGCGTAGGGGAACTTGCCGTGGGACCAGGGCTCCACGTGCTCGCCCAGCACCTCGGCGTAGTCCCGGGGGGCGAAGTCCTGATATTGGCCGTCGGGCCGCATCAGGCGCAGCCGGCCCGCGTGCAGCTCCAGGGTGCCATCGGCCGGGTTGACCAGGCCCAGGAAGCCGGTGGTGATCTCCCCCAGGGCGAAGGTCTCCGGGTCCAGCTTGGCGAAGACGTTTTTCTTGGCGAAGTCCAGGCAGAAGCGGGCGAACTCCAGTTGCTCGCGGCACTGGGCCAGCATCTCCCGGCGCTCGCTCTCCCGCATGGGCTTGGCGAAACCGCCGGGCACCATGGCCACCGGATGGATGGCCTTGCCCGCGAACTTCTCGATCATCATCTGCCCGGCCTGACGCCATTTGACCACCTGGGCCGTCAGCTCCGGCATGGCCTGGGCCAGGCCCATCACATTGCGCACACTGGGCGCGGCCCCGGGCCCCAGCAGGAAATCCGGCGCGGCCAGGAAGAAAAAGTGCAGGAGCTTGTCGTTGATGTGGGCCATGACCTGCATCAGCTCGCGCAGCCTGCGCCCGGCCGGGGG
>CALERA010000005.1 GCA_937908275.1 uncultured Desulfarculaceae bacterium | reverse complement strand
TTTTCGGAGGGGGCGTGGGGGAACCATTTTTGCGCAGCAAAAAGGGTTCCCCCACAAGTCTTACTAGCTCTGGGGCTTGCCCAGCACGGCTTCGAAGGTGGTCTCGTCGGCGGCGGCGCCCTGGGCGATCAACTGGCGGAACTTCAGGAAGTCGATGACGTCGGTGCCAGTGATCTTCTTGGTGTTGAAGGCGCCGAAGCCCAGGAAGGCCTCGTAGTTCATGTTGGCCATCAGCCAATGCCGGTTGGGCAGCTTGGCCTGGTCCCAGAAGAACTTCTTCTTGGCCCGGATGCCGTCGATGGACTTCATCACGCAGCCCGGGAACAGGTTGGCGAAGGTCCAGACGATCTTCTCAACCTCTTTGTCCAGCATATCGAAGCTCTTGGGCAGCTCCTTGACCTTGGCCTTGGCCTCCTTGGCGGCCTCGCCCTTGACGTACTCGCCGTAGACGATCTCGCCGTTCTCCACGTACTTGTCGGTGACGATCAAGGGGTTGCGCACGAACTTGTCGCCATCCTTGAGCACCGGGACGACCTTGCTGATGAGGTTCTTGGCCCTCATCTTGTAGGCGGACCACATCTCGCAGGAGACGCAGTTCCACATGGCGTCTTCCATGTTGAGCATCCAGGGCAGGAAGTCGCTGGAGCCGCCGTCCGGGGCCGAGCCGTGGCGGGCGCCGGCCTGACCGAAGATGGCCAGGTCGGAGCTGACGGCCAGGTCGCAGGCCATGCCGATTTCCTGACCGCCGGCCACGCGCATGCCGTTGACCCGGCAGATGGTGGGCTTCTTGCACATCAGGATGGCGTCGACCATCTGGTTGAACAGGTCCATGTACTCGCCGTACTCGTGGGGACGGCGGGAGTAGTACTCGCTGTACTCCTTGGTGTTGCCGCCGGTGCAGAAGGCGTCGAAGCCGGTGCCGGTGAAGACGGTGGCCACCACGGAGCGATCGCCGCTGGCGGCGAAGAAGCCGGCGATGACGCCCTTGACCATCTCGGTGGTGTAGGAGTTGTACTGGCGGGGATTGTTGAGGCGGATCTCGGCCACGTACAACTCGGGCACCACCGCGCCGGTGGCGGGGTTGGTCAGGGGTTTCTTGGTGTAGACCACGCAGGGGGCCTGATCCTCGCTGCCCCAGTGCTCGGTGCCGAAAAGCTGGTGATTGCGCAGCTTGTCATCCCTGGGCATCCAACTGAGAGACATATCTCCTCCTCTTCGCGCTTTGCGTTTTTCTCAAACCTGGGAGCGGCGACGGCCATCAGCCGCCGCGCCCGTAGGGGGACGCCGGGCGACCCCGCCCGGCGCTTGCTCCTAGAAATCCGGGGTCAGGACCTGGCGCTTGTCAAAAAGGCCGCTGTGCTGCTGCTCGAAGACCTCCCGGATCTGGCTCATGGGCTTGACCTCCAGGAAGGGCTCGATCTGCACCCGGCCGTCCTGGACCATCTCCAGCACGTTGTTGTAGTACTTGGGCAGGCAGCCCCAGGTGCCGATGATCTCGGCGTCAAAGGCCATCAGCTTGCTGAGCATGTAGCTGTTGTTCTGCATGCCGAAGCCCACCACGATCAGCTTGCCCAGGAAGGACAGCAGGCCCAGGGCGATCTCCTGGCCGCCGCCGGTGCCGGTGCACTCGAAGATCTTCCAGCCCACGTTCTTGGGCACGCCGGCCTGCTTGGCGATGCCGAAGAACTCATCGCGCAGGGCCTTGAAATCCTTGCCCTTGGAGTTGATCACGTAGTCCGCGCCAAAGTTCAGGGCCCGGTCGAGCTTGGCCTGGTTGCGGGCGATGCCCACCACCACCTTGGCCCCCAGGGCCTTGGCCACCTGGGCCATGTACACGCCCACGCCGCCGGTGATGCCGGTGACCACCACCAGGTCGCCGGGCTTCAGCTCGGCGCGCATGGCCGCCTGATAGGGCGTGGTGGCGGCGTCGGCCACCACCGCGTAGTGGCTCAGGGGGAACTTCAGCTCGTTGATCACGCAGAGATCGCCGGCCGGCACCGGGATGTGGGAGCTGAAGCCGCCGTAGATGCCCAGGGAGTTGCCGGGCATCTTCTGGGCCAGGCAGCGGTTGCCGCGGCCGTCGGCGCAGATCGCGCAATCGTTGCAGGGCATGACCGCCGGCACGATCACGTTCTTGCCCACCAGGGCCTCGGGACCGGCCACCACGGTGCCGCTGATCTCGTGGCCCAGGGTCAGGGGCGGCTTGCTCACGGTGGGCACGCCGTCATAGAAATAGCTCAGGTCGGTGTGGCAGACGCCGCAGCCGGCCACTTCCACCAGGGCCTCGCCCGCGCCCAGCTCGGGCGCCGGAATGGTGGTGCGCTCCAGCTTGCCGGGGGCGTCCACCACGAATTTGCCGTTCTCGTCCTTCTTGTAGGTGGTGGGGCTCACCATCTGCCAAGTGTCGATCTTGCTCGGTACGCCAGCCATGTTTTCCTCCCGGAACCGCTTCCGATTAACGTCGTCATTGGGGCCGGCGCGCCGCGCGCCCCGGCCAGGGGGTTAGATCATCCCGTAGCCGCCGTCCACGCAGATGAGCTGCCCGGTGATGTAGCTGGCCTGGTCGGAGGCCAGGAAGACGAAGGACGGGGTGATGTCGTCCGCCTCGGCGAACCGCTTGAGCAGGATGCGGTTCATGTAGATGTCCTTGAGCTTCTCGTCGCTGCGGATCTTCTCGGTCATGTCGGTGGCCACGATGCCCAGGGAGAGCACGTTGCAGCAGACGTTGAAGCGGGCCATCTCCCGGGCGATGGACTTGGTCAGGCTGATCACGCCGCCCTTGGCCGCCGAGTAGTTGACCTGGCCCACGGTGCCCACCACGCCGGCCACGCTGGTGACGTTGATGATCTTGCCGGAGTTCTGGGCGCTGAACTGGGGATGGGCGGCCTTGGACAGGAGCCAGACGGCCTTGAGGTGGATGCCCAGCACCTCGTCCCACTGCTGCTCGGTCATCTTGTGCAGCATGGCCGGGCGGGTGAAGCCGGCGTTGTTGACGATGATGTCCAACCCGCCCAGGTCGCCCACCGCCGCGTCCACCAGGGCCTGGCAGCCCTCGGCCTGGGCCACGTCGGCCTTGACCGCCACGGCCTTGCCGCCGAAGCCCTGGATCTGCTTGACCACCTCCAGGGCCGGGCCCTCGGAGGAGGAGTAGTTCACCACCACGTCGGCCCCTTCGCGGCCATAGGCCAGGGCAACGGCCGCACCCACCCCCCGGGAGGCCCCGGTGACGATGGCCTTCTTGCCTTTAAGGCGCATTTTCACTCCCTCACGAGCGTTCGCCGCCCGGCTGGGCGACGGTCAGGCAGTTGTGATGTGACTTCAAAATAGCTACGTTGTAACTATTTTGCAGAACCGCAAAAAGATGTCAACTTAAAAAACGCGGATAAATTGCCTGCAAACAACGCGGCGCGCACTGTTTATTGACACTGAGTCTTTTTTGCAATAAATACTGATAGCAAGAGTCTTATCAAGCGTTACGCCGGAAAACCCAACGGGTAAATGCGTATGGATTTCAGCCTGCCCCTCTCCGAGGCCCCGGACCTGCTCAGCGGCTGTTCCGGACTACAGCTCTGCCCCGAGCTGACCGACACCATCCATCAACTGGCCGAATCCCTTGGAAATGCGGTGGACGCCAAGGACCACTGCACCCGCTCCCACTCCGAGGAGGTGGCCGAGGTGGCCCAGCTCCTGGCCCTGGAACTGGGTCTGGAGCCGGCCGTGGCCCGCCTGATCCACGTGGCCGGCCATCTGCACGACATCGGCAAGATCGGCCTGCCCGACGCCATCCTGCACAAACCCGGCCCCCTGGACGCGCAGGAGTGGGCGCTTGTCAGATTGCATCCGGTGATGGGAGCGGATATAGTGCGGCCGGTCAGGGGAATGAACGGACCGGGCGGCATCGCCGACATCATCCTGCACCACCACGAGCGCCTGGACGGCTCCGGCTACCCCCATGGCCTGGCGGGCAACCAGATCCCCCTGGGCGCGCGGGTGATCGCGGTGGCCGACAGCCTTTCGGCCATGATGCAGCCCCGGCCCTACAAGGGCCCCCAGTCCTTTGCCGACGCCCTGGCCGAGATCGTGCAGTTGAGCGGGATCTACTACGATCCCCTGGTGGTGGAGGCCCTGTTGCGCCAGCCGGAACGGGCGCGCCAGCACCTGGCCGCCTGTCGTCCGGTCTTGACCGGCGGCTAGGCCGCCCGGGGCGGGGCGCCGGCTGGAGAGGGAGAACAGCCATGCGCACCCGCCTGACCGAGCTGCTGGGCATCGAGGCCCCCATCGTGCAGGGGGCCATGCAGTGGCTTTCCCGCGCGCCCCTGGCCGCGGCGGTGAGCAACGCCGGCGGCCTGGGCGTCATCACCGCCAAGAGCTTCGCCAGCCCCGACGAGCTGCGCCGGGAGATCGCCGCCCTGCGCGCCATCTGCGAGCGCCCCTTCGCGGTCAACTTAAGCCTGTTGCCGGAATTGGCCGGGCCGGACCCGGCCGAGGGCTGGATCGCGGCCTGTGTGGCCGAGGCGGTGCCGGTGGTGGAGACCGCCGGTCGGCCGCCGGGACCCTTCCTGCCCAGCCTCCAGGAGGCCGGCATCAAGGTGCTGCACAAATGCCCCTCGGTGCGCCACGCCCTCAGCGCCCAGAAGGCCGGGGTGGACGCGGTGACGGTGGTGGGCATGGAGTGCGGCGGGCATCCGGGAATGGACCAGGTGGGCAGCCTGGTCCTGGCCCGGCGGGCGGCGGCGGAGCTGTCCGTCCCCCTGGTGGTGGGCGGGGGCGTGGCCGACGGCTTTGGCCTGGCCGCGGCCCTGGCCCTGGGCGCGGACGGGGTGGTGATGGGCACCCGCTTCCTGCTGGCCCGGGAGACCGGCTTGCCCCCGGCGGTGGTGGCGCGCCTGCTGGCCAGCGACGAGCGCTCCACCCGCCTGGTGATGCAATCGCTGAAAAACACCGCCCGGGTGCTGGACAACGCCCCGGCCCGGGAGGTGGCCGCGGCCGAGGCCCGGGGCGCGGGAATTGAGGAGCTGCGTCCGATGATCAGCGGCCGGCGGGGCCAGGCCGCCCTGATGGCCGACGACCCCGAGGGCGGCCTGCTGGCCCTGGGTCAGGGCGTGGGCCTGGTGCGGGAGGTCCTGCCCGCGGCCCAGATCATCAAACAAACCCTGGCCGAGGCCCGCGCGGCGGCCGCCCGGCTGGGCCGGATCCTGGAGGACTGACGGTGGCGGAAAATTCTGGCGTGGTGCTGGTGCGCGACGAGGGCGCGGTGCGGGTGCTGACCCTGAACCGGCCCGAGCGGCTCAACGCCCTGAACGAGGAGCTCAAGGAGGCCATGCTGGCGGCCCTGCAGGACGCCAAGTTCGATCCCCAGGTGGCGGCGGTGATCGTCACCGGGGCCGGCCGGGCCTTCAGCGCCGGGGCGGACCTGGCCTATTTCGAGGCCATGGCCGACTCCCGGGACCCGGCCGCCCGCGAGCGCTTTGGCGACCTGGACTTCCCCCGGGCGCTGTACAACTTCCCCAAGCCCCTGATCGCGGCCATCAACGGCCCGGGCGTGGGCTGGGGAGCCACCATGCCCCTGCTCTGCGACCTGCGCCTGGCCAGCCGCACCGCCACCTTCTCCTTTGGCTTCGTGCGGGTGGGCGTCACCCCGGAGTTCGGCTCCGCCCACCTGCTGGGGCGGCTGGTGGGCCTGGGCCGGGCCATGGAGCTGGTGCTGACCGCGCGCCAGTTCGACGCGGCCGAGGCCCTTCAGATGGGCATGCTCAACCGGGTGACCGAGCCCGAGGAGCTGCTGCCCGCCGCCCTGGAGCTGGCCCGGGCCATCGCGGCCCATCCCCGGCCGGCGGTGGCCATGGCCAAGGAAGTCATGCAGTTGGGCGCGCAGAGCGACATGGAGACCACCATGCGCCACGAGATCCAGTTGTTCAAGGCCGCCATGGCCACCCCGGAGCATCGCCAGGCCGTGGCCATGATGCGCCAGGCCATCAAGGCCAAGGGCCAGGGCTCCTGAGGCAACCGGCCTGACTCGCGCGGTCCGGAGGGAATGACCATGTCCGCCGCACCCATGCCGCTGACCCCGGCCCAGGCCGCGCCGGCCCTGGTCTGGCTGGCCCAAATCTTCTGGGGTCCGGACCTGGAGCAGTGCCGCGACCTGCGGGGGGCCTTGCCGGCCCTGGAGGACCTGGCCGCGGCCCTGGGTCCCGGCCGCGACGCCCCGGCCCGGGAGTTGGCCGCCTGGCTGGCGGCCCGGCCCGATCCGGCGGCGATCTGCCGCCAGTTGGAGCCGGCCCACGTGGCCCTGTTCATCGCCCGGCCGGGCGGCGTGGCCGCCCCGCCCTACCAGTCCTGTTACCAGGGACCGGGGCTGTTGTTGGGGCCGCCGGCCCAGGCCATGGCCCGCCGGCTGGAGGAGGCCGGCCTGACCCTGGCCCGGGCCGGTGAACCGCCGGACCACCTGGCCGCCGAACTGGAATACCTGGCCCACCTCCTGGCCGAACCCGCCACCCTGGCCCAGGGCCTGGCCTTCGCCGCCCAGGAGCTGCGGCCCTGGCTGTCCGAGCTGGCCGGCCGCCTGGCCACCCAGCCCGGCTGCCCCTTCTACGCCCTGGCCGCCGCCCTGGCCCTGGCCGTCATCGACCGCCTGGAAGCTTAAGGCGCCGGGGCCAGCATCGCGGCCTTGAGGCTGCGCAGCAAGATCTCGTGGTCGCCCACCGGCCCGGAAAAGATGGCCTTGATCCGCATCCGGCCGCCGGGCTGGCGCTTGAGCAGGTAGGAGACCGGCAGGGTCGGCTCGCCCAGGCAATGGAACAGATCGCGCTTGGTGTCGGCGAAGAGCGGGAAGGCCACCTGGTGCTCGCGCCGGAAGCGGCGCACCTCGCGGTACTGGCTGCCCACCCCCAGGCCGATCAGGCGCAGGCGATCGCGCAGGTAGGCGTCGGCCGCGATCTCCCTGACCAGCAGGTTGTACTCCGGCACCGCCTCCAGGCAGCCCAGGCATAGCTCCTGGTACAGCTCCACCAACAGGTAATCGAGGCTCATCTCCCCGGGGGAGAAGGCCTTGGCCCCCTCGGGCAGGCCCAGGTAGGCCCGGTCCTCGTCGCCGTCCAGGACCACCAGGCGGCAACTGGGGAAATCGTCGCCCACCCGCAGGCCCGGGGCGGCGTCGGGCAGGGGCTGGCCGGTGAACTCCAGCCAGCCGTAGTAGCCGTTGGGCAGCCGCAGGACCTGGGTGTAGCCCAGGCGGGCGGCCCAGGCCGCGGCGATGCCGCTGCGCAGGCAGCGGAAGCTGCGGCAGTAGATCACCACCGGCCGGTTCGGATCCGGCCCCAGGAGTTCGCGGAAAAGCCGGGCCTTGTCCGGCTTGAGCTCCAGGCGGTCGCCCAGGTGGAACTCCAGGTTGACCGCGCCGGGCAGCCGCCCGCGCTCGAACTCGTAATCCGGCCGGACGTCCAGGATGATCGGCGCGGGGGTTTTTTCCAGCAGGTCCCGCACCCGGGCCTCGTCGGTCAGTTGGTAGCCGTCCCGGGCGGCCTCGGCCGCCATGGCCGGCCACCATTCCGGCTGTGATCCGGCCCAGGCCGGGCCACTGGCCAGCAGTAGGGCCAGGGTCAGGGCCAGTCTGGTCAGCCAAGCCGTCATCCTGGACTCCCGCGTGACAAGCGGGGCGGCCGGATCCTTCCGGCCCCGGCCGCCCCGTGGTTGATCGCTGGACCGGTCGGGTCTACTTGCTCTTCACCTTGAAGCCGCCGTCCTTGGCGAACTCGATTTCGCCGTCGATGTAGTAGACCTCGGTCAGTTCGGGCCGCTTGTCCTTGAGCAGATAGTAGGCCTCGCCGCTGCGCGCGCCGGTGCCGCAGACAAACACGATGGGCTTGTCCTTGGGCAGCTTATCCAGGTTCTTCTCCACCTGGTCCACGGTCAGGTTCACCGAGCCGGTGATGCTGCCGGCCGCCACCTCGTTGGCGTCGCGCACGTCCACCAGATAGAGGCTCTCGGGCTTGGTCTGCATGATCTCCATGAAGGCCTGGGCGTCCAGGCTGCCCTCCTGCTTGCCGGCCTTGAGGTTCTTGGCCGGGCCGGAGGCGGCGGGCTTGGCCACGGCCAGGGCCACGCCCTCGCCGAACTTCTCTTTCCACTCCGGCCAACCCTCGGCGTAGACCTTGAGGTTGGTGTAGCCCATCTTCTTAGCCGCGAAGGCGGACTTGTGGCTCAGGGGGCAGGTGAGCCCCTCGCAGTAGAAGACGACCAGGGCGCCCTTGTCGGCCGGCAGCAGGCCCTTCATCTTCTCCCAGGCGCTGAAGGGCAGGCTCAGGGCGCCGGGGATGTGACCCTGGTCGTACTTGGTGGGCTTGGGCCGGGAATCGATCAACAGGCCCACCTGCTTGTGGTCCACCAGAGCCTTGACGAAAGCGGCGTCCACCAGGTCCGGGAAGGTCTCGAAGCTGCCGGCGGCCTGGGCCGCGCTTTTCTCCTCGGCCGCGCCCGCCGCGCCGACCAGGGGCAGGGCCAGGGCCAACGCCAGGGCCAGGACCGTGATCATCTTACTGGTTTGGGATTTCATTTCTCTGCTGCCTCCTCGCGCTCGCTCAGGTTGGGTTTAAACCGCTAGGCGTCCCCACCGGCCGCCTGGTCATACCAAAGCTTGTGGTGATGCTTGGCGTAGTCCGCCGGCACCTTGCCGGTGAACATGCTGATGAAGGCCGGCCGCTCCTCGCGGGAGATGGCCGCCATGTAGACGTGGACCAGGAGCAGGACCGTGGTGAACAAGGCCGCCAGGTAGTGGATGGTGATGCTCCACTGCACCAGGCTGGCCCAGCCCGGACCCAGGAGATACTTGCTGGCCAGCATCAACAGGCCGGTGGCCACCAGGACCAACGCCCCGGCGATGATGCCCTGGGCGGCCAGCTTCTGGCCGGCGTTGTAATACTCCTGCTCCGGCAGGCTGCCATCCCAGCCCAGGGGCTTGACCAACACCGCCATCAGCCTGTAGCCCAGCATCATCTGGATCTGCTTCTTGAGCATCCATTCCAGGTCGCGCCTGACCTGGATGGCGGCCACCTGGCGCAGGAACGGGATGACGTGGCGGGTCAGATAGAAAACAATGAACCCGGCCCAGACCGCCAGCCACAGCAAGGCCGCCAGCCAGTGGGCCAGCAGCAGGTTGCCGCCGCCGCCGAACAGGCCCCGCAACGCGGCGGGATAGCCCGGGCCAAAGGGCCGCAGCTCGGGGTTGTCGATCAGGCCCAGGCCGGTGCAGAGCAGGAACAGCCAGCAGGCGGCGTTGAACCAATGCATGAACATGCCGGCCTTGGTGTGGCGGCGCAGGCTGGCCTCAGGCGTGCTGGTCATGGTCGCCTCCCTCCGGATGGCCGGAGGCGTGCTCCGGGGGCTGGTCGTGATCGCCCAGGATCAACTGGCGGCCGTACATGGCGATGACTCCCAGGCCGGTGAGCCCCACCAGGGCCTCCAGGGCCGGTCCGCCCAGGCTTTTCCAGAACTGCCAGGGCGTGGGCATCTTGGCCTGCACCGGCCAATCGGCCGGGCCGGGGTCGCCCAGGTAATAGAGGTTGGGGTCGGTGTTGGATTGCTGGTTGACCACCTGCACCGAGGCCTTGCCGCGCAACAGGCGGCCGGCCGGGCTGTCGGGATCGTTGAGATCGCCGAAGACCCGGGCCTTGGTGGGGCAGGTGTCCACGCAGGCCGGCTGGAGCCCGGCCGCCCGGCGCTCGGCGCAGAAGTCGCACTTGTCGGCCACCCGCAGTTGGGGGTGACGATAGCGGGCCTGGTAGGGGCAGGCGGCGAGGCACTGGCCGCAGCCGATGCACAGCTCGCGGTCGATGCGCACCACCCCGTCCTTGGCCTCCTTGTAGGTGGCCCCGGTGGGGCAGGCCGCCACGCAGGTGGGCTTGTCGCACTGCATGCAGTTGCCGGGTTGGAAGCGCAGGCCCTGGCGATCCAGGGCGGCCTTTTCCTCGTCGCCCCGCTTGATCCAGTTGCGCCAGTGGCCATCCGGCACCTGGTTGGCCACCTTGCAGGCGGCCTGGCAGCCCTTGCAGTCGATGCAACTGGCGGCGTCGATCACCATGCCCAGTTTCACGGCCATGGTCGTCTCCTTGCTCCTAGGCGGCGGCCACCTGCACGAAAGTCTCGTGCATGGCCATGTTGCCGCTGATCTCGTCCACCGCGTCCACCAACACCGCGGCGATGCAGCCGCCGCGTCCGTAGGCGGCCAGCTCCCTGCTCATCACCCCGAAGCCGGTGTGCATGTAGACCGTGTCCGGCCGGGTCTCGTGGGTCACCCGGGCGGTGAGGACCTGCTGGCCGGCGGGGCTGGTCACCGCCACCCTCTGCCCGGCCTTGACCCCCAGCCTGGCCGCCGAATCGGGGTGGATCCAGAGGTCGTTGTCCGGCTGCATCTGAAGGAGCAGCGCGTTGCTGGTGCTGCTGCTCTGGGTGATCAGGGCGTTGCGCCCCACCACCAGGCGGAACTGGCCGGCCGGAGGCTGGGCCGGCGCGGTGTAGACCGGCATCGGGTCCAGGCCGGCCTCGGCGTAGCGTTGGTTGAAAAGCTCGATCTTGTGGCTCTTGGTCTTGTAGATCTTGCCCTCGTAGACCCCATAGAGCCGGCTGGGGTTGTAGTAGACCCCGTCCTCGGCCAGGGCCTGGGGGGCGTCGGGCAGGTCGGCCAACTGGGCGGCCCGGAACTCCTCCACCGTGAAGTCGAAGTGCTCGCCCAGCTCCAGACGCTTGGCCAGCTCCTGGACCACGAAGAAGACCGGCTGGGCCTCGAACATGGCCGGCGCCACCGGATCGCGCTGCACCACGCAGGCGCAGGCCGAGGAGCCCTGCTGGGCGCTGGCCGGATCCAGACGCTCCAGGTAGGTCTGGCTGGGCAGCACCAGGTCGGCCATCCAGGCGGTGTCGGTCATGGCCACGTCCATCACCATCACGAAGTCCATCTGGTTGAGCATTGCGATGGTCTTCCTGCGGTTGGCCCCGGTCTGCATGGGATTGACGTGGTAGGCGAAGAAGCCCTTGATGGGGTAGGGCTCACCCTTGAGCGCCGCGTCGCGGGTCAGCTTGAAGGAGCCCTCTTCCTCGAACATCAGCCGGGCCTGGCCCGAATCCACCCGCTCCGGCGGGTTGTCCTCGTAGAACGGGGCCTCCAGGGGGATGCCGCCCTTCAGGCCCACCACCCGCGCGGCGGTGAGCCCGCCGGGGCGGTCCCAGTTGCCCAGCAGGGCGTTGACCATGGCGAAGCCGCGCCGGATCTGGGTGGAGTTGGCGTAGTCGGAGCTGCGCCGGCCGGGATAGACCATGGCCGCCGGGGCGGCCGCGGCCAGCTCCCGGGCCATGCGCCGGATGGCCTCGGCCGGGATGTCGGTCTGGCCGGCGGCCCATTCAGGGCTGTATGACTGCACATGGGTCCGCAACTGTTCCAGGCCGTAGGTCTTCTCGGCCACGAACTGCTTGTCGTAGAGACCCTCGTTGATCAGCACGTGCATCAGGGCCAGCATCAGGGCCAGGTCGGTCCCCGGCCGGATGGCGTGATACTCGTTGGCCAGGGCGGCGGTCTTGGTGTAGCGCGGGTCCAGCACCACCAGCTTGCAGCCGTGCTCGCGCAGGGTGGTCATCAGGTCGATGCTGTCCGGGGTCACCAGGGACTCGAAGCGGTTGGCCCCGGCCATCAGGATGTACTTGCTGTTGAGCACGTCGGGGATGGGCACCTCGCCAAAAGTGTCCAAGAACGCGCGGTTGTTGCTCAGCAGGCAGTTGGACTCGTGACTGATGACGTTGTAGGAGCCGAAGGCCTCGGCAAAGCGGTGCACGAAGGTGCTCTGCATGTCCGCCCCGGCCATGAACAGCATCCCGCAGCGGGTGTACTCCTTGGCGATGGCCCCCATTTTGGCCGCCGCCAGGTCCAGGGCCTCCGACCAGGAGATGCGCCTGAACTGGCCCTGGCCGCGCTCGCCCACCCGCAGCAACGGGTACTTCAAGCGGTTGGGATCGTAGAGCTGGTGCAGCCCGGCGTTGCCCTTGGCGCAGAGCATGCCGCGGGATTTCAAAAACTTGGGGTTGGGGTCCAGCTTGCGCACCACCCCGTCGCCGACCCGGGCGATGGCGCTGCACTTGTTGAAGCACATGTCGCAGACGGTGAACTTGCTCTCGAAGCCGGGTTTGAGTCCGCCTTGGGCCCCCGCCGGCCGGGCCTTGAGCAGGCCCCCCGCCGTGGCGGTCGCCGCCGCGCCGACTCCCAGCTTGAGGAAACCGCGCCGGGACACCATGAACTGCTTGCTGGCCATGACCAGACCTCCGCCGCTTGGGCCGGGGTCCGGGCCGGAGGCGATCCGGCCCGGAGTCCCGCTACTTGCACTTGGCCGGGGTGGGCGAATCCTTGGCCCCCTCGACCATGTAGGTCATGATGTCGTTGAGATCGTCCTTGCTCAGCTTGGCGAACTCGTCTTTGCAGGCCAGCTTGGAAGGATCGGCGAAGGTCTTCTGCCACTGGGCCTGGGTCAGGTCCATGGGGCTCAGGTCCTTGGCCTTGCCATTCTCCAGGTGGCAGGCGCGGCAGTTCTTGCGGAACAAGTACTTGCCCTTGCGGGCGTTGCCGTCGCCGGCCAGGGCCAGGCCCAGGCTGCCGGCCAGGATGGCCAGGGCGATCACCAGGGTGAAGCTGCGCTTGAACATGCCTTCCTCCAGATTGGCAAAAGTCGGGGCCGGGCATCGCCGACCGTTTGGGTTGCTTGGCTCGCCCTGGGGGGATAGCAACCGGCGTACCAAATGGAACAATTACTTTTTAATGTGTTATTTCAATGATATTTGCGCGGAGAGCGCCGGTGTTTCCGCCGCCTGGCGTTAACGTGACACTCAGACCCAAGACTCATGGCGCCACCGCGCCGTGACCAACATGGCAGGGCCAGTCCCCACCGCCGCCCTGGCGGCATCCCGGAAAATTACGATCAATGATCTGTTATTGCTGGTGATATAGGCTGGATACCGTGATTCCCAGCGGTTAACTGGCGAAACATGGCGTTAACGTTTTCCCGCTGACGTTAACTTGGGCTAACAAATCCGGCCGGAGTTAACGCCACCCGCAAAAAGGCGTTGGCATTCCCCGCCGGCTGTACTATCATGCCCCGGCAGAGGAACCAGTACCCGAGGGTGGGAGGAGTCATTATGTTGGGTGTGATCTGGGGCGCCTGCGTGGCCGCCTTCTTCTGGTCGATCGTCACCACCATCGCGGTGATGGCCACCAAGCCCGAGTAGAACCGCGGCGTTCCGTGCCGCCGCGCGCGGCGGTTCACCCCCGGCCAATGGCCGGGGGTCGCTTTTTGGGGGGATGGCTGGGGCGCTAGGATCGCCTCAGCATTTATCTTCCAGGCAGGAGGCGATCTCGTGCACCACCAAATCGTAGCTCTCGCCCTGGTGGTTGAAATCCACCGCCTGGGCCAGGATGCTTAATACCAGGTAATTGACGCTGACTCCGCGGTGCTGGGCGGTTTCCAGCAGTTTCCACCACAAACGCACGGGCAGTCCGCTGATGTTGACCTCGGTGGTGGCGTGGGGAGCGGGCGGCTTGATGGTTTCCATTTTTATTTCCAGCGGTTGGTTGTTTCACACCATGACGGGCCAACGCGGAGCAATCACCTATATTTTACCGTAAAAAAACCTCCAACCCAATTACCCGGCTGGTCCTGGCTAGGCCGCGCTGACCGTGGCCCGCACCCGGCCGCCCAACTTTTTCACCGCCGCCCAGTCGCCCTCCACCAGGCCCACCGGTTGCAGGTTCACCGCCGCCCGGGGCTCGTCGCCATGACTGGCCGGGGTGGGGCCGAAAAAGATGCAGAACCAGCCGGTCTCGTCGTGATAGCCCAATTCGCCGATGGCCATCACCTCGCGGCCGGCCTCGCCGTGCCGGCCCAGGTCCTGGTCGGCGTTGCCATAATATTCCTCGCCCCAGCGGCTGAGGCCGAGGTTGAAGGGCAACCGGCTGGCCAGGGCCCGGCCGGCCTTGGTGTCGTTGAACTGGCCCGTCAGCTTGATGGACCCCAGATCGATCACGATGGCTTGCGGCATGGGTTCCTCCCGGATGAGTTCCGGCCTGGCCTGGCCGGGGGCTGGCCCATTATAGCCAACCCCGCCCCGCCAGGGAACCGGGTCGGCGGACCGGCTCCCGCCCCCGTGCTATAATCCCTGGCGCTTCCCGTCGGCCCGAGTAAACGAGGTTCTACTCCATGCGTCTACGCGACCTGATCCTGGTTCTCGCCACCCTGGGTGGCATGTTCCTGGGTGTGTTCATTCCCGAAACCGCCGAGCGCTTCAAGGACCTGACGCCCTACTTCCTGATGGGCTTGCTGTTCCTCAGCTTCCTGCGCCTGGACCTGTCGGCCCTGCTCCGCCCCCAGCCAGGCTCCTGGCTGGAGGTGGCGGTCTGGTCCCTGGTCAAGCTGGTGGTCCTGCCCCTGGCGGTGTGGGCGCTATTTCGTTGGCTCTGGCCGGAGTGGGCCTTGGCGGCGCTGGTGCTCAGCGCGGTGAGCACCGGGGTTTCCTGCCCCTTTTACGCCACCCTGCTGGGC
>CALERA010000004.1 GCA_937908275.1 uncultured Desulfarculaceae bacterium | reverse complement strand
GAGATGTAGCCGTGACTGGAGTTCAGACGTGTGCTCTTCCGATCTGCTGCTCGTCCTTCAGCTCCCCGACGATGGCGGTCAGCGGCCGGGAGCGACCCTCGCGCATCACCTTGAGCTTGACCTCCTTGCCCACCGCGGTCTCGGCCACCAGGCGGGGCAGGGAATGCCAGTCCTTCAGGGGCTTGCCCTCGAACTCCACGATCACGTCGCCGCGCTGGATGCCGGCCTTGTCCGCCGGGCCGTCCTTGACCACGTCGGCCACCAGGACCCCGTCGGTGCCCTCCAGCTTGAACTTCTCGGCCAGCTCCTTGGTCACCGGCTGGATGTAGACCCCCAGCCAGCCCCGGGTCACCTTGCCGGTGGTGCGCAGTTGGGTCATGACCTCGCGGGCCAGGTTGACCGGGATGGCGAAGCCGATGCCCTGGCCCTGGGCCACGATGGCGGTGTTGATGCCCACCACCTCGCCCTTGAGGTTGATCAGGGGGCCGCCGCTGTTGCCGGGGTTGATGCTGGCGTCGGTCTGGATGAAGTCGTCGTAGGGGCCGGCCCCGATGATGCGGCCCTTGGCGCTGATGATGCCGGCGGTGACGGTGTTCTCCAGGCCAAAGGGATTGCCCACCGCCAGGACCCAGTCGCCCACCCGCATCTCGTCGGAGTTGCCCAGGGGCAGGAAGGTCAGCTCCTGCTTGACCTTGACCTTGAGCAGGGCCAGGTCGGTCTTCTTGTCCCGGCCCACGATCTCGGCCTTGATCTCCTGGCCGTCCTTGAGCACCACCACGATCTCGTCGGCCTCGGAGATGACATGGTTGTTGGTCAGCAGGTAGCCCTGGGGATCGATGAACACCCCGCTGCCCAGGGAGCGCTGCTTGAACTCCCCGCCCTTGTTGCCCTGGCCGCCGGGCATCCCCGGGCCGCCGGGGCCGCCGAAGAAGCGGCGGAAGAACTCGTGCAGGTCGGGCATCTCCTCGCCCTGGTCGCCGCCCTGGTCGCCGCTCCCGCCCCGGCCGTGGAACTGGAAGAAGTCCTGGCTGGGGCCGCGCTTGATGATCTTGACGGTGCGGATGTTGACCACCGCCGGGGAGACCTGGACCACCAGGTCGGCGAAGCTGTCGGGCCGGGCCTGGGCCCTGGCCGGCGGGGCCGAGGCCAGGAGCAGCGCCAGCCCGGCCAGGAGGGCCAGGCAGACGGTGCAGCGTCGGGCGCGCGAAATCTGGGTCATGGCAGCCATCCTTGCGCGGTCCGGGGGACCTTATTTGTTGGCCTGGACAAAGGCCAGGCGCAGTTCGGTCAGCACGCCGGTGATCAGGCGCTCCTCGTCCGGGGTCAGGTTGCCCTGGGTCTTTTCCTTGAGCATGGCGATGGTGTCGATGGTGTGCCGGGCCAGGGCCGGCTCCAGGCGGGGTTGCCCCTCCTCGTCCGGCAGCAGGCCCAGGTGCAGGGCGGCGGCGTGGGAAAGGGAGAGGATCAGGCCGGAGAAATCCACCGGGGGCAGGCGGAACCGCTCCCGCTGGGCCTCCTCGGGCCGCGGGGCCGGCTCCGGCTCCTCGGCGGGCGCGGGTCTCTCGGGGCGGGGGGCCGAGGCCTCGGGCTGGGCCGAGGCCGGCTCCTCGGCGCGGGTGGATCCGTCGTCGCTGAAGATGCGACGGTCCTTTACGGTGAAGCCCTGATCCTGCTCGCTCATCGCCAGCCTCCCGAATATGTTGTCCGGCCAGGCCAAAACCCGCCCGGCATCGTATCATTCCAACTATAGATTCTCGCCAGCGCCCATGCAACCGGCAAGGCCCCGCTTAAACAGATCGGCCCCTGGCTTTCAGCCAGGGGCCGCGAAGTTTTTTGGGAAGGGGGCGCGGGGGAAACCCTTTTGTCCACAAAAGGGTTTCCCCCGTTGTCTTCTCTGCCTACTTCGGCGCGTTGACTGCGAAGTCGGCCACGCCGGTCTTGAGGTACTTGCTCATCTGCTGGGCCACGGCGATGGCCACGTTGACCTGGGCCTCGTGGGTGTTGGCCCCCAGGTGGGGGGTGCAGACCAGGTCGTCGGCGAACATGATGCGGCTGTCGGCGGGCAGGGGCTCCCGCTCGAAGACGTCCAGGGCCGCGCCGGAGAGCTTGCCGCTGGCCAGGGCGTCGCACAGGGCCGCCTCGTCCACGATGCCGCCCCGGGCGCAGTTGATCAGATAGGCCCCGTCCTTCATCTTGGCCAGGTTGGCGGCGTTGAAGAGACCGGCCGTCTCCTTGGTCTTGGGCACGTGGATGGACAGATAATCGGAGCGGGCCAGCAGATCCTCGAAGCTGACCGGCTCGGCCCCCCGGGCCTGGATGTCGTCGGCGGAGAGGAAGGGGTCGAAGCCGATGACGTTCATCTTCACGCCATGGCCCAACTCCGCCAAAATGCGGCCGATGTTGCCCAGGCCCAGGATGCCCAGGGTCTTGCCCTTGAGCTCGCGGCCCCGGAGCTGCTTCTTCTCCCACTTGCCTTCCTTGACCCCGCGGTGGCCGCGGGCGATGAAGCGCGAGAGGGCGAAGATGTGGCCCATGGCCAACTCCGCGGCGGCGTTGCTGTTCTGGCCGGGGGTGTTCATGACGATGACGCCCTTGGCCGTGGCGGCCGGGATGTCAACGTTGTCCAGGCCGGTGCCGGCCCGGCCCACCACCTTCAGGGTGTCGGCCGCCGCCAAGAGATCGGCGGTGACCTTGGTGGCCGAGCGGATCACCAGCCCGGCCGCGCCCTGGATGGCCTTTTTCAGGTCCTCGGGGGAGAGGCCGGTGTTGACCTCCACCTCGAAGCCCTCGTTCTTGAAAATCTCGACCCCCTCCTTGGCCAGGGGATCGCTGATCAATATCTTCATGGCCATGGTTTACGCCTCCCCGAAAATCTTCTGGGCCGCGGCCACGCCGCTGCCCATCTCGAAGGAGTGGCCCAGGCCCTTCAGGGCCATCTCGATGGCGCTGATGGCCTGGAGGGTGTCGAACTCGTTGATGTAGCCCATGTGGGCCACCCGGAAGATCTGACCCTTGGCCTGGTCCTGGCCGCCGGCGATGTAGATGGCGTACTTTTCCTTCAGCCACTTCACCACCTTCTGGCCGTCGATGCCCGCCGGGCACTGCACGGCGGTCAGGGCGGTGGAGGGGCGCTGCTTGGAGTAGAGCTCCAGGCCCCAGGCCGCCACCGCGGCCTTGAAGGCCTGGGAGCGGACCGCCGTCTCGGCGAAGATGTTTTCCAGGCCCACCTCGTCGATGAGCTTGAAGATGTCCAGCATGCCCATGAACAGGGTCACCGGCGAGGTGAAGGCGCCCTTGTTCTCGACCTGGTTCTTCAGCTCCTTGGCCCAGGAGAAGTAGAACTTGGGCAGGGTGGATTTCTTCATCAGGTTCAGGGCCTTGGGGCCGATGGAGACGAAGGCCAGCCCCGGAGGCATCATCAGGGCCTTCTGGGAGCCGCTGACCACCACGTCCAGGCCCCACTGGTCGGTGGGGATGGAGTAGGCGCCCAGCGCGCTGACCGCGTCCACCACCAGCACCGCGTCGGTGTTCTTGGTGACGCTCGCCAGGGCCTGGATGGGATGGTCCACGCCGGTGCTGGTCTCCAGGGCCTGGACATAGACCGCCTTGATGGTGGGATCGGCCTTCAACAGGGCCTCCACCTGGGCCGGGTCCACGGCCTGGCCCCAGGGCACGTCCACGTTCACCGGCTGGCAGCCGTAGGCCTCCAGCAGCAGGGACCAGCGCTCGCCGAACTTGCCGCCGCGGATGGCGATGGCCTTGTCGCCGGGGCTGAGCAGGTTGGTGACGGCGCTCTCCATGGCTCCGGTGCCGCTGCTACAGAAGATCAGGACCTCGTTGGCGGTCTGGTAGATCTTCTTCAGGCCGGCCCGCACCTGACCGATGACCTCCTGGAAGTCGGCGGACCGGTGGTGGATGAGGGGCTGGGCCATGGCCAGCAGGGTCCGGGGGGGCACCGGGGTGGGCCCGGGCGCCAACAGAGAGACCTTCTTCATTTCCTTGCTCCTTGTCCTTGATGCCAGGACCACCTTATGCATCCGCGCGGGGCCGTCCTCCCATAGGCCGGCCAGACCCCGCGTCGCGGGCCGATCCTGGAGCCCGCGCAACTTGCTCCGGCGGTCGGGGGCGGGACCCACCCCTGGCCCCTGGCCGCCGGGAACCAACTATTTTTTTCCCCAGCGAAACAACCCGCCTGCCAGGGCCCGGATCGCCCCGGATACGCAGCGGGTCAGACTTGTGTATGGCAAAGCGCGCGGGTTGTCAAGGGGAGCGTTTCCAGAATGTGAAAAATACCTATATTTAATACGGCATTTAGTAGCCATTGCCTAGGCTTCACCAGCCAGGCGCGGCCCGGAGGGGCCGGCCCGGCGAACGCCCCCCGTCCGCCGGGCCGGAAGTCGGCTAGAAGATCCAGCGGAACTGCACCCCGGCCAGCCACTCGTCGCCAAAGGCCTGGCCGGTCCTGATGTTGTCGCCATAGTCATACAGGCCCAGCTCGGGGTGGATGCCGAAGTTGGGCGTCACCTGGTAGGGAATGGCGAAGAAGATGGCCCGCCGGGTGTAGGAGTCCTCGGCGTAGTGGGCGCTGTCCTTCCAGGCGTCGTTGCTCAGCTGCTCCAGGCCCAGGCCGGCGGTGACCTCCCACTTGCTGGTGAGCTTGTACTCCAGGGCCAGGAAGCCGCCCACCTGGCGGGTGTCGGAGATGGCCCCGTCGGGCTGGAGGAAGATCACCGCCCGGGGCAGGCCCCGCAGGCTGGAGAGCACGTTGCCCGACCACTCGTAGTCGTTGTTCTGGGCCCAGTGGACCTCGCCCTTGAGGGTCAGGGGGCCGTGGGCGAACTTGAAGGGCAGGATGGCGGCCCAACTGCTGAAACTGTCGTCGCGCCCCGGGGCGTTCTCCAGGCGGTGCTGCACCCAGCCCACCCCCGGTCCCAACCAGAGGCCGCCGAAGGTGAACTGGAAGGCCAGGTCCAGGCGGGGCAGGTAGTCATAGATGTCCACCGTGCCGGGCAGGGCCTGGGAGCCGGTGGCGACCCCGCCGCTCTGTTGGGGGGTCAGCTCGGCCAGGGGCGAGACCAGGCCCAGGGAGACCGCCCAGGCCTCGCGGTTGTACTCCAGGCGGACCTGGGGTTGGCGGCCGGAATAGAGCAGGCCCCACTCGCAGAGGTAGAGCTTGCCGCTCTGGCTGGTGCCCAGGAACTGCTTGGGCGCGTGCCTGACCCCGCCCAGCCAGCCCTCGTCCTGGCCGGCCAACAGGCGGAAAGGCCCGGAGCGCCACCAGCCATAGGCGTAGCGCAGGGTGGTGGCCTCGGCGTTGCCCAGCTTGGAGTTGAGCCCCAGCTCCACCAGGCCGCCGGCCACCTGGTCCGGGCTGGTGAAGGTGGCCCGCAGGTAGGAGTTGGCCGCCAGGTTGAGATAGGCGCCGGTCACCGCCTCGCGCTGGTTGGCGGTCTGCTCGGCGTCCAGATGATGGTAGCCCAGGTCGGTGAGCAGGCGGGCCTGGAGGCTGACCAGGGGGGCCGGGGCCTGTCCGCTGGCCAGGGCCGCCCCGGCCATGGGAAGGGACAAACCCAATACAAGCAGCAGTAGCAACGACTTGCGGAACAGCATGACTCACCTTTCCGGGCAGGCCGGCGCCCTGGGGCGGCCGCCGTGGGGTTCGGGGCGGTGGCGACTGCGATTTCGGGAAGATGATTATTGCGTTACATCTTTATTATTAGCACGCCCCGCCAAGCCCGGACAAGCCTGGCTGGCGGGAGGTGGAAAAGAGAGCGGGCCGGAGGAGAACCTCCGGCCCGCGTGGGGTGCTTCAGGACAGGGTCAGGCGACTAGAAGACGAAGCGGAACTGGAGGCCCAGCATCCACTCGTTGCCGTTGTCGGCATTGTTGGTGACCGCGTCGCCGTAGTTGTAGTAGTTGAACTCGGGGTGGATCGAGAAGTTCTTGGTGATGGTGTAGGGGAAGGCCACGAAGAACATCTGGCGACGGTAGTCGTCGTTCTGGTAGCCGGCGTCCTTCTTCCAGGCGTCATTCTGCAGGTACTCAATGCCGTAACCGGCAGTGGCCTGCAGGGCGCTGGTCAGGTTGTACTCCAGGGCCAGGAAGCCACCCACGTTGCGGGTGTCCTCGATGGCGCCGTCAGCCTTGCGGTAGGCCACGGAGCGGGGCAGGGTCTTCAGACCGCTGTTGATGCCGTTCCAGTCGTACTCGTTGTTCTGGCCCCAGTGGACCTCGGCCTTGGCGGTGAAGGGTCCCATGGTGAACTTCACGGGCAGGATGGCGACGAAGGAGGTGACGGTGTCATCCTTCATGCTGTTGTAGCCCTTTTCGATGCGGAACTGCGACCAGCCGATGCCGGGGCCGATCCACAGACCGCCGAAGGTGAACTGGGCGGCCAGGTCGAAGCGGGGAATGGTGCTGTAGACGTCGACGGTGCTGGGCAGGGCGGTGGAGCCCTGGGCCAGACCGTAGGTCTGCTGCGGGGTCAGCTCGTCCAGGGGCTGCACCACGGCCAGGGAGAAGCCCATGTTGTCCTTCATCCACTCAAACCGGGCCTGGGGATGACGACCGGAGTAGATGTAGCCCCAGTTGGACATCAGCAGCTTGGCGGACTGGCTCAGGCCCAGGTACTGCTTGGGGGCGTGCTTCAGGGTGCCGATCCAGCCGTCGATGTGACCGGCGACCAGCTTGCAGTTGCCCATCTTCCACCAGCCGTAGGCGTAACGCAGGCTGACGCCTTCGCTGTTGCCCTGCTTGGAGGAGAGGCCCAGCTCGACGAAGCCACCGGTGGACTTGTCGGCGCTGGTGAACTTGGCGTGCAGGTAGGAGTGACCGGCCAGGTTGACGAAGGAGGTGCCCACGTCTTCCTTCTTGTTGCTGGTCAGCTCTTTGGTCAGGCTCTGGTAGCCGACGTCGGTCAGCATGCGGCCGCCGACCACGACGTTGGCGCCGGGGGCGTCAGCGGCCAGGACCGGCATCGCCAGGCCCAGCAGCGCCACCGCCGCCAGAATTGCAAACAGCTTCTTCATTAGCTTCCCTCTTTCCTTTTCTAGCAAATACCAGCTGCGTGACGCGGGCGCTCCGGTTAAGGAGCGCCCGCCGCCTTCCCTCACTTGGTCGCGGTCGCACCCCAGATCCCGCCACCAAGGCTCGGCCAGGGGGCGCCAACCCTCCTGGCCATGGACCAGGCCGACCCAAACCCTTAAAAGATCGACCTGGTTCAGTTGTGAAACTAGCATTCAACCTAATGTCACGTCAACACAAAATCGATGTGACAATTTTGCCGCATTCCATAAAGCCATAGTAGATACAGATGAATTGTTTTCACCTTTTATTTATGCGTCTGTTCACTCATGGACTCCGAGTTTGGCTTATCCCAACTGGGTTTTACTTGGACTTTTCTTTTTTACATAGTGAATAACAAGCCTAACGATCAAGTAACATATCAAGAACCCCGGCGCACACCCGATCCCCCAGGGTGAGAGCGGCAGCGGAATGGCCAGTTCGCCGAAACGGGGCTGGAGCCAGGCCACGGCCAGGAAGGCCGGCCAGAGGCTGGCCGCGCCCATGGCCGCCCGGAGGAAGAAGAGCTTGCCAAAGGCGTCGTTGGCCTCCTTGTTCAGGGCCTTGTAGGCGGGCTTGTCCCCGGCGGCCAGGGCGGCCATGGCCTGGGAGTTGCGGTCTTGCATCTCCCGCTCCAGGCCGGCCAGGTGGGCGCGGTTCACCCGCCGGGCCAGGCCGGAGGTCAGGCCGCCCAGCAGGGTGGCCCAGCCCGCCAGGACCAGGGTCCCCAGCCACCAGCCCCAGACCGGATCGGTCAACCAACGGTAGGGCGCGATGAGCCCGGCGTCCAGCCAGGCCAGCCAGCGCGCTCCCTCCCCGCCCAGGTCCGTCATGCCCCATCCTCCGCGCAAGCCGCCCCCAAAAGCGCGCCCCCCGTCCCGGGCGGGGACGGGGGGCGCGCGGACCATCCCTGGAGCCTAGACCCCCGGCAGGCGGAAGTCGAAGAAACCACGCAGGAAATAGCCAACGCCCACGTACAGGGCCAGCACCACGAACAGGCGCTTGAGCCAGATGTCGGGGATGTACTTGGAGGTGCGGGGGCCGATCATGGAGCCCACGAAGACGCCCACCAGCTCCATGCCGATGAAGCCCCACTCCACGCCCACGCCCTGGCCCACCATGAACGAGCCGATGCTGGTGGTCATGGAGACCAACACCGCCAGGGCGCTGGTGCCGGCCACCAGGAACATGGGCAGGCCGGCCACCGAGGTGAGGAAGGGGACGTAGAGGAAGCCGCCGCCCACGCCCAGGAAGGCCGACAGGGCGGCGATGACCAGGCCGCCCACCACCGGGATGCCGGCCTGGAACTTGAACTCGATGCTGCCGAAGCAGAAGGCGATGCGCCCGCGCTGGCTGAAGCCCACCGCCAGGCCCATCAGCGCCCCCAGGCCCACCAGGACATAGGCCACGAAATGGGAGCCGGCGAACCAGGTCTTGCCCAGGCTGCCGATGCCGGCGCCCAGGACCACCAGGGCCAGGCTGATGTAGAAGGGGCCGAAGGAGCCCTGGGTGGTTTCCAGCTTGCAGGAGGCGCCGCCGGACTGCTTGCGCTGCTGCTCGAAGATGTCCGCGGCTTCCTTGGCTTTTTTCTTGGAAAGCTGGCCCTTGGGCGTGGTCTCGTAGAAGATGATG
Organism: uncultured Desulfarculaceae bacterium; assembly: GCA_937908275.1. Lineage (GTDB taxonomy): Bacteria > Desulfobacterota > Desulfarculia > Desulfarculales > Desulfarculaceae > JACRDC01. The sequence goes on along the minus strand of CALERA010000004.1, from coordinate 4,226 downwards.
CAGCCCAGGAGCAGCACGCAGAGACCGAACCAGCCCTGGTACTGCTTGAAGCTCACCTTGCCGGCGGTCAGCTCCGGGATCAGGTAGGCCCCGGCCACCGACCCCACCGCCAGGCACAGGGCCAGGGGCAGCACCAGCCGGCCCATCTTATGATAGTTGTAGCTGGTGATGATGGAGGACAGGCCCACCAGCCACTGGTTGGAAACCCGGATGGAGTCGGTGAGGAACTTGTTGACCGGATGGCCCTTGCCAAAGGTCGAGGCGTACTCGCCCAGGCCGAAGACGCTCATGTGGCCCACGCCGGCCATCACGCCGCCGAAGGCGCCCACGGTGGAGAAAATCCAGCCCACCCAGACCGCCCAGAGGAAGCCGAAGACCAGGCTGGGGTCGGGCGCGCCGGGGATGCCCAGGAATCCGGGGCGCTCGCCGCGTTTCTGCGAGCCCTGGGCCACCGCCTCCTGGGTCTTCTGGCCCTGGGCGGGATCGGCCAGGCTTTTCTCGATGGCGGCCTTGACCTGGGCCGGCATCTGCGGGGTGATGATCTTGGACGCGTCCGGGGCCGGGGCCGGGGTCGCCGCGGCCACCGGGGCCGGAGTCTCCGCCGCCGCGGCGGGCGGGGCCGGGGTCTCGTCGGCGGCCCAGAGCGGAGCGGCGGTCAGGGCCAACCCCAGGCCCAACACCAGGGCTAACGCGCTTGCGGTCAATCTTTTCATGCTGCCCTCCAAAAGTCGCTAATTCCGGCCGAAACGGCGGACTGCCGCCCCCCGGCCGCGGCCGGCCGTTTCGGCGTCAGATACTCTTTCGAATATAATCCACGAGCCCGCCGCCAGGCAAGCCGGGGGCGGTTACGTGGCGGTTACAGCCGCCGGACCAGCTCGGCGCACAATTGCTTGAACACCTGGTCCATCTCCACCGGCCGGCCCAGCTCCAGCTCCAGGCTGGTGGGATGGGCGTCCAGGCCGCAGGCCCGGATGTAGTCGAAATCCTCCAGGCGGGTGGAGACGTTGAAGGCCAGGCCGTGCATGGTCACCTTCTCCGGCACCGCCAGGCCGATGGCCGCCAGCTTGCACCCGGCCACCCAGGCCCCGGGTCGCTCCGGGTCCTGCTCCGCGGCCACCCCAAAGGCCGCCGCCGTGGCCAGGCAGGCCTCCTGCACCGCCTCCACCAGGGCCCGCACCCCCAGCCCCCGGGAGCGCAGGTCCACCACCGGGTAGACCACCGCCTGGCCGGGGCCATGGTAGGTGACATCGCCCCCGCGCTCCACCCAGTGCAGGTCGAAGCCGGCCACCGCCAACTCGGCGTCGCTCAACAGCACGTTCTCGCGCTGGCCGTGCTTGCCCAGGGTGAAGGTGGGCGGATGCTCCACGCAGATCAGGGCGTCGGCCACCCGGTCGGCCACCCGGTCGGCGTGGCGCTGGCGCATGCGCTCCAGGGCCGGCAGGTAGTCCATACGGCCCCAACTGATGATGTGCAGGTCGTGAACAGCCATAGTCCGCATAGCATATATAGCGCGTCCCTACCTGACAAGAGGGTCTTTGAGCCCTTGCTCAACTTTTGGTCCAACCGGGCGTCCAATTCCTCACACCTGGGCTTTTTCGGAAAAATTACTGATAAGCAAATTTTCCGATTGACCCCCCCACATGTTGTGTGTAGTAATGGATTCCGTACTAGATACGGCATGGCAAGCCGAGCGCTGGGATTCAACATCGCGCGGCGGCCAGCCGGGAGCGCCAGCGGGGCGTATTCTTAGCGAGAGGCCGGGGCCAAAGCGACCCCGGCGGAGCCAGCAGGGAGAGTGAAGATGGCGAATCTGACGGTGGTGGAAGGCGGCTCCCGCCCGAGCAAAAGCTCCGAAACGACGGACATGGCCCTTTTCGTGCGTTCCAGCTCCGAGGAGCTGCAGGGCTGGGACCGGGTGCGCATCGAGGAGGCCCTGATCCGCGAAACGCTCCTGGATGAGGGCACCGCCCGGACCATCGCCCAGGATATCGAGCGCACCATCACCAGCGCCGGCATCCATTTTGTCACCGCCCCCCTGATCCGCGAGCTGGTCAACGCCAAGCTGATCGCCCTGGGTCTGGAGGAGGAGCGCCTCAAGCACACCCGCCTGGGCGTGCCGCTGTTTGACGTGGACAACATGATCCGCCTGCCCAACAAGGAGAACGCCAACGTTCCCCACGGGCCGGAGGCCACCAACCTGACCCTGGCCGAGTCGATCAAGAAGGAATACGCCCTGATCAGCGTCTTCTCGCGCGAGGTGGGCGACGCCCACATGCGCGGCGACCTGCACCTGCACGACCTGGGCTTTGTCGACCGCCCCTACTGCTCCGGCCAGAGCCTGGAATACATCAAGAAATACGGCCTGAACCTGCCCAACTCCCTGGCCCTGGCCAAGCCGGCCAAGCACCCCGAGGTGCTCCTGGCCCACATGGTCAAGTTCGCCGCCGCCCTGCAATCCAACTTCGCCGGGGCCATCGGCTGGGACGCGGTGAACCTGTTCTTCGCGCCCTACCTGGAGGGGCTGACCGACCGCGAGGTCAAGCAGTTGGCCCAGATCCTGATCTTCGAGTTCAGCCAGCAGGCGGTGGCCCGCGGCGGCCAGGCCATCTTCACCGACATCAACCTGTATTGGGAAGTTCCCAAGCATTTCGAGGACGTGCCGGCCATCGGCCCCAACGGCGAATACACCGGCAAGACCTACGCCGAGTACGAGAAGGAGGCCCAGCGCTTCGTCTGGATGCTCTTCGAGGTCTTCAAGGAGGGCGACGGCGCCGGCCGGCCCTTCTTCTTCCCCAAGCCCCTGGTGCACATCACCGAGAAGTTCTTCAAGACTCCCGGCCACATGGAGTTCCTGCACCACATCTGCGACGTGGCCTGCGAGAAGGGCAACACCTACTTCGTCTTCGATCGCGGCCAGACCGCCAAGATCAGCGAGTGCTGCCGGCTGTCCTTCAAGCTGGAGAAGAGCGACCTGGACGACGCCAAGACCCCCTGGAAGATGCGCTACAGCGCCCTGCAGAACGTGACCATCAACCTGCCGCGCATCGCCTACATGGCCGAGGGCGACGACACCCGCCTGTTCCAGATCCTGCGCCAGAAGATCGAGCTGGCGGTCAAGGCCCACCTGGACAAGCGCGCCTTCATCCAGCAATTGCTGGACCATGGCCCCACCGGCCCCCTGGCCCTGCTGGCCATGAACCTGGACGGCCAGTCCTACCTGCGCATGCACCGGGTCACCTACCTGGTGGGCATGGTGGGCCTCAACGAGATGGTGCAGGAGCACCTGGGCCAGCAGTTGCACGACTCCGAGGAGGCCATGCGCTTCGGCCTGAAGGTCATCGCCCACATGAAGCTCCTCTGCGACTACTTCAGCAACAAGCACGGCATGCGCTTCGTGCTGGAGCAGACCCCGGCCGAGTCCACCGCCTACCGCTTCGCCAAGCTGGACCTGAACCAGCACCACGAGCGCGCCCGCCACATCGTCAAGGGCGACCTGTTCAAGGGCGAGGTCTACTACACCAACTCCACCCTGTTCAACGTGGGCTCCACCGTGAACCCCATCGAGCGGGTCAAGCTGGAGGGGCGCTTCCACCCCATCATCGAGGCCGGGGCCATCACCCACGTCTGGCTGGGCGAGCAGCGGCCCTCCAAGGAATCCCTGGCCAATTTCGTGATCAAGATCTTCCGCGAGACCAAGAACGACCAGGTGGCCTTCAGCCCCGAGTTCACCTGCTGCAAGACCTGCCACCAGAACACCCGCGGCATGCCCGACACCTGCCCCCACTGCGGCAGCCAGGACCTGGACCACATCACCCGCATCACCGGCTACTTCACCCGGGTCTCCTCCTGGAACAAGGGCAAGCTGGGCGAGCTCAAGGACCGCTACAAGAACCCCGGCTTCACCATGGCCGCCAGCGCCGAGCCCGCCAAGGCCGAGGCGGTGTAGGGGGATTAAGAGAAGTAAAGATGGCCAGCCGGGGAGGAACTTTTTTGGGAAAAAAGTTCCTCCCCGGACCCCTCTTCAAAAAACTTTGTTCAGGTGGGCCGCGTGTATTTCCGCCGAAGGCGGAAATACACGCGGCCCACCTGAGGGTGAAACCGAGAGCCTGGCATGCTGACCGGCGCCACTCAACCCGCCAACCCGGCGCATCCGCAGGATGCGCGCGAAAAGTTTTTCGGGGAAGAGATCGGAAGAGCGTCGTGTAGGGAAAGAGTGTAGATCTCGG
>CALERA010000003.1 GCA_937908275.1 uncultured Desulfarculaceae bacterium | reverse complement strand
GGCCGGGGACCCCAGGGGCCTTGCGGTTGTTGGGCCGTCGTCCAGCCGGGAGCCGGGCTTTCCGGCCAGCCAGGGCCGGCCGGTCCGGGAGCGGGCTGACCGCCGCCGCAGGCTTCCGCCCCCGGCTCCCAGCCGGGCTGGGGGCCGGGCTGGTACGGGGTCGGCCCCGTCGGGGCTTGCGAGGCTTGGTGCTGCGTTTCGCTCATTGGATCGCTCCTTGCGTGCTAATGGTTAGAACTCCATGGCTTCCAACAGCTCCGCCAGCGCCCGCCGGAAGGCGGCGGGCTCGGGGGCGGAGAAAAGCTGTGTCAGCAGGCCGGGCCTGATCCAGGCCGCGTCGTACTCCACCACCGCCGACAGGGACTTCCAGTTCACCCGGCAGGAGACGACCCCGCGCAACTGGGAAGGTCGGGGCATGGCCAAACCCTGAAGCGAGCGGGCCAGGTCGGCGGCCGCGGGATCGGCGAAAAACCCGGGATCGAGCTTGACCCTCAGCCGGCCGGGGATGTGGTGGGCCAGCCGCAGGTGTTGCCGCAGGGCCAGCAGGACGCTGGCCAGGGCCTCCGGCCGCCCCGCCGGGCGAGCCGCGGCGGGACCGGAGCGAACCAGGAGGGGCGGGCGCGCTGCCTGGCGCGGGCTGGACCCGGAGTCGGGCGCGTCGCAAGAGGCGAGGCTGGCAAGGGCGCGGGCTTCGGCCCGGGGAAGGGTCATGGGTCTTCTCCTCAGGCCGCGCGGCGCTGGTCAGGCCTGGCGGCGGTTGCGGTGGGCAGTCCGGCGGGCCGGGGCGGCGAGTCGGGGGGCAGGTCGAAGCCCAGCAGCCGGGTGGAATTGGCCAACACGGCGGCGGTGTGCCCCAGATGGAGCAGGCCGGCGGCCACGGGGGGCAGCATTCCCAAGGCCCCCAGGGCCAGACCGGCCAGATTGGAGGCCGAGGCGATCCAGAAATTCTGCTTGATCACCCGCATGGTCTGCTGGGACAGCCGACGCACGAAGACCACCCCCCGCAGGTCGTCGTTGACCAGGGCGATGTCGGCCGCCTCCACCGCCATCTCCGAGCCCCCGGCCCCCATGGCGATGCCCACGTCGGCCTCGGCCAGGGCCAGGGCGTCGTTGATGCCGTCGCCCACCATGATCACCTTGCCGTGGAGTCGCCGCAGCCGGCGGATGTAGTCGGCCTTTTCCTCGGGCAGGACGCCGTGGCGGCAGGCGTCCATGCCCAACTCGGCGGCCAGGTCCAGGGCGGTGCACTCCTCGTCGCCGGTGACCAGGGCCACCCGCGTCACTCCGGCCGCGCGCAACTGGCCGAGCACCCAGCCGGACTGGGGCCGGACCTGGTTGGCCAGGCCGAACAGGGCCAACAGACTGCCCTCCCGGGCCAAAAAGACGGTGGTCAAGCCCCGGCCCGCCAGTTCGGCGTGATCCTGGGCGGCGGGGGAGAGGTCCACGCCCCACTCGTCCATGAGCTTGCGGTTGCCCAGCAGCACCGTGAGGCCCTCGATGCGGGCCATGAGCCCCCGCCCCAGGCGGTAGTCGCAGACTTCGTGGCCCACCAGGCGCGCACCCCGGCGCTTGGCCTCCTCCTGGATGGCCTGGGCGATGGGGTGGTGCTGGTGCAGTTCGGTGGAGTAGGCCAGCTCCAGGAGTTGGTCCTCGGACAGCCCGCTGTAGTTGACGATCGCCCGGATCTCCGGAGTGGTGGTGGTCAGGGTGCCGGTCTTGTCGAAACAAAGCGCTCGGGCCTGGCCCACCTCCTCCAGATGGCGGCCGCCCTTGATCAGGACTTTCTTGCTGGCGGCGTTGCTGATGGCTGCGCTGATGGCCGAGGCGGCGGCCAAGGTGGTGGCGCAGGGGCAGGCCATCACCAGGAGGACCGAGAAGGCCCGCTGGAAGCTCTGGGTGACCAGCAGGACCAGCGCGGCGGCGCCCACTCCCAGGCGCGCGGTGCGGGCGGCCAGGGCCTGGGCCACTCCTTCCACCGGGGCGCGGTGCTCCAGGGACTGCTCCACCATGTGCATGACCCGGGCCAGGTAGGTGTCGTCGCCCACCCGCCGCGCCCGCACCTGGATCACTCCCTGCTGGACCAGGGTGCCGGCGTGGAGCATGCGGCCGGGTCCGCAAAGGGCGGGCTGGGAGCGGCCGTTGATGGGCGATTCGTCCACCAGGGCCTCGCCCTTGACCACCTCGCCGTCCACCGGGACCTTTTCTCCGCTGTGCAGCACCACCACATCGCCGGGGCGCAGGCTGGCGACCTCCACCTCGGTTTCCACGCCGTCCAGGATCATGAAGGTGTGGTGGCTGGTCAGATCCAGGATTTGGCTGATGGCCCGGCGGGAGCGCTCGCCCACCCAGGCCATGAGCCAGTTGGCCCCCGCGTCGATGCCCAGGATTTCCAGGGCGGTCAGGGCCTCCCCGCCGGCGGCCGCGGCCAGGGACGCGCCGCCCAGCATGGCCTCCAGGCTGAAACGGCCCTGCCCCAGTTGGGCCAGGCCTCGCCGGAGCAGCGGCCAGGCGAAAACCACGGTGACCAGGCCCAGGGGAGAAAAGAGGGTCTGGGCGGTGGCCAGCCCCAGGACGCGGGAGCGGAAGACGCTGGCGGTGACCACGCCGGCCAGGGTCAGGAAGCGCAGCCGCTGGCGGGAGGTTTCGCCCCCCTCCCGCAGGGGTGGGCGGCGCGTCCGCCGCCGCTCCTTCCGCCGGGCCGGGAGCCGCCCCGGGCTCTGGGTCCCGGCCGGTTCCCGGAGCCCCTCTCCCAGGGCCTTAAGGAGCGTGGCGGCCTGGACCAGGCGAGGGTCGAAACCCACCACCACGCATCCCAGCGCCGGGTTGGCGCGGGTCCAGATCACCCCCTCCATCCCGGACAAGAGTGCTTCCGCTCGCGGACAAAGCTTGGCGCCCCGGCCCGCCGGACCCAGTCCGAGGCGGAGACGTCCCTTGATTTGGTGCAGGATCACAACGGCCATTTGCTCTTCCAAGGCTCCCTTGCCGTCAGGGGGGATGGGCGGGCGTCGCGCGGTGGACCGCGAGCGGGCCGGCCGAGAAGACGGCTCCCGGCTCGCGCCGCCGCGGGACAAGGGGAAGCATACAGCAATTGAAAATCAGACGCAATTACAATATCTGGCGGCGAGCGCCGTCTGCGCCCACGCCTTCAGCGGCGGCGGCGAAGCTCCTTGCCTGACCGCATGGGACATGGTCGGGGTTGGGGTGCGCGGGGGAAAGCCTGGGTGATGGTGGGCGGAAACGGGGGCTACTCTCCGGGGTTGGGCTCCGGGAGGGGCTGGCGGTCAATGTATTCCGGGCGCGCGGAGGCCATGGCCACCCCGACCCGGGCGAGTTGCTTGATGATGGCCCCCCGGATGGCCCACCGGATCGGCGGCATGGTCTCCAAGCCCGGCAGGCGCGGCGACACCAGCGGCAGCGAGAACAGCGGCGCGTGCAGGATGGTCAGGACCTTGACCGCCCGGCTTTCGCGCAGGCCGAGACGGATGCGCCGGGCCTTGCAAAGGCTTCCCGCCACCTTGGCGACAGCGCCACCGCCACCACCCCACCGGAGGGCCTGGGGGGGGCCGGGCCTCAGCGCCACGACCTGGCGGTGGAATTGACAAGCCAAGCCCGGGATGGCGGCCCCGGGAGGCCAATCCACTGTCTAATCAGCCCGCATTTCTGATATATGTAGCATGAGGTGACCACCACAACCGACTGGAGGCGCGCATGGAGCCGGACCGAACCTGCAAGCGCTGTTCCGTGGCCCGGGTCAATAGTTTGGTGCGAGCCTACGAAGCTTCGCACACCCCCGGGGGTGAGACGACCCTGGGCAAGTTGCGGCAACTGGTGCTGATCGCCAAGGGGCAGGGTTTCGACGGCCTGGCCCTGATGACGCCCGGCCTGAGCGAGAAGGCGGTGAGGGAGCTGTGCTGGAACGTCTCGTCGTTCCTCACCGACAAGGAAGTGGAGGCCATCCTGGGCTGAAGCCGCCCGGATGGGCTGGAAAAGCGAGTCCATGAGCGTTGAGAAGGGGGGGCGGCCCAACGGGGATGTCCCCGATGCGGCGGTGTGGGGCATGGGCGCCGGGGCCTTGGTGCTGGACCGCTCCCTGCGCCTGATGGCCGCCAACCAGCGCGCCAGCCGCCTGCTGGGCCGGGACGTGCAGCCCGGCGACCCCCTGCGCCTGGACGAGTTGGTGGAAGGCCCCAACCTGGGGCTGGTGCAGAGCGCCCTGGAGGCGGCCCTGGGACAGGGCGAGGAGAGCCTGGAGATCGAGGCCCGCCTGCTGGACGCCACCGGCCGGGGGCACGACTGCGTGCTGGAGGTGGCCCCGGTGCTGGGCGGCGGCCGCCAGCCCCTGGGGGCGATGCTCAGCTTTCGCCAGGAGGACCTGCCCGAGGCCGGGCTGGACGACAGTCTGCCGATCCTGCCCCGTTTGGGCTACCAGACCCTGTTCGAGAGCATGGCCGAGGGCATCTTCACCATCAACACCCGCTGGCGCATCACCTCCTTCAACCACACCGCCGAGCAGATCACCGGCTACAGCCGCCAAGAGGTCCTGGGCCGGCATTGTTGGGACATCTTCCGCTCCGACCTCTGCCAGTCCGGCTGCCCCCTGCGCACCACCCTGGAGACCGGCCTGACCCGGATGGACCAGGACGTGCGCATCCTGGACAAGGGCGGGGCGCACCTGGGCCTCCTGATCAACACCAGCGTGGTCAAGGACGCCGACGGGACGGTGGTGGGGGCGGTGGAGACCTTTCGCCCCCTGGCCGACCTCCAGGATGGCGCGGCCCTGGCCGGGCGCTGCGGGTTCTCGGATATTGTCGGCGATTCCGAGCCCATGCGCGATCTGTTCGAGATGCTGCCCGACGTGGCCGCCAGCGAGGCCAACGTGCTCCTCCAGGGCGAGAGCGGCACCGGCAAGGAGCTGTTCGCCCGGGCCATCCACCATCAGTCGCCCCGGCGGGAAGGCCCCTTCGTGGCGGTCAACTGCGCCGCCCTGGCCGAGACCCTGCTGGAGTCCGAGCTGTTTGGCCACGAAAAGGCGGCCTTCACCGGCGCGGTGGCCTCCAAGGTGGGCCGCTTCGAGCTGGCCAAGGGCGGCACCCTGTTCCTGGACGAGATCGGCGAACTGCGCCCGGACCTGCAGGTCAAGCTCTTGCGGGTGCTGGAGCAGCGGGTCTTCGAGCGGGTGGGCGGCACCCGCCTGATCCCCATGGAGGCCCGCATCATCAGCGCCACCAACCTGGACCTGACCCTGGCCCGGCGCGAGGGCCGCTTCCGCGAGGACCTCTACTATCGCCTGCGCACCGTGCCCCTGATCCTGCCGCCCCTGCGCCGCCGCCGGGAGGACATCCCGCTGCTGGTCAGCCACTTCATGGAGCGCTTCAACCGGAGCTACGGCCGCGAAGTGCGGATGCTGGACCCCAAGGTCATGAAACTATTCATGACTTATGACTGGCCCGGCAACGTGCGCGAGCTGGAGCGCACCCTGGAATACGCCTTTGTCTTCGTCAAGGGTCCGGTGATCTTTATCAAACACCTGCCGCCCCTGGAGGGCCAGGGCGACCAGCCGCCCCTGGCCGACACCCCCCACGCTGGCCTGGACTCGGAGGAGGCGGCTATCCGTCAGGCCCTGACCGCCTGCCGGGGCAACCGGGGCCAGGCCGCGACCCTGTTGGGCCTGAGCCGCACCTCCCTCTGGCGCAAGATGAAGCAGTTCGGGCTCTGATGTTTCAGGTATGTTTCAAATGTTTCATTGAATCGTATTTCATGTTGCACGGCTAGGATAAATCAGAATATTAATCATATAATCAAATAGCTATCTCGATTTTCCCCCCGTTTCGCACCGCCCCCCGCGCAATCCACCCTGAAACAAGCATGTTTCAGAAACTCCGCCATCTCAGGCTATTCCCCAAATTAACATGAAATAACAATATGATAACGTCTTGGCCCCTGGCTTGCACCATCGCGGGTCGGCCGACAGGCCCCCTGACACACGCCCCGCAAGCCTAAGGAGAGGGATCATGTCCACGTCCCCGTTGATCGACATTGACGAGATCATCGAGCGCTACCCGGGCAAGCCGGAATTCCTGATCTTCCTGTTGCAGGACATCCAGGCCGCCTATCACTACATCTCGCGCGAGGCCCTGGAGCTGGTCTGCGACCACACCGGGGTGCCCTTCAGCACCGCCTACGCCACCGCGACCTTCTATCAGTCCTTCCGCCTGGAGCCCCGCGGCGAGCACGAGATCAAGGTCTGCCAGGGCACCGCCTGCCACCTGAAGGGCAGCGAGCGCCTGGTGCAGGACCTGGAGCGCAAGCTGGGCATCAAGACCGGCGAGACCACCGACGACCTCCAGTTCACCCTGGAGACGGTCAACTGCCTGGGCTGCTGCGCCCTGAGCCCGGTGGTGGTGGTGGACGAGGACTACACCGCCCAGGCCACCTCGCGCAAGCTCGACAAGGTGCTCAAGGACGTCACGGCCCGCTAGGCCGCCTGGTTAACTAAGGAGGAAGACATGCCAGTGGCAACCACTGAGGCGGCTTCGGCGGCGCGGCTGAATTCGCCGCAAGATCTGGCCAGCCTGCGCGATAGCATCCTGGCCCAGCGCGATCCCAACCAGCAGGAGGTCATCGTCTGCTACGGCACCGGCTGCCTGGCCAGCGGGGCCCAGCAGGTGGAGGCGGCCCTGAAGAAATCCCTGGCCAAGGCCGGCATCGACGCCAAGGTCCGGCCCCTGATCAAGACCACCGGCTGCCGCGGCTTCTGCTCGCGCGGCCCCCTGGTGGTGATCCAACCCCAGGGCCTGTTCTATCAGAAGGTCTCCGCGGCCGACGCCGACGAGATCGTCGACTCCACCCTGGTCAACGGCCAGGTGGTGGAGCGCCTGTTGTACAAGGACCTCCAGACCGGCGAGGCCATCGCCCGCGAGGAGGACATCCCCTTCTACAAGTTGCAGCACCGGGTGGTCCTGGGCCGCATCGGCACCATCGATCCCACCGACATCAATGACACCATCGCCGCCGGCGGATACCAGGCCCTGGCCAAGGCCCTGTACCAGATGACCCCGGAGCAGGTGGTGTCCGAGGTCGAGCGCTCGGGCCTGCGCGGCCGCGGCGGCGCGGGCTTCCCCACCGGCCGCAAGTGGAAGAGCGCCCTGGCCGCCATCAAGAAGAAGGGCTACCCGGCCTACGTGGTGGTCAACGGCGACGAGGGCGACCCCGGCGCGTTCATGGACTGCATGGTGATGGAGGGCGACCCCCACGCGGTGCTGGAGGGCCTGATTCTGGGGGCCTACGCCCTGGGGGCCCATCAGGGCTACATGTACGTCCGGGCCGAGTATCCGGTGGCCATCAAGCACCTGACCATCGCCATGGACCAGGCCCGGGCCCTGGGCCTGTTGGGCAAGAACATCCTGGGCTCGGGCTTCGACTTCGACGTGCAGATCAACCGCGGCGCCGGCGCCTTTGTCTGCGGCGAGTCCACCGCCCTGTTCACCTCCATCGAGGGCCGGGCCGGCGAGCCCAAGCCCAAGTACGTGCGCTCGGTCGAGGAAGGCCTCTGGGGCCGGCCCACGGTGCTCAACAACGTGGAGAGCTGGGCCAACATCGCCCAGATCATCGAGAAGGGCGGCGAGTGGTACGCCAGCCTGGGCGTGCCCCACAGCACCGGCACCAAGGTCTTCAGCCTGGTGGGCAAGGTCAACAACGTGGGCCTGGTCGAGGTCCCCATGGGCACCCCGCTGGTGCACATCATCGAGGACATCGGCGGCGGCGTGCCCGGCGGCGAGCCCTTCAAGGCGGTGCAGACCGGCGGCCCCTCCGGCGGCTGCCTGCCCTACGACATGCGCGACGTGGCGGTGGATTTCGATTCGCTGACCAAGGCCGGCTCCATGATGGGCTCCGGCGGCATGATCGTCATGGACAAGCGCGACTGCGTGGTGGACGTGGCCCGCTACTTCCTGCGCTTCCTGGAAGAGGAATCCTGCGGCAAGTGCGTGCCCTGCCGCCTGGGCCTGACCCGGATGCGCGAGATCCTCGACGGCTTCAGCCGGGGCGTCGGCAGCGAGAAGGACATTGAGGACCTGGTGAGCCTGGCCCAGGCGGTGCAGGACGGCGCCCTCTGCGCCCTGGGCGGCAGCGCCCCCAACCCGGTGCTCACCACCCTGAAGTACTTCAAGGACGAGTACCTGGCCCACATCAACGAAAAGCGCTGTCCGGCCGGGGTCTGCAAGGACCTGATCACCTACGGCATCGACGCCGACAAGTGCACCGGGTGCATGACCTGCGCCCGCCAGTGCCCCCAGAACGCCATCACGGGCGAGAAGAAGAAGCCCCACGTCATCAACCAAGAACTCTGCATCCGCTGCGGAATCTGCATGGAATCGTGCAAGTTCGGCGCGGTCAACGTGGCCTGAGAGGGCGGAGGAGAGTCATGATAAACATGGTTATCGACGGCCGCCAGGTGCAGGCCCAGACCGGCTGGACGGTGCTGGAGACGGCCCGCCAGCACGGCATCCACATCCCCACCCTCTGCTATCACGAGGCCGTGGAGCCCAGCGGGGCCTGCCGCCTGTGCGTGGTGGAGATCGGCGACGAGACCTGGTCCAAGGTCGTCATCTCCTGCATGTATCCGGTGGCCGAGGGCCTGAACGTGAAAACCGACAGCCCCCGGGTGCGCAACGTCCGCCGCTGGATCCTGGAGATGCTCCTGGCCGAGTGCCCGGCCAGCCCCGAGCTGCGGGCCCTGGCCGCCGAGTACGGCGTGAAGACCACCCGTTTCGAGAGTCACAACCCCGAGGAGCAGTGCATCCTCTGCGGTCTGTGCGTGCGGGTCTGCCGCGAGGTGGTCGGCGTCTCGGCCATCTCCACCGTCGGGCGCGGCGTGCACAAGAAAATCGGCTCCCCCTATGAGGTGGCGGCCGACGCCTGCGTGGCCTGCGGGTCCTGCGTCACGGTTTGTCCCACCGGGGCCATGAGCGCCCGGTTGGACGCCATCCGGGGCGCGGGCGCGGGCCGGGTTGCCGAGAAGGGAGGCAAGTAATGAGCCGGGTTGGCGTTTTCCTCTGCGAGTGCGGTCGCCGCATCGCTCCCCAGGTGGACCTGAAGCAGCTCCAGGAGCTGGTTTCCCAAAACCCCCTGGTGGCGCATTGCCAGATCGAGCCCTTCTCCTGCCTCAGCCCGGGCCTGGCCGTGCTCAAGGCCGCGGTGGAGGAGCACAAGCTGGACCGGGTGGTCGTGGCCGGCTGCGAGGCCCGGGTGATCCTCAAGAAGTTCGAGCAGGCCCTGGAGCCGGCGGGCCTGGAGGCGGGCCAGATCGACGTGGTCAACCTGCGCGGCCACGTGGCGGCGGTCAACGACCTGAGCCCCGAGGCGGCGGCCTCCAAGGCGGCCAAGCTCATCGGCGCCAGCGCCGCCGGCCTGGACGCCCTGACCCCCTCGGCCAAGGAAAAGGTGGAGATGCAAGGCCCGGTGATGATCCTGGGCGGCGGCATCGCCACCTACGCCGCGGCCCAGGAGCTCCTGCGCCGCAACATCGCCACCACCATCGCCATGTACACCGACGAGTACCAGGACGAGCTGCGCATGATCCATGAGCACTATCCTGGCGAGCGTCACTACTATGACCGCCTGGAGGCCATGATGCGCGAGGTGGAGGAGTCTCCCCTGATCAAGCGCATCTCGGTGGGCGAGCTGGTGGGCCTGACCGGCCGCACCGGCAACTACAGCGTCAGCTTCAAGATGGGCGACGAAATGCCGCGCATCCTGCAGGCCGGCGCGATCATCGCCTGCCTGGACGGCCAGATGCTGAACCAGGGCAACAACTTCGGCCACGATGGGCGCAACGTCATCTGCCACACCGAGGCCGAGGAGATGATCTGGACCCTGGGCGTACCGTCCGGCAAGGTGGTCTTCTGGCTCAACGACTACGAGAGCGGCCAGGACGACTTCGCCTACCTCTCCGCCCGCTCGGCCTGGTCCATGGCCCGCTACATGCGCGAGCATGAGCCCCGCTGCCAGGTCATCATCATGTACAACCAGAAGCTGTCCATCCCGCTGTCGGCCGGCGAGCGCAAGCTGGGCCGGGAGCTGGGCATCACCTGGGTGCCCTATGACGGCGAGCTGCGCCCCACGGTGCAGGCCGGCTTCCTGAACTATCTCTCGCCCGAGGACCACACCGAGTACGAGATGCCCTGGGACAAGCTGATCCTCTCGCCCCGGCGCTCGGTGGGCCTGGAGACCAACCGCATTGCCCATGTCCTGGGCATCAAGCACAAGGAGGGCGAGTTCCTGGAGGTCAAGCACTCCAAGGTGCGCCCGGAGATGGTCGGCCGTGACGAGACCTTCCTGGCCGGCTCGGCCCGCTATCCCTGCGACCTGCACGAGACCCTGCGCCAGGGTCGCCGGGCCGGCACCCGCACCGCGGAGATGATGGCCCAGGCCGAGGCCGGCGAGCTCTACGCCCCGCGCATGGTCTGCGTGGTGGACCCCTCCCGCTGCATCGGCTGCGGCCTGTGCAACGAGATCTGCGACTGCGGCGGCATCGAGCCCCCGGCCAAGCTGGGTCCCTCGGTGGTGCGCCACGTGGACCCCATGGTCTGCACCGGCGGCGGCACCTGCGCCGCGGCCTGCCCCTATCACGCCCTGACCCTGCTGAACAACACCACCGCCCAGCGCGAGGCCCGGGCCACGGCCCTGGCCCGCTCCCTGGCCCCGGGCGAGGTCATGGGCTGGGGTTGCGGCTGGGGCGGTCTGGCCGCGGCGGACAACGCCGGCATCAAGGGCCTGAAGTCCGACCCCCGCATGCACCTGTTGCGGGTGAGCTGCATCGGCCAGCTGGACCCCAGCGTCATGGCCCGGGCCTTCCTGGAGGGCGCGCCCGGGGTGCTGCTCCTGGGCTGCCCGCCCGAGGACTGCCACCACTCCTTCGGCGTGGACCACACCTGGAGCCGGGTCACCCTGATCCGCAAGCTCCTGACCGTCTGCGGCATCGACCGTCGGCGCATCGCCATGGCCCACGTGGACCTGAACAACCCGCAGCAGTACATCCAGGCGGTGAATTCCTTCGCCGAGCTGATCGCCAAGCTGGGGCCGATCCCCAAGGACCCCGAGACCCGCGACAAGCTGCAGGGCATGTACGACACCGTGAACAACGACCGGGTGCGCTGGGTGCTGGGCGCCAGCCTGCGGCGGCCCTGGGAGGAGGTCTACCCCGGCGACCAGCGTCACGCCCTGGCCTATGACCAGGACATGGTGGTGGTGGTGCGCGAGGAGTACACCAAGGCCCGCCTGGTCTCCACCCTGAAGGCCAAGCCCGAGCCCCTGGGCATCGGCGAGTTGGCGGCGCTGCTGAAGGAGGACGAGGCGCGGTTGGTGCCCAACCTGCGCGAGATGGTCTCCGAGGGCGTCATCACCCGCGTGCACAAGGACGGCGTGGCTCACTACACCATGCGCTAGCGTCATCACCCGGGGGGCGGACCCGCCATGGGTCCGCCCCCCGGCCCCAATCCGGTGGTGAACCGATGTCCAACCCACCCAACGACCCCGGGGAGTTCGCGGTGGACGCGGACCGCTTCCTGGTCCACGCCCTGACCCCCGAGAACCTGGGCGTGCTGCCCAAGCCGGACGGCTATGCCAGCGCCGCCGGCACCTGCGGCGACCGCATGGAGATCTACCTGCGTCTGGAAGACCAGGTGATCGCCGACATCCGCTTCCTGCCCGAGGGTTGCCTGCACACCGTGGCCTGCGGCAGCGCCATCACCGGCCTGGCCCGGGGCCAGAGCCTGGCCGAGGCCGGGGAGATCAAGGCCGGCGCGGTGGAGGCCTGCCTGGGCGGCCTGGATCGAGAGCATCGCCACTGCGCCGCCCTGGCCGAGGCCACCCTCAAGGCCGCCATCCGCGACGCGCTCAAGAAACGCACCGAACCGGCCTGGAAGCGGGCCTATCGCAGCGGGGCCTAGCCAGCCGGCCAAGCCCCACCCCGGCCCGGACCGGGACCAGCCCAAAACCAACGCCGGCCCGCGAGCCAGGCCGGCGTTTGAGGTTCTTTTTTTTGCGAAAGCCCACCGCCGGGCCAGGCCCGGCCGGACCGCCTAGCTGCGGTAGTCGGCGTTGATGGTCACGTAGTCGTGACCCAGGTCGCTGGTGAACAGCCAGAACTCGCCCCCGCCCAGGCCCAGGTCCAGCCGGATCTGGTAGCGGGGCTCCTGCATCACCGCCGCCGCCCGCTTTTCCGCCTCCATCCCGGCATAGAGACCGTCCTGGCAGATCAGGTGCTCGCCGATCCAGAGGTTCAGGCGGCCCATGTCATAGGGCCAGCCCCGCCGGCCGCACTCGGCCCCGGCGGTGGAGACGATGCGCCCCCAGTTGGGGTCGTTGCCGGCCAGGGCGGTCTTGCACAGGGGCGAGTGGGCGATGGCGTAGCAATGGGCCCGGGCCTGCTCGGCGTCCGGCGCGCCGGTCACCCGCAGGAGCACCAGGTGGCTGGCCCCCTCGCCGTCGGCCACCAGCATGGCGGCCAGGGCCTGGCAGACCTGGGTCAGGGCGGCGCCGAAGGCGGTCAGCTCCGGGGATTCCGGGGTCAGCTCCGGGTTGCCGGCCCGGCCGCTGGCCAGCAGCAGCAGGGTGTCGTTGGTGGAGGTGTCGCCGTCTACGCTGGCCCGGTTGAAGCTGACCGCGGCCGCCTGGCCCAGGGCCAGGCGCAGGGCCGCCGGGGTGGCGGCGGCGTCAGTCAGGACAAACGAGAGCATGGTGGCCATGTCCGGGCGGATCATGCCCGCGCCCTTGGCCAGGCCCACGATGTTCACCTCGCGCCCGGCGACTGTCGCCGTGGCCCGGGCCATCTTGGGGAAGGCGTCGGTGGTCATGATGGCCTGGCAGGCCCGGGGCAGGCCGTCGGCCGCCAGGCCGGCCGCCAGTTGGGGCGCCGCCGCCGCCACCTTGTCCGCGTCCAGGAGCTGGCCGATGACCCCGGTGGAGCAGGGGAGCACCAGGCCGGGATCGCAGCCCAGGGCCGCGCCAACGGCGGCGCAACAGGACTCGGCCGCCACCAGGCCCGGAGTGCCGGTGGCGGCGTTGGCCCCGCCGCTGTTGCCCAGGATGGCCTGGACCCGGCCGGCGGCCAGGTGGCGGCGGGAAACCTGCACCGGGGCGGCGGCCAGGCGGTTGCTGGTGAAGATGCCGGCCGCCGGCACCGGCTGGTCGGCGGCGATGAGCGCCAGGTCGATGCGTCCGTCCTTGCGCAGGCCGGCGGCGGCCGCGCCGGCCCGGAAGCCGGCCACCGGGGTTTCGATCAGGCTGGGGGTCTTGAGCGGGCCCTGGCCCAGGGACGGCAAGGCATCCATCGCGGCGCTCCTTTGGCTGGCTCCTGGCGGCGGCGACCCCCGTCCGGGGGGAGCGGGGGTCGGCGGTCGATCTCCCGGAAGGCCGGGGCGGCCCTCCGGGAGACTATTTTATCAGCTTATCGCGCCCGGGCTAATTGCTCTCCTTCAGCAGCTTCTCGGCCTCGGACTTCCACAGCTTGTATTCCGGCTCGAAGCCCTTTTCCGCCGGTCCGGCCACCACCTTCTTCAGCAGGGCCACGGCCTGGGGCTTCTCGCCCTCCTTGAGGTAGACCTCGGCCAGGTAGAGGTGGTTGATCCAGCGCTCGGGGCCGATCTGCACCGCCTGCTTGAGGTTGTCGATGGCCTTGTCGGTGTCCCCGCCAAACAGCCCCGGCAGCTTGAAGTAGAGCCGTCCCAAGACCCGCTGGGGGCCGCCCTTCTCGTAGTTGGGGTCCTTCTTCAAGACCCAGTTCATCTCCTCCTTGATGGGGTCCACCAGGGACAGGCTCTTCATGATGCCCTTGGCCTTGCCGTAGACGCCATAGGTCACCCCCAGCCAGTAGTGGCCGGGCAGGGAGTCGGGATTGATCTCCACGGCCTGTTTGGCGGCGTTGACCGCCTTCTCGAAAGGCTCCAGGTCCTTGCCCTCCGGGGCGTTCATGCCCAGCCAGAACCAGGCCATGGACAGCCGGTAGGCCGCCTCCTCGCTCTTGGGGTTGGCGCTCAGGGCCTGGGCGTAGAGCTCCGCCGCGCGCTGGGCCTGTTGGAGGTCGCCGCGCTGGGCGTAGGCGGCGTTGGCCTGGGCCAGCAGGTCGTCGGCCGCGGCCGCGGGAGCCGCCGGCCCGGCCAGCAGGGCCAGGGCCAACAGGAGGCCAAGGGGGATCAAGCGTCGCAATGCCATGGGTCTCCCTTTCCGGGGGCTGCTTCCGGTCGCGGCGTCCACCCCCGCCGATGTGTGGCGTGGCCGTTCAAGGTTGGCCCAGGATAACCCCGGGGGGGCCTTGGTAGCAAGACCCAGGGCGGCATTGACCCATTGCCTTCCTGGCCAGGACGGAGTTTCCAAGCGCCGCCGCCGGGCCTCCCCCAGCCAAGCCAGGGCTTGCCAAGCCCGCGAGGTTGTGCTATTAACGGCCAGCTTACACCTAATTGCGTATAGAACCGTCAACGCCGGGGAGCCCCATGTACCTGATCAACGATGTCTCCCGCACGGTGGACCTCTCGCAGAAGCGCATCCGCGAATACGAGAAAGAGGGCTTCATCCGGCCTCAGCGCGAGGCGCGCACCAACAACCGCCTTTATTCCGAGTTCGAGGTGGCCCAGATCCGCCGCATCACCCACCTCATCCACGAGCACGGCTTCACCCTGGCCTGCCTGCGCAACCTGCTGGTCCTGGCCCCCTGCTGGAACATCTTCGCCTGCGTCCAGCGACAGAGCTGCGCCGCCTTCCAGGAGCCCCACCGCCCTTGCTACGAGATCCGCAACCAGGCCGAGACCCTCTGCGCCGGACCCTGCGAGCACTGCGCGGTCTGGCTGGCCAAGGGCCAGGAGCGGATGCGCATCCTGGAGTCCAGCGGCCGGGGGCCGATGGAGGTCCAGGAGTGAGCCTGGCCCCGGAGGGCCTGGTGGGCGTGCTCTTGGCCGGGGGCCCGGGACGGCGCATGGGCGGGGGCAAGCCCTGGCGGACCCTGGGCGGGCGGCGGCTGATCGACTGGGCCCTGGCCGCCCTGGACCAGGCCTGCGACGAGGTGGTGGTCCTGGCCGCCGACGCGGCCGAGATGGCCGACCTGCCCCGCACCGTCATCGCCGACCGCTGGCCGGGCCAAGGCCCCCTGGCGGCCCTGATCACCGCCTTCCTGGACACCGACGCCCGGGGGGTGCTGCTGCTGGCGGTGGACCTGCCCCTGGCCCGGCCGGCGCTGCTGCGCCGCCTGGCCCAGGCCCAGGCCCAGCCCCGGCCGCCCCTGGCCCTGGCCCCCATCGGCCCCCAGGGCTGGCCCGAGTACCTGCTGGCTTACTACTCCCGGGCCTGCCTGCCCCTGGCCCAGCGCCTGCTGGCCCAGGGCGAGACCCGGGTGCGCCGCTTGCTGGAGGCCGTTCACCCGGTGACCCTGGCCCCGGAAGAGGTGGCGGCCCTGGACCCCGAGGGCCTGAGCTTCCTGAACCTCAACTACCCCGCCGACCTGGCCGAGGCCGAGCGCCGGGCCCGGCTCTGTGGCCTGATTGACACAATCCCGGGCGGGTCTGTGTCCAACTGAACACACAGCCCGGCGCGAACCACCTCCTTCCGGAGCGCGGCGCAGGCGCGTCTAGTACAACCTGCTTATATCGCGGACGATTTATGGGTGGCCGGCCCTGGCGGTCCGGCCGGAATCTGGCGCGGTTTTTGCACAGGATTCCGGCGCACGCAACTAGCCGCAAAGGAACCGGCGATGCAAATTTTTCAGCACACCCTGACCCGCACCGTGTCCTGCACCGGCATCGGTCTGCACAGTGGCCGCAAGGTGAACCTGAGCCTGCGCCCGGCCGACCCGGACACCGGGGTCATGTTCAAGCGCTCCGACCTGCCCGGCGCTCCCCTGATCCCGGCCGACGTGCACCACGTGGTGGACACCCGCTTCTCCACCACCATCGGGGTGGACGGGCTGACCATCTCCACCGTGGAGCACCTCCTGAGCGCCCTGGCCGGCAGCGGCGTGGACAACGCCATTGTCGAGGTCGACGCCCCCGAGCTGCCGATCATGGACGGCTCGGCCGCGCCCTTCGTGTTTTTGCTCAAGAACGCCGGCCTGACCAGCCAGGCCCGGCCGCGCCAGTTCTACCGCGTCAAGCGCAGCGTCAGCCTGAGCGAGGACGACAAGTCGGTGACCGTCAGCCCGGCCGAGGGCCTGAGCGTGGACTTCACCATCGAGTTCGCCCACCCGGCCATCCGCACCCAGCACCTGGGCTTCGACCTGGACGAGAAGGCCTATGCCCGCGAGATCAGCCGCGCCCGCACCTTCGGCTTCCTGAGCGACATGCGCCGCCTGCACCAGGCCAACCTGGCCCTGGGCGGCAGCCTGGACAACGCCGTGGTGCTGGACAGCCACCGGGTGCTCAACGACGACGGCCTGCGCTTCCCGGACGAGTTCGTGCGCCACAAGGTGCTGGATTTCCTGGGCGATCTGGCCCTGGTGGGCCGTCCGATCCAGGGCCGCTTCGTGGCCCGCAAGTCCGGCCACGACCTGAACAACAAGCTTTTCAAGAAGCTCCTGGCCGACCCCAGCGCCTGGCAGCTGGTCACCCCCAGCCAGGAGGAGGCCGCGCCGGTCTCCGCTCCCGCCGGCCAGACCCGTCCGGCCAGCGGCCGGGTGGGCCAGGTCTCGGTGGCCTAGCCTCCGCGCCAACCCCGACGCCAACCCCAGCCCCCGCCATTTAGGCGGGGGCTTTTTTTCCGGCCCCGCGCCTCCCCGGCCGGCGCGGGCGCGCGCATTCGCTTGCCCTTCGGCTCCCGCTCCCGTAACATAGCCTTGCCTTTGACCATTCCCCGAGGCAGGAGCAATGGTGGCGGCCGAGGATGCCCTGATAGAGGCCCGGGAGCAGGCCCGTCGCAAGCGGGAGCGCGTCATCATCGCCGTGCTGCTGGTGGCGGTGGTGCTGATCACCTGGCTGGAAACCCAGGTGGTGCGCCTGCCCGGCGAACTGCCCCTGGGCTCCTCGCTGCTGGTCTTCGCCCTGATCAACCTGAACGCCCTGCTCCTGCTCCTGCTGCTGTTCCTGCTCCTGCGCAACATCTTCAAGCTGACCCTGGAGCGCAAGCGCGGCGGCTGGGGCAGCGGCCTGCGGGGCAAGCTGGTGGTGGCCTTCGTGGTGATGTCCCTGGCCCCCACCATGCTGCTGTTCTTCTCGGTCTATCAGTTCGTGGGCACCTCCATTGAATACTGGTTCAGCGCCCAGGTGGAGAACTCCCTGCTGGAGGCCCTGGAGGTGGGCGAGGCCCACCACCGCCAGATGATGGAGCAGACCGCCCACTTCGCCGGGCAGCTGGCCGGGGACCTGGCCGGCCGGGGGGGGCTGCTGGCCGGCTCCAACCGTAACCTGGCCGAGTACCTGGCCGCCCGCCGGGCCCAGTACGACCTGGGGGGCTTGCGGATTTATTCGCCGGAACTCAGGGAGTTGGGCCTGGCCACCCAGAGCGGGGTCCATCCGGTCCACCTGGAGGCCCTGCCCCTGGACCTGGTCAGCCGGGCCCTTTCCGGCGGTCAGGTCCTGACCCAGCTCCAGCCCGCGCCGGCCGGGGATTTCGTGGCCGCGGTCGCGCCGGTGGGCGGCGGACGGGGCCGGGCGGCGGCGGTGCTGGTGGCCTACCAGTTCCTGCCCCGGGGCAGCCTGGCCCGTTTGCAGGGGGTGCGCCAGGGCCTGGACAACTACCGCCAGCTCAAGGCCCTGAAGCAGCCCATCAAGACCAACCAGTACATCACCCTGTCCATCGTCACCCTGCTGATCATCTTCGCCGGCACCTGGTTCGGCTTCCACCTGGCCAAGACCATCACCGTGCCACTGATGGAGATCTCCAAGGGCACCCAGCGCATCGCCGAGGGCGACTACGACGTCTACGTCCGCCCGGCCGGCGGCGACGAGATCGGCACCCTGGTCAACGCCTTCAACCGCATGACCGCCGACCTGAAGACCAGCAAGGCCCGCTTGGACGAGGCCCAGGCCGAGATGCGGCGCACCAACCTGGAGCTGGACCAGCGCCGCCGCCACATGGAGGTGGTGCTGCGCAACGTGGCCGCCGGCGTGGTGGCGGTGGACGCCCAGGGCCGGGTGACCATCTTCAATCCCTCGGCCGAGCGCCTGCTCAAGGTCCAGGCCGAGACGGTGCTGGGCGGCTCCTGGCAGGGCTTCATCGGACCCGAGAACCGGGGCCTGGTGGAGGATTTGATGGCCGATCTGGGCTCCACGGTGCGCTCCGGGGTGGACCGCCAGGTGCGGCTGACCATCGCCGGCGAGGCCCTGACCCTGATGGTCCACGCCAGCCAGATGCGCGACGAGACCGGCCGCACCCAGGGCCTGGTGGTGGTCTTCGAGGACCTGTCGGAGCTGGAGAAGGCCCAGCGCATGGCGGCCTGGCGCGAGGTGGCCCGGCGCATCGCCCACGAGGTCAAGAATCCGCTGACCCCCATCAAGCTCAGCGCCCAGCGCCTGATCCGGCGCTACGAGGACCGCCTGCCGGCCGAGGACCTGCAGATTTTCCGCGAGTGCACCGACACCATCATCAACCAGGTGGAGGAGCTGCGTCGCCTGGTCAGCGAATTCAGCACCTTCGCCCGTCTGCCCAGCGCCCGCCTGGCCCCCCACGACCTGCTGGCCCTGGCCGAGGAGGTCTACAGCCTGTTCCGCCAGGCCCATGCCGAGGTGAGTTTCGAGCTGGAGGCCGAGGAGGGCATCCCGATCTTCGACCTGGACCGGGAGCAGATGTCCCGGGCCTTGATCAACCTGCTGGACAACGCCGTGGCCGCCCTGGCCGACCAGCCCCCGCCCCGGCTGATCGTCCTGCGCCTGAGCTACGACGACATCCTCAAGATCGTGCGGCTGGAGCTGGAGGACAACGGCCCCGGGGTGCCGCCCGAGGACCGCCTGCGCATGTTCGAGCCCTACTACTCCACCAAGCAGACCGGCACCGGCCTGGGCCTGGCCATCGTCAGCACCATCGTGGCCGACCACAACGGCTACATCCGGGTGCAGGACAACCCGCCCCACGGCACCCGCATCATCATCGAGCTGCCCGCCCGGGGCGTCCGCGCCCGGGCCTAGGCAACCACCCGATTAGACGGCCGTAAATCCTGACGGAGGCCGATGCCGCCAAGGCGTGGCCGGGGCCTGTTCAGCCACACGGAATTTCCGGCTCAGTAATCCGAAGCGGGGCGGACCAAGAAGCCTGCGCCGGGTCTTTATTGTCATTGCGAGGAGCGCAGCGACGCGGCAATCTCTTTGTTTCCTGAACGTATCGAAACAAAGAAACAAATGACCCGAGAGATTGCTTCGCCGCGCTCGCAATGACTCCCCAAAGAGCGCGCCGTCCTTCTGGTGTTGTGAGGCGGCCCTAGTTGCCGTTCTCCAGGGCCCGGCGCAGCAGGAGCCGGCAGCAGTTGAGGATGCCCCGGGGCGAGTAGACGGTCAGGTCGCCGTGGTACCAGCGCCGGAAATAGGCTCGGGCCACGTCCTCCGGGTCCAGGCCCCGGGCCGCGGTGCGCAGCCAGTCCCGCTCCTGGGCCTGGCTCTCGTCCGCCTGGCGTAGGAATTCGGCCGCCTCGCCCCCGGTCAGCACCTCCTGATGGGCCAGGGCCAGCAGGCCGGGGGACAGGGCCGCGATCTCGCCCAGGGTCTGGGCGTAGACGTCCCAGGAGACGTAGCCCAGGGGGAAGCCCGGGGCGCCGTTTTGCAGGAACCCGGCGGAATCGCTGGCCAAGATCGCGTCGTCCTGGGGCAGCAGGCAGAAGAGCCCGCCGGGCACGTGGCCGGCGGCGTCGCGGAAGACCAACTCCACCCCGCCCAGGTCCAGCGTGTCGCCCGCCTCCAGGTCCGGTCCCGGGGGCAGGGGAGCCAGGTCCGGGGCGTGGGGCCGGCCGTTGGGCAGGTCTTCGCGCCGGGTGATGGCCCGGGAGGTGAAGCCCTCCTCCAGGGCGAACTTCTGGCGCAGGCTGGGCTTGGCCAGGGTCTCGCGGGCCAGGGCGGTCAGCCGGGGCTGGGCCGCCGGCAGCCCGGCCAGGAGCACCGCCAGGCCGGCCACGTGGTCGGCGTGGGGGTGGGAGACGATGACGTCGCTCACCGCGGCCCGGGCACAGCCCAGGGCGTCCAGTTGGGCCAGGACCACCCCGGCGCTGGCCGTGACCCCGGCCTCGAAGATGGCCGCCCGGTCCCGGCCCCGGACCAGGTAACTGGGTTGGAAGCGGGTGCCCAGCCGCCAGAGATTGGGGGAGAGGCGCTGGGGAGCTGGCATGTTGTCTGGCATTTAACCCACCACCCAAACCGCGGAGCTTTCGGCCCCGGCTAGAACCTTGTCGCTGACGTGGCCCAGGAAGAAGGAGCGGTTCTCGCCCCGCCGGCCCAGGACCACGGTTCCGTAATCGCCCTCGCCAATGGCCTTGAGGATGGCCTTGGGCACCCCCAGGGCGCCTTCCACCAGGGCCACCTGGATCTGGTTGGGCTCCAGGCCGCCCTCGGTCAGCACCTTCATGGCCCGGGTCATGAAGTCGTCCATGCACTCCTGGTCCGAGTGCATCAGGTCGCCCTCGATCTCCCGGGCCAGGTCCGCGCCGAACTCCACCGGGCAATAGGAGGCCAGCACCGCCCCCACGTGCAGCAGGGTGACCTCCACCTCCGGGTTCTGGCCCAGCATGTAGGCCAGGTGGTCCACCGCCTTGAGGCTGCCCTCGCTGCCATCCACCGCGCAGAGCACCTTGAGGCTGGCCACCCGGCCGCCCACCACCCAGACCGGCACCCGCTGGGCGTGCTGCACCACCTGGTTGGTGATGCTGCCCATGAACCATTCCTGGGCCTTGGAGAGCCCCCGCCGGCCCAGGATCAGCGCGTCGTAGAGGCCTTGCTCGGCCTCGAACAGGATGTCGTGGGCCGCGTCCGTGGCCCGGGGGTGGGCCTTCAGCTCCACCTGCTCCTCCTTCAGGCCGTGGCGCAGCAGGCGTTGGCGGGCGTGCTCCAGGACCTGGGTGGCCTGGGCCCGGTTCTTGGCCTGCAAGGCGCTCAGGCGGCGGAAGGCGTCCGGGTCGCGTTGGGCCTCGCGTTGCAGGTAGGGCGGCACCGGGTTCATGACAAAGAACAGGGTGGCCTTCAACTCCCGGATCATGGCCCCTTCCATCAGGCCCACGTAATCCACCGCCCGTTCGGCGGAGGGACTGCCGTCGATGGCGATCAGAAGCTTCTTTTCCATGCGCGCCCCCAGGTCAAGCGATTGGACAGGCTCAAATCCCCAACAGCAAGGCGTTGAGCTTGGCTTTGCGGTGCTGGACCTCGGTGGCCAGCATCATCTTGCGCTGCTTGAGGGTGTTGATCTCCTGGGCGAAAGGCCCCTCGCCCGCGGCCTCGCGCTCCAAAAGCTCCCGAACCTCGGCCGCGCAGACCGTCTGCTCCTGGGCCAACTCGGCGATCTCGCGCTCCAGGACCGCCGTCCGCTCCCGGATCGCGGGGTCGTCCAGGGGGTTGGCCAGGGGAGGGTTGGGCCGGCCGTCTCCGCGGCCGCAACAGAATTGGCTCATGTCGGCTCTCCTCGCTGCGCGGCCCCCGGGGCGTTGGATCGGGGACCGGGCTTTCATAATTACAATGTAGCTGTTGGCGCGGTTTCCGGCAAGCCTCGGCCTTGCGTCCCCGCCTGGGCCGTGTTAGCTTTGACCCATGCGTGGATTGGTGTTTAGATGGCTGGTCAATGCCGGCGGTCTGCTCCTGGTCAGCTACCTGTTCGATGGAATCCAGGTGGCCGGGCTGGGGTGGGCGTTTATCGCCGCGCTGTTCCTGGGGGTCATCAACGCCCTGATCCGCCCGGTGGTCCTGATTCTCACCCTGCCCATCAACGTCCTGAGTTTGGGGCTGTTCACCTTCGTGGTCAACGCCCTGATGCTCTGGCTGGTCGGCAACCTGCTGGCCGGCTTCCGGGTGGACGGCTTCTGGCCGGCCCTGGGCGGCTCCCTGGTCCTCAGTCTGATCAGCTTCGCCATCAACTCCCTGGTCAACGACCAGGGGCGCTGGGAGGTCATCGAGCTCAGACGCGACCGCGGCGGCGTCTGGCGGGAGAGGTGATCGAGATGAACGGACTAGCGAACCAGGCGATCCGCCTGCGCATGGATTCCTGCCAGCGCCTGATCCACGACGTCAGTCAGCGCCTGGCCGGCGAGACGGTCAACCCCAAGATCGTGGAGCAGCTCTCCCGCCTGGACGAACTGCTCTCCTACATCGACCAGCAGGCGGTCACCGAGGCCGACCTGGCCCGCATCGAGGCCTGCACCAACCAGCTCATGGGCGAGCTGGGGGTGCTGTTCGCGCACCAGGAGATGGGCAGCCTCTACGACGTCATCGTCCACTAGCCCCCTCCAGCCCCCCAGATTAATTCCCTCCGCCGCCGGCGCAGCTTGCCGCCCGGCCCCTGTTCTTTCGCTCACCGCCGCCCTCCCATTAGGTGGTCTCCACTCCCCTGGCGGGCGCTCCCCCGGTCCGGGGGGAGGCCCCACCTGGCCTAAATAGGGACAACCTCCAGGCAAATACGGGGCGGACCCCATGGACGCCCACCTGGCCGCCGCCACATGATGAGTCAAGGTGGCAGGTCACCTCCCTGGTCCGGGGGCCTGTCGCCGGCGGCCGGGGCGCGGGGGTTCGCGCTGGCCGCCGGGCCGGTCCCGCCGGACACGGGACCAGGGGCGCGGGCCCCGGACCAGGCGATCCCAGCCAACCCCAGTCGGAGGTGCACATGGCCAAGTCGGCGGAGGAGATGCTCTCCTCACAGGAGTTCCGGAGCCTGGTGAGCAAGCGGTGGACGGTGTCCATCATCCTCACCGCCCTGTTGTTCGTGGTTTACTACGGCTACATCCTTCTCATCGCGGTGGACAAGTCTTTCCTGTCCCAAAAGGTGGGCGAGGCCACCACCCTGGGCATCCCCCTGGGAGTGCTGGTCATCGTCTTGTCCTGGGTGCTGACCGTGATCTACGTCATCTGGGCCAACACCGCCTATGACGGCGAGGTCAAGCGCCTCAAGGAACAGCTCTAGGACAAGGGGGGAATGGAAATGCAAGCAGCCGCGGAACAGGCGATCAAGACCACGGTGGGCACCCCCACCGTCGAAGCCATCATCTTTTTCTTCGTAATCGTGGCCCTGACCCTGGCCATCACCTACTGGGCGGCCAAGCGGACCCGGACCACCAAGGAATTCTACGCCGCCGGCCGCAGCGTCAGCGGCCTGCAGAACGGCTTCGCCCTCTCGGGCGACTACATGTCGGCGGCTTCCTTCCTGGGCATCGCCGGCCTCACTTCGCTCAAGGGCTATGACGGCATGATCTACGCCGTGGGCTGGCTGGTGGGCTGGCCGGCCCTGATGTTCCTCATCGCCGAGCCCCTGCGCAACCTGGGCAAGTACACCTTCGCCGACGTGGTGGCCTTCCGCCTGCGTCAGCGTCCGGTGCGCATCGCCAGCGCCATCGGCGGCGTCATCACCCTGCTCACCTACACCATCGCCCAGATGGTGGGCTCGGGCAGCCTGATCAAGCTGATGTTCGGCATCCCCTACGAGGTGGCCGAGATCATCGTGGGCGCGGTGATGCTGGCCTACGTGCTCTTCGGCGGCATGATCGCCACCACCTGGGTGCAGATCATCAAGGCGGTCCTGCTGCTCTTTGGCGTCACCCTGCTGACCATCCTGGTCCTGGCCCAGTTCGGCTTCAGCCCCGGGGCGCTCTACAGCGCAGTGGCGGCCAAGTACGGCCAGACCGCCCTGGAGCCCGGCAGCCTGGTGACCAGCCCGATCGAGGCCGTCAGCCTGGGCCTGGCCCTGATGTTCGGCCTGTTGGGCCTGCCCCACATCCTGATGCGGTTCTACACCGTGCCCGACGCCAAGGCCGCCCGCAAGAGCGTGCTCTACGCCACCGGGTTCATCGGCTACTTCTACTGCATCATCCCCATCGTGGGCTTCGGGGCCAGCGTGCTGGTGGGCCGCAGCGTCATCACCGGCATAGACAAGGGCGGCAACATGGCCGCGCCGCTGCTGGCCGAGTTGCTGGGCGGCACCCCCTTCCTGGGCTTCATCGCCGCGGTGGCCTTCGCCACCATCCTGGCGGTGGTGGCCGGCCTGACCCTGGCCGGGGCCTCGGCCCTGTCCCACGACATCTACGTCAACGTGGTCAAGCACGGCGAGGCCAGCGAAAAGGAGCAGGTCAAGGTGGCCAAGATCGCCACCGTGATCTTCGGCTCCTGCGCGGTGCTGCTGGGCATCCTGTTCAAGGGCCAGAACGTGGCCTACATGGTGGGCCTCACCTTTGCCATCGCCTGCAGCGCCAACTTCCCGGCCCTGTTGCTGTCCATCGTCTGGAAGAAGTTCACCACCCAGGGCGCGGTCTGGTCGATCCTGGTGGGCACCGCGGTATCGGCCGGGATGATCATCCTGAGCCCCACCGTCTGGGTGGACGTGCTCAAGAACCCCGCGCCGATCATCGCCCTGCGCAACCCGGCCATCATCTCCATGACCCTGGCCTTCCTCTCCGGCTGGCTGGTCTCCCTGGCCACCCAGGAAAAGGAGGCCGAGGCCAAGTTCACCGATCAGAAGCTGCGCACCTACCTGGGGGTGGGCGCGGAGTAGACCGTCACCCGCCGGCGGCGGAGCGCGGCTCCGCCGCCGTTCCCAACCGCGGGGGCGCGCCAGGCGGCGCGCCCCTTTTCTGTTCGCGCGCCGCATTTCACAATCGCACAAAAGTAGGGCCGCCCCACCCCCCAATACGGGTTTCCCCCCATGGACAGGGGGACCCACCCCCGGCCTAGACTGGCACAAGGGAACAATCACAAGAACACAAACGGGGCCCGGCACTGGGAGCCACAAGGGTCCGGAGGAGGCAAAGGCCGGAGGCGGCCGGAAAAGGAGGGAAGTAGGGTATGGAAAAGGACCTGAAGCAGTACTGGCTGCGCAACCTCAAGTTGCTGCTGGTGCTATTGTCCATCTGGTTCCTGGTGGGCTATGTCCTGCCGATCTTCCTGGTCAACCCGCTCAACACCATTCGCATGGGAGGCTTCCCGCTGGGCTTCTGGTTCGCCCAGCAGGGGTCCATCTACGTCTTCGTGGCCCTGATCTTCGTCTATTGCGCCGCGATGCGAAAGCTGGACCGCGAATTCGACGTGGAAGAATAGGGGAAGGAGGTTGAGATGTCAGCGATCCTGATATGGACCTATATAATCGTCGGCCTCACCTTCGCCCTCTACATCTTCATCGCCTGGCGCTCCCGGGTGCAGGACGTCAAGGGCTTCTACGTGGCGGGCATGGGCGTGCCCCCCATCGCCAACGGCATGGCCACCGGCGCGGACTGGATGAGCGCGGCCAGCTTCATCTCCATGGCCGGCCTCATCAGCTTCCTGGGCTATCCTGGTTGCTACTATCTGATGGGCTGGACCGGGGGCTACGTGCTGCTGGCCCTGCTTTTGGCCCCTTATCTGCGCAAGTTCGGCAAGTTCACGGTGCCCGACTTCGTGGGCGACCGCTATTACTCCGACACCGCCCGCCTGGTGGCGGCGGCCTGCGCCATCTTCGTCAGCTTCACCTACGTCGCCGGCCAGATGCGCGGCGTGGGCATCGTCTTCAGCCGGTTCCTGGAGGTGCCGATCAACACCGGGGTGGTCATCGGCATGGTGATCGTCTTCATCTACGCCACCCTGGGCGGCATGAAGGGCATCACCTGGACCCAGGTGGCCCAGTACTGCGTGCTGATCTGCGCCTACCTGATCCCGGCCTGGGCCATCAGCGCCCACGTCACCGGGGTGCCGATTCCCCAGATCGGCTTCGGCAGCACCATCTCCGCCGGTCCCGACGCCGGCAAGTACCTGCTGGACACCCTGGACTTGATAGCCAAGGACCTGGGCTTCCACGCCTACACCGCGGCCTTCGCCACCGAGGCCACCAACATGCTCAACGTCTTCTGCATCACCTTCGCCCTGATGGTGGGCACCGCCGGCCTGCCCCACGTCATCATCCGCTTCTACACCGTGCCCAGCGTGCGGGCGGCCCGGATCAGCGCCGGCTGGGCCCTGGTCTTCATCGCCCTGCTCTACACCACCGCCCCCGCGGTGGCGGCCTTCGCCCGTTACAACATGATCAACAGCCTGAACGGCAAGTACTACAGCCTGGAGACCCTGGCCAGGGACAGGGGCCTGGCCCTGCCCACCGACCCGGAGGCCCTTACCGCCATGCGGGCCCAGTACGCCGGCGAACTGGCCCCCTCCTGGTTCAAGAACTGGGAGAAGACCGGCCTGATCATCTGGTTCGACAAGGCCGGCGACGGGCGGATCCACTATTCGGCCGGCGCGGCCTTTGCCGGCAAGCCCAGCTTCACCGGCCAGAGCGGCAAGTTCGGTCAGCCCATGGTGAGCAACCAGGCCACCACCAACAAGAACGAGCTGTACGTGGACCGCGACATCATGGTCCTGGCCAATCCCGAGATCGCCCAACTGCCACCCTGGGTGGTGGCCCTGGTGGCGGCCGGCGGCCTGGCCGCCGCGCTTTCCACCGCCGCCGGTCTGCTCCTGGTGGTGGGCTCGGCCATCAGCCATGACCTCTACTACCGGGTCATCAACAAGAACGCGACCGAGAAGCAGCGTCTGACCGTGGCCCGGGCGATGATCGGCGTGGCCGTGATCTGCGCCGGTTACTTCGGGGTCTATCCCCCGGCGTTCGTGGCCCAGGTGGTGGCCTTCGCCTTCGGCCTGGCCGCCTCCAGCTTCTTCCCGATCATCATCCTGGGCATCTTCACCAAGCGCACCACCAAGGAGGGCTGCATCGCCGGCATGATCGTGGGCATTGTCTTCACCGCGGTCTATATCATCCAGACCAAGTTCCTGGGCGTCTCCAACTGGTTCCTGGGCATCACCCCCGAGGGCATCGGCACCGTGGGCATGTGCTTCAACTTCATCGCGGCCTGGGGCGTCTCGCTGGTCACCAAGGCTCCGCCCCAGGAAGTGCAGGACATCGTGGAGAACGTCCGCATTCCCAGGGGCGCCGGCGCGGCTGCGGCGCATTAACCCCCAACCGGCGGGGCCCAATCCTCCCCCCTGGGCCCCGCCGCTTCCCCATGACAGGAGCGCGCGATGCGGGAAGCGATCATGAGTGGTGCGATACGACGCGGGGACGACCTGGCCGCCCTGGGCCTGCGCAAGCGGCAACTGCGGGGGGCCATGGCCGGGTCCGCTCCGGCGGTGGCCGCCCTGGTGACCCTGGTCAGCAATCCCCAGGCCCTCCTGGCGGCCTG
>CALERA010000002.1 GCA_937908275.1 uncultured Desulfarculaceae bacterium | reverse complement strand
TGTTCACCCTGCTCAATCCCTACGGCCTGTTGGGCGGGGTCTTGTTCGTGCTGCTCTTCATGACCCACGGCAGCCTCTGGCTGGCCATCAAGGCCAGCGGCGAGCTGGAGTCCCGGGCCCAGGCCCTGGCCAAGAAGATCTGGCCCGTGCTCCTGGTGGTGGCGGTGGTCTTCCTGGTGGCCACCTGGTTCTACACCCGGCTCTGGGCCAACTACCTGACCTACTACTGGCTCTGGGTGCTGCCGCTGCTGGCCGTGGCCGGCCTGCTGCTGACCCGCCTGTACATGGCCCAGAACGCCTGGTGGAAGGCCTGGGGGGCCTCGGCCCTGATGATCGTGGGCTGCACCCTGTTTGGCGTGGCCGGGCTGTATCCCAACCTGCTGCCCAGCAGTCTGGACCCGGCCTGGTCCATGACCGTGACCAACTCCTCCTCCAGCCCCCTGACCCTGAAGATCATGCTGGGGGTGGCCCTGGTGATGGTGCCGGTGGTGCTGGCCTACCAGGCCTGGGCCTATGTGACCTTCCGCCACAAGATCACCGACCAGGACCTGGCCTACGAGGAGGCCTACTAGGCTGAATCGCGTGGAATAGAAAACGGGCTCGGTTCTGAGGGGCGGGGTTGATCCCCGCTCCTCTTTTTCCCGAAGGGACAGGGAATGCACTCCGTCCCCGCGAAGGGCGGTCGGATCGCGCGGCCGGGGCCTCAGCTCTGGCGGAGCTGGCTCAGGCGGCAGTCGTCCCCCATCACCAGGCCGCAATCCTGCTGGGGCGACACCACGTGGGCGTTGACCGGCTCCGGGAAGCCCTTGACCAGGGCGCAGAGGCTCTTTTCCACGCTCACCGCCGGGCCGGCCAGGGCCAGGAACTGGTCGGAGACAATGATCTCCCCGCCCTCGGCCAGGGTCTGCAAGCGGGCGGTGAGGTTCACCGGCCCGCCCACGATGCCGTACTTGGTGCGGGCCTTGCTGCCGATGTTGCCCACCACCACCTCCCCGGCGTTCAGGGCGATGGCCGTGGCCAGCTCGGGCAGGCCCTCCTGGCGGGCCTGGCAGTTGAAGTCCTGGCTGGCCTGGCGCACCTCCAAGGAGCAGCACAGGGCGCGGCGCACGGCCTGCTCGATGGGCTGGTCCAGGGTGTCGAAGAAGGCCAGGGCCGCGTCGCCCAGAAAGTCCACGATGATGCCCTGGTGCCCCTGGATGGCGTTGATGATGCCCTCCAGGTAGCGGTTGACCACCGCGATGGTCTGTTCCGGGCTTAGGTGCTCGCAGACCTGGGTGAAGCCGCGCACGTCGGTCAGCAGGATGGCCACCGGCCGCTGCTCCCCGCCCAGGCGGCGGGCCTCGGGCCGGCGCATCAGCTTGCGGGCCACTTCCTCGTCCACGTAGCGGCCAAAGGTGTCCTTGATGTAGTCGCGCTCGCGCAGGCCGGCCATCATCAGGTTGAAGCCCACCGCCAACTGGCTCACCTCGTCGCAGCAGGCGTCAGGCTCCACCTCGGCGTAATCGCCCCGGGAGACCCGGTCGGCGGCCCGGCCCAGGACCGCCACCCGCTTGGTGATGCCCCGGGTGACGGCCAGGATGATCAGGCCCACGCAACCCAGGGAGATCAGCACCGCCAGGCTGAAGGTGGTCAGGAAGCCCAGGACCGGGGCCAGGACCCGATCCCCGGGGGCGGAGAGCACCAGGTACCAGGGCGCGCGTTTCAGGGCGAAGAAGCCGCTGACCCGGCGGGCGGGGTGGCCGGAGAGCAGGGTGCCGGAGGCGCTCTGTTGCAGGGCGGCCAGGGTCTCGCCCTCCAGGGGATCGCCGTCCTGGCCCAGGCGGCCGTGGCGGGGCGGGTCGTAGCCATGGGAGGTCAGAATGCGGCCCTGGTGGTCCACCAGCAGCAACTGGCTGGTCTGCCACCAGTGCAGGGCCTGGAGGCCTTCCAGAAAGAACTCCAGGGCCATCACCAGCTCCACCCGGCCGCTGGGCCGCCCCTGGTCGTCCTGGAGCTGATAGGCCAGGGTCACCAGGTCGGCCCGCGCGGCGGGGGAGAACTCCGGCCCGGAGACCTGGGCCGGCCGCACCTGCTGGAAGCGCATCCCTCGCCGGCCCATGGCCCCGGCGCCCTCGCCGCCCATGCCGCCCATGCCCCGGCCCATGCCGCCGCCCGGACCGGGGCCGCTGGCGGAGCCCCGGTCCGGCTCCGGCTCCACCCTGGCCCGCACCACCCCCGGCACCTTGGCCAGCAGGTCCTGCCACTGCTCGCTGGGCAACTCGCGCCCGGCCTGGAGGTCGGCCACCACCTTCAGGGTCTCGCCCGGGCGGGCCAGGCGCATGTCGATGACATGGGCGGCCTCTTCCAGGCTGAACAGGGCCGATTCGCGCCACTGCTCCAGGAGGTGCTCGTGCACCTGCCAGAAGCCCACCAAGCCTGTCACCCCCAGCAGCAGCAGCACGGGCAGCAGCAGGAGCACCAGGAAGCGTTGGCGCAGGGTCCGCAGGCGCATGCCTCACTCCGAGGGGTGGGTCTGTTGCCAGTCTACCCTAGTTCAGGTTGGCCGCGGCTTCGTCCGGGGGGTGCAGGCCGAACTTCTCGATCTTGCCGTAGAGGGTGGAGCGGGCGATGCCCAGGAGCTTGGCGGCCTGGTACTTGTTCCAGCCCACCTTTGCCAGGGTCTTTTCGATGATCAGGCGCTCCTGGTCCAGGAGCCGGCCGGCCTCGGCCGCGGCCACCATTCCGCCGGAGGGGACCAGGTCCTGGTCGCTGGCCTGCAGGGCCGGGGGCAGGTGCTCCAGGCGCACCGCCTCGCCCCGGCACATCAGGGCGCTGTGCTCCACCACGTTGCGCAGTTCGCGCACGTTGCCCGGCCAGGGATAGGCCATCAGCCGGGCCAGGCAGTCGCGCTCGAAACCCAGGATGGGCTTGCCCAGTTGCTCGGCCTGGGAGCGCAGGAAGAAATTGGCCAGGAAGGGGATGTCCTCGGCCCGCACCCTTAAGGGCGGCACCTCCAGGCGCACCACGTTGAGGCGGTAATAGAGGTCCTCGCGGAACTGGGCGCGCTCCACCATCTCCTTGAGCACCTTGTTGGTGGCGGCCACGATGCGCACGTCCGCGGCCAGGGTCTGCTCGCCGCCCACCCGCTCGAACTCGCGGTCCTGGATCACCCGCAGCAGGGCCAGCTGGGTCAGGGGGCTGATTTCGGCCACCTCGTCCAGGAAGATGGTGCCCCCCCGGGCCAGCTCGAAACGCCCCACCTTGCGCCGGATGGCCCCGGTGAAGGCCCCTTTTTCGTGGCCGAAGAGTTCGCTGCTCAGCAGGGTCTCGGGGTAGGCCGAGCAGTTGACCACGATGAAGGGTCCGTTGGCCCGCTTGCTGTAGCGGTGGATGGCCTCGGCCAGGAGGCTCTTGCCGGTGCCGGACTCGCCCTCCAGGAGCACCGTGGTGTCGGTGGTCACCACGTTGTCCAGCAGGTCGGCCATCTCCTGCACCTTGGGCGAGCCGCCCATGACCTTGGCCAGGTGGCGGCGCATCTCCAGGGTGCGCTGGGCCTGCTGGCGGCCCACCCGCTCGGTGATCAGGTTCTCGTACAGGGCCCGGATGCGCAGCATCACCCGCACCCGGCTCAGGAGGTTGTCCACGTCCACCGGCTTGGTCAGGAAGTCCTCGGCCCCCAGGTCCAGGGCCTTCAGGGTGCTGGGCTTGTCGTTCAGGGCCGAGAGCACCACCACCGGCACGTAGCGCAGGCGGCCGTCGTCCTTGATCTGGCTGAGCACCTCCCAGCCGCTGAGCCCGGGCAGGATCAGGTCCAGCAGCACCAGGTCGAAGTCCGCGCTGGCCAGACGCTCCAGGGCGGTCTCGCCGTCGCTGCAGACCTCGGCGTTCAGGCCTTCTGATTCCAGCAGGGCGCGGAAAAAGAGCGCGCTGTCCGGCTCGTCCTCCACGATCAGGATCTGGCCGCCGGGTTTGCCGATGCCTTGAAAGGATTCGCTCATCGGGCCGGTTCGGGGGCCAGGTGGCAATGCTGGCAGGACAGGGCCAGGCGCTCCAGGGTCAGGTCCTGGGTCAGCTCCGGCCGGGGCGACTCGGCCCCGGAAAGCCCCTTGCCTTCCAGGAAAAGCTGGGGGCAGGTGCCGGCGCTGAGGTGCAGACAACGGGTCCAGGCGGGATCGGCGGACATGGCGGACCTCCGGACGAGGCGGCCGGGCGGGATGGCCCGGCCGGTGAGGGGGCGGGACGGAGGGATTGTAGCATTTCCGGACAGTGGACTCAAGCCCGGGGGGCAAGAAATATCCCACCAAGCGCCTGGACTATGCGGCCCTTGCCAGGGGGCGGGGCGGCGGTGTAGTTTCCTGGGTCATGATCGTCGCCGACCTGCACATCCATTCCCGCTACTCCCGGGCCACCGCCCGCGACCTGACCCCGGAGAGCCTCTGGCAGGCCGCCCAGCTCAAGGGCCTGGACCTGTTGGGCGCGGGGGACTGCACCCACCCGGCCTGGCTGGCAGAACTGCGCGAAAAGCTGGTGGAAACCGGTGACGGGGCTTATCAGTTGCGCCCGGAGCTGACCAGCGGCCCGGCCTCGGCGGTGCCGGAAGCCTGCCGTCGGCCGGTGCGCTTCCTGCTCAGCGGCGAGATCAGTTGCATCTACAAGCGCCACGGGGCCACCCGCAAGGTCCACCTGGTGGTGATCCTGCCCGACTTCGCCGCGGCCGAGGCCGTGAACCTGCGCCTGGGCCGCCTGGGCAACATCACCAGCGATGGCCGGCCCATCCTGGGCCTGGACGTGCGCGACCTGGTGGAGCTGGTGCTGGACTGCTCGCCGGAGGCGATCTGCATCCCGGCCCACATCTGGACCCCCTGGTTCAGCCTGTTCGGCTCCAAGAGCGGCTTCGACCGCATCGAGGACTGTTTCGCCGATCTCACCGGCCAGATCCACGCCCTGGAGACCGGGCTCTCCAGCGACCCGGCCATGAACTGGCGGCTCTCGTCCCTGGACGGCTACACCCTGGTCAGCAACTCCGACGCCCACTCCCCGGCCAACCTGGCCCGGGAGGCCAACCTGCTGGACTGCCCGCCCAGCTTTCCCGCCCTGGCCGCCGCCCTGGCCGATCCCTGGGAAAAGGGCTTCGTGGGCACCCTGGAGTTCTTTCCCGACGAGGGCAAGTATCACCTGGACGGCCACCGCAAGTGCGACCTGCGCCTGGACCCGGTCGAGACCCGCCGCCTGAACGGGCGCTGCCCGGTCTGCGGCGGCCCAATCACCGTGGGGGTGCTCTCCCGGGTGGAGGACCTGGCCGACCGCCCCCTGGGCGGTGGTCCGGCCCGGCGGCCCCATTTCGAGTACCTGGTGCCCCTGGGCGAGGTCTTGGGGGAGGTGCTGCAAAAAGGCCCCCGCACCAAGGGCGTGCTCCAGGCCCAGGCCGAGCTGACCCGCCGTCTGGGGCCGGAGTTGTTCGTGCTGCGCCAGGCCAGCCCGGAAGACCTGGACCGGGTGGGCGGGCCGGTCCTGGCCGAGGCCATCCACCGCATGCGGACGGGCAAGGTCTGGCTGGAGGGCGGCTACGACGGCGAGTTCGGGGTGGTGAAGCTCTTCGCCCCGGAAGAGCGCAAGGAGCTGGCCGGCCAGGGCCGTCTCTGGCGCGGGGCGGAGAAGCCGCGCCCCCAGCCGGCCCGGGAAAAGGCCAACCCCGCCGCCCAGGCCCCCCTGCCCGCCGAGCCCTCGCTGCCCCTGGCCGGGCCGGGGCCGTCCCCAGGCCTGGCCCTGAACCCCGAACAACAAGCGGCGGTGGAGGCCAGCGGCGCGCCGCTGATCGTCCGCGCCGGGCCGGGC
This sequence comes from uncultured Desulfarculaceae bacterium, assembly GCA_937908275.1. Classification (GTDB taxonomy): domain Bacteria; phylum Desulfobacterota; class Desulfarculia; order Desulfarculales; family Desulfarculaceae; genus JACRDC01. The sequence continues at coordinate 21,405 of CALERA010000002.1, read as the reverse complement.
AGCGGCAAGACCCGGCTCCTGGTGGCCCGCGCGGCGCGCTTCCTGGCCGCCGGGGCCGACCCGGCCCGCATGCAATTGGTCACCTTCACCCGCAAGGCCGCCGGCGAGCTGGCCCAGCGCCTGGCCGACGCCTGCCCCACGGGCGCGGCGGCCCGGGTGGGCACCTTCCACTCCCTGGGGCGCGAGGTCCTGACCCAGGCCCTGGGCGGGCCACCGTTGGTCATCGACGAGGACGAACGCCTGGGTCTGGTGGCCGAGTTGGCCCAAAAGGCCGGGCTCAAGGCCGGCGAGCTGGCCCAGCACCTGGGCCTGGCCAAGCAGCGGGTGGAGGACCCCGGCGAGCCCTGGCTGCGGCCCTGGTTCCGGGCCTATCAGGAGGCCCTGGCCCAGCGCCAGGCCCTGGACCTGGACGACTTGGTGCGCCAGGCGGTGCGCTGCCTGCGCGACGACCCGGAGCTGGCCCGGACCTGGGGCCAGCGCTTCCAGCATTTGCTGGTGGACGAGTACCAGGACCTCAACCCGGCCCAGGTGGAGTTCCTGCGCGCCCTGGCCGGCCCCCAGTGCCAACTGGCCGCCATCGGCGACCCGGACCAGGCCATCTATGGCTTCCGGGGCGCGGATAGGCGCCTCTTCGCCGCCTTTGGCCAGGACTTCCCCGGCGCGCGGGTCCTCTCCCTGCGCGACAACTACCGCAACCGCGCCCCCATCCTGGCCCTGGCTTCGGCCCTGATGACCGCCGAACCCGACCCCGGCCGGCCGCAGCAGATCGCCCGCGCGGGCGATGGCCCCCTGCCGCTCCTGGCCACCCTGCCCAGCCCCGAGGCCGAGGCCGACTGGGTGGCCCGCCAGGTGGTGGAGCTGCTGGGCGGGGTGGACTCGCGCCAGGTGGAGGCCGGCGCGGACCAGGGCCATGGTTATGCCGCCCGGGACATCGCGGTGCTCTACCGCCTCCATGCCCAGGCCCCGCTCCTGGCCGAGGCCCTGGCCCGGGCCGGCGCGCCCTTCCAGGTGGCCGCGCGCGAGCCCCTGGCCGAGACCGATCCCCTGGACTTCAAGGCCCAGCGGGTAAGCCTGCTCAGCATGCACGCCGCCAAGGGCCTGGAGTTTCCCGTGGTCTTTGTCACCGGCCTGGAAGAGGGCCTGCTGCCCTATCTGCCCCCGGAGCGCGCCCCGGCCGACCCGGCGGAGGAGCGCCGCCTGCTCTACGTGGCCCTGACCCGGGCGGGCGAGCGCCTCTATCTCTCCCGCGCCACCCGGCGCGCCCTATACGGCCAGGTGCGCCACCCCGGTCCCTCGCCCCTCCTGGCCGATCTGCCCCCCGGCCTCTGGAGCCAGGAAGCCGCCCCCCGCCGCGCCCGCAAGCCCCGCCAGTTGGGTTTGTTCTAGGGGGGAGGGAAGAGAGTAAGAGCGGGGGAAACCTTTTGTGAACCAAAGGTTTCCCCCGGACCCCCTTCCAAAAAACTTTATAGGGGGATTGGTGAAAACGCTGGTCGTCGGGTTGGGGAGGTAGCGTGCCAGAAGCGGGGGGGCGGGAAGCCAAGGGCATCAGCCTGATCGTCAATCCGGCCGGCGGGCGGGGGCGGGGCCAGCGTTACGCTAAGCGGTTGATCCGGGCCATGCAGGGCCGGGGGCTGGAATTCGAGGTGTTGGAGACCCGCCGCCGGGGCGACGCCCGGGCCCTGGCCCAACGCGCCTGCGGCCACGGGGCCGGGACCATCGTCATCGTGGGCGGCGACGGCAGCGTTCACGAGGTGGCCCAGGCCCTGGTGGGGCAGGCCACCCGCCTGGCCGTGGCCCCGGCCGGCCGCTGCAACGACTTCGCCCGCTCCCTGGGGCCGCTGCCCCGGCCCGAGGCCCTGGCCGGTCTGCTGGTGGATGGCCCCACCCGGGCCGTGGACCTGGTCCACGCCCAGGGCGAGGGTTTCGACCGCTACTACTGCACCGTGGGGGCCATCGGCTTCGACGCCCAGGTCAGCCGTTTCGTGGACAACCTGCGCGGCCCCCTCAGGGGCCAGCCGGCCTACCTCTATGGCGTGCTGCGGCTGTTGATCGGCTATAAATTCCCCGCGGTGCGCCTGGCCTGGGAAGGCGGCCAGCACCAGGGGCCGATCCTCCTGGTGGCCGCCGCCAACACCAGGACCTATGGCAACCAGATCCCCATCGCCCCCGGGGCCCGGGCCGACGATGGCCTGCTGGAGCTGTGCCTGGTGCAACCGGCTGGCTTCTGGCGGGTGCTGACGGTGCTGCCCCGGCTGCTCCTGGGCCGCCACGGAGGCCTGCCCGAGGTCAGCTTCGCGGCTTCGTCCTGGTTGCGGGTGGAATCCGAGGATGGCCTGGAGCTGTGGGCCGATGGCGAGCCGGTGGCGGTGGCGCCCCTGAGCCTGCGGGTGGCGCCGGCCGCCCTGCGGGTGCTGGCCACCAGTCCCCTGGGTTAGGTCCGCCGGGACTTTCCGGGGTTGAGCACCAGTTCCGGATGGCGGCGGAGCCACCAGGCCGCGGCGCGCGCGGCCAGGTGGTCCGCCAGGCGGTTGAACCAGCGCAGCAGGCGGCAGTGCAACCCCACGCTATGATAGGCCATGAAGCCTTCCCAGTCGTGCGCGTGCTCGTTCATGCCGCCAAGTTCCTTTTCCCCAGGTTTCATACGCCTGCCTAGCCTAGCCGTTGGGCGAGGCCCCCACCGCCGGGGCGGTGTAGGACTGGGCCACCCAGCCGGTCTGGCCGCTGTCGGTGCGCACCTGGAGCCAGCCCGGGGCGTTGCCCAGCACCAGCAGGTTGACGCCTTGGCTCAGCACCGCCACCACCGGGAAGTTGTAGCCCGGGCCGCTGCGCATGTTCAGGGTGGCCGAGACCACGGTCACGCTGGCCGCCGCCGCCACCATGGGGTCGCTCACCGGCGGGGTGGAGGGATCCACCACCACCTCCGCGGCCGGAGGCGTCACCACCACGTAGCCGCCCGGGGCCGGACGATAGTAGACGTCGGCGTAGGTGTAGTAGGTCAGCCCGCCCAGCATGACCGTGGCGAAGCCGATGGGCAACGCCGCCACGAACAGGCCCACCGGCGGACGCACCACCATGAAGCCATGGGGATGGGGTCGGTACCAGTAGCCGCCGCTGAAGAAAAACCGCGCGCCATCGTGACGATAGACCCCATGCCCGGGCGGCAGTTGCCGCACCACCGCGCCCGGAGCCGGTCCGCCAGGGCCGCGGCCAGGGCCAGGGCCGCCCCCGCGCGGTCCGCCGGGCGGTTCGGCCCAGGCCAGACCCGCGGAGCCCAGGCTCAGCATTCCCGCCATGCCCAGCGCCACCCAGAACCGGGCGCGCCGGTGATTCAAAATCTGCTTGGCCATGCCCTACATCAACCTTCCAGGGTGGTCATGCCAGGACGCCCACACCCATCTAGAGCTTGCCGCTGGCCGCCTGCAAGCGTGCCAACCCGGGCCGCGCGATGCTTCGCACCGCCAGCCGCACCTAAACCTTATGCAAGCTCTTTGCCAAGGATAAGGCAAGTAAAACTATTTGATGGGACTCAAAAAAATACGGCCGGTCCCCGGCGGTGGGCGATTTGCCGCATAAATATTATGCAGCATGAGGCATGATAGGGTTTTTATTATGCAGTTACAGTATGTTGCGCGTGTCACTCTTTGAGTGAGGCTCAGTCTTCGCGCCCGGCGTCGGCCGGGGGCAGACCGTACTCCTTGATCTTGTTCTGCAGGGTCTTGCGGGTGATGCCCAGGAGTTCGGCGGCCTGGGTGCGGTTGCCGCCGGTGGCCTCCAGGGTCTTCTCGATCAACAGCCGCTCGGCCTGGTTCAGGCTCATCCCCGCCCGCAGGCTGGCCTCGCTGCGCTCCTGGCCCTGCTCCTGCACCACCAGGGGCAGGTCGGTCGGCTCCACCAGGGGGCCGGGAGCCATGATCACCGCCCGCTCCACGGCGTTGATCAGCTCGCGCACGTTGCCCGGCCAGGCATAGGCCAGCAGCCGCCCCCGGGCCGCCGGGCTGAAGCCCCGCAGCTCGCGGTGGTTCTTCTGGTTGAACTTGCGCAGGTACTCCTCGGCCAGGGTGATGACGTCCTCGCCCCGGGCCCGCAGGGGCGGCATCTCCAGGTTGACCACGTTGAGGCGGTAGTAGAGGTCCTCGCGGAAGGAGCCCTCCCGCGCCGCCGCGGCCAGGTCGCGGTTGGTGGCGGCGATGACCCGCACGTCGGCCTTGAGGGTGCGGTCCGAGCCCAGGGGGGTGTATTCGCCCTCCTGCAGGGCGCGCAGCAGCTTGGCCTGGGTGGCCGGGCTCATCTCGCCGATCTCGTCCATGAACAGGCTGCCGTGGTCGGCGGCCTTGAGCCGACCCTCGCGCCGGGCCACCGCGCCTGTGAAGGCCCCCTTCTCGTGGCCGAAGAGCTCGCTTTCCAGCAGGGTCTCGGGCAGGGCGGCGCAGTTGACCTTGACCAGGGGGCCGTCCTTGCGCCGGGAGTTCTGGTGGATGATCTGGGCCACCACCTCCTTGCCGGTGCCGCTCTCGCCGGTGATCAGCACCGTGGCCTCGGAGGGGGCCACCAGGGCCAGGGTGTCCTTGAGCCGCAGCATGGGCGGGCTGACCCCGATCAGGGAGGAGAAATCAAAGCGTTCGCCCAGGCGCTCGGCCTGCACCTTCACCTGGCGGGCCAGGCTGGCCTTTTCCAGGTGGCGGGCCACCTTGATCAGCACCTCCTCCACGTCCAGGGGCTTGGGCAGGTAGTCCTCGGCCCCGGCCTTCAGGGCCGCGACCGCGTTCTCGATGCTGCCGTAGGCGGTCATCATCAGGATCGGGGACTCGGGCAGCAGGGCCTTCAGGCGGGCCAGGGCCGCCTGGCCGTCCAGGCGCGGCATCACCACGTCCATCAGCACCAGGTCGATGGCCTCCTTCTCGGCCAGGGCCAGGGCCGCCTCGCCGTCGGCCGCCTCCAGGACCCGGTAGCCGGCGTCCTCCAGGTGGGCCTTGAGCATCAGGCGGTGGGCCCGTTCGTCGTCGACAACCATCACCGTGCGCTGGGCGGCCGGATTGGCGCTCATGCCTCGTCTCCATTCCGGGGCAGGCTGAAGCTGAACCGCGCCCCGCCCTCGGGGCGGTTGGCGGCGCTGATCCGCCCGCCGTGGGCCTCCACGATGCGCTTGGCGATGGCCAGGCCCAGGCCCGAGCCGCGCTCGCGGGTGCTGAAAAAGGGATCAAAGACCTGCTCGACCTGGCCCGGGGGCAGGCCCGGGCCGTCATCGGCCACCTCCACCCAGATGGCCTGCTTCTCCACCCGGACCGCGAGGTTCAGGCGGCCCCGGCCGTTCAAAGCCTCCAGGGCGTTGATCAGCAGGTTCAGGAGCACCTGACGCACCTGGTCCGGGTCGGCCCGCAGCAGGGGCAGGTCCGGGGGCAACTCCAGGCCGATCTCCACCCCCTGGGCCCGGGGGTCGTCCCGCACCAGGCTCAGGGTGCCCTCGATGCTCTCGGCCAGGTCCAGGGGCAAACGGCGGGGCTCCCGGGGCCGGGTGTATTCCAACAGGCCCGAAACCACCCGCTCCAGGCGGTCCACCTCCGACACCGCCAGCCCGGCCATCTCGGCCTGGCGCGAGCCCGGCTCCGCGCCCTTGGCCAAGAACTGCACCAGGCCGCGCAGGGCCGAGAGGGGATTGCGCACCTCGTGGGCCACCGAACCGGCCAGGCGGCCCACGGCGGCCAGATGGGCGGCCTCGGCCACCTGGCGGCGCAGGCGGACCAACTCGCGGTCGCGGCGGCGGGCGGCGAGGACCAGGCCCACCCCCACCAGGGCGGCGGAGAGGAAGATCAGGCCGGCCAGCAACAAGGCCTGGCGCAGGTCCTGGTCCCGGGCCTCCTCGTAGGCCTGGGTGGACAGGCGCACCAGGGTGTAGGCCTGGCCCAGGCGGGGGGTCTGGGGGGCCTCGCCCCACCAATGGCGCATCATGCCCGGGCCCATGCGGCCGCGGGGGCGGTGATCGTCGACCTCGGGCGGCTCCGGCGCGGGGCCGGCGGGGTGGTCATCGCCGGGAGGGGGCGGCGGCAATCCGGCCAGGCCCTCGCGGGGCTCCAGGTTCTTGACCCAGGGCGGCTGGTTGGCCCCGGGGCGCAGGAAGCGGCGCAGGGGCTCGAAGGTGCGCCCCACCACCAGCTCCCCGGGCAGGAAGACGGAAAAAGACTGGCGGTCCTTGACCATCTGGCGCAGGTTCTCCGGCAGGCCGGACAGGGGATCGGCCAACTCGGCCGGCGCGCCGGAGTCGTCGCGGCGGCTGGAGCAGAGCAGCTTGCCCTCGGGCGAAAGCACGGTGATGGAGATCACGTGGGGGTGCTCCACCAACTCGTCGCTCAGGGCCTGGAGCATCACCACCCGCCAGAAGCCCTGGCGCATGGTGGCCCGGGTGAAGCCCTCCAGGGCCTGGATCACCAGGGTGGCGTGGTGGGTCAGGGACTGCACCATCAGTTCGCGGGTGCGGTTCAGGCGGTCGTGGGTGCTGACCCCCAGGGTGACCAGCAGCAGCACCAGCACCCCGGCGGCCAGAAGGCCGGGCCAGGTGGGGCGTGGCTCCTTGGCTGGGCTCGCGGGGGTCTGCAAGGCTCACCATCCCGATCAGAGGCCAGGGCCGAAAACCAGGGGCCGGGGAAAACCCCCGGCCCCCTGATTCTAGCCCAGGTTCACGGCTTAGCGCCAGCAGGCGCCCTTGCCGCCACCCATGCCGCCACCCATGCCGCCGCCGAAGCCCATGCCGCGACCGCCACCCATGCCGCGGAAGGTCCCGGCCGGCAGCTTGGCCACGTACTCGTTGCGCTTCTTGGCCAACTGGGCCTGCAGGTCGACCATCTCGTCGCTCAGGGCCTTGATCTTGGCCTGGTCCGGATTGGGCTGGGCGTAGAGGGTGCCCAGTTCGGCCCGCTTGGCCGCGATCTCCTGGCGCAGCTTCAGGGTGTCGTTCAGGAAGGCGGCGCGGGCCTGGTCCACTTCGGCCTGCTGCTCGGGAGTCAGGTTGGCGTAGCCGTGATGATAGCCGTAGCCCATGCCCTGACCGCCACCGTGGCCGGGACCGGCGGCGATGGCCGAGGTGCTGAGCAGGGCGGCGAGACCCAGGGCGGCGGTGATTGCGGCGAACTTCTTCATTTGAATCCTCCTTGTAAGGGCGTCCCAAATCTTGGGGGTTGGTGTAACCAGTGTTGCCCCCTGATAAAGCACCCCGCGTGCCAAGTCGGATTCAGTTGAAATAAAGCATTTATAACAAGGAGATATCGCGCGATTGCCTTCTGGTCCGCCCAGATGAGCGCAAAAAAACTATGCGCGACCCAGGGAGGATGCAAAAAAATTTCGCGCCGCAGGAGCAGGGCTTATTCCAGCACCAGGTTGAAATCCACCCGGTCCTTGCCCCGCTGGCTGGAGATGTCCAGGCTGACCCGCCACCAACCCCTGTCCGGGAAGCGCAGGCCCTCCACCAGGTAGCGTCCCTTGCCCTGTCCCTTGGCCGCCAGTTGGAGGATGCCCCGCTCGGGGCCTTCGGGCGGGCGGGAGAGGCTCAGGTTGAGTTTAGCGCCATCCACCGGGCGGCCGGACTTGGTGAGCAGGGTCACCCGCCAGGCCACCGGCTTGCGCGGTTTGGCGTGGGCCGGCTGGCTGTGGTAGCGCACCTTGTACAGGCGCTTGTCGCTGGCCCGGGAGCGGGCCAGGCTGAGCTTGGCCGGGGGCAGGTTGGCGCCCTTGGTCGCGGCCTTGGCCTTGTCTGGCGCGGCGGGGGCCGGAGCGGCGCGGGTGGTGCTCTTGCGCGGCGGGGACTGGGCCTCGGGCGGGGACGCGACCGGGGGCGGGGCGCTGGCCAGGGCCGGGAGCGGGCCCTCCACCGGCAGCTGATAGATGGCCCAGTCCTCGCGGCCGGAGCGGTTGATGGTGACGGTGAGCATCCAGTCACCGGGTTGGGAAAGGTTCAGGCCGCTGACCTGATAGAGGCCGGCCTCGGTCTCCCGCACCGCGCAGGCCGGACCCTCCAGGGCCTGGCTGGGCAGCCAGAATTGCAGCCTGACCACCGCCCCGCCCACGGTGTCGCCCCAGCGGTCCAGGACCCGGACCTGCATGGGGTTGTCGCCCGGCGCCAGGCGGCCGCCCTCGGGCAGCAGGAGGTGGACCCGGAAAAAGTCGTTGCGGGTGGGCTGGGCGGCGGCGGTGAGGGTGAGGTTGCTGAGCGGGGCCGGGGTGTGCACCAGGCTGGCGCGGGCCGCGGGGTCGGGCGGAGGGGCGTTGACTGGGACGCACCCGGTCAACAACACCAGCAGCCAGAGCCACCACCCCCGCTTGATCATCGCGTCACCCATGGCTGTGTGTGAGAAGCAAACGGGTCTGGTCAGGACCCTGGCGAGCGGCCTGTAGGCTACTCCTTTTAACACGCCGGCGGCGGCGTGAGCAACTCCAGGGGATGCACCACCGGGCGCGCCCCGGCCAGGCCGGCGCGCCATTGCAGCTGGCAGCCGCTGCAGGAGGTGGCCAGGACCTGGGCCCCGCTGGCCAAGAGGGCCTCGCGCCGGGGGGCGAAGATGCCCTGGCTCAGCTCGGGGTGGTGCAGGGCGAAGAGCCCGCCCCCGCCGCAGCAGTCGTCGGCCCCGGCCATCTCCACCAACTCCACCCCGGCCGCCCGCAGCATGGCCCGGGGCTCCTCGCTCACCCCCAGGTCCAGGCGCAGGTGGCAGGGGTCGTGCACCGCCACCGGCCCGACGGCCTGGCCCAGGCCGGCCAGACGGCGGGGGTGCTCGGCCAGGACCTGGCTGATGTCCAGCACCGAGGCGGCCAGGCGCTCGGCCTCCGCGCCCGGGGCCAGGCGGGGCAGCTCGTGGCGCAGGGCGTAGGCGCAGGAGCCGCAGAAGGTGACCAGCTTGTCCACCCGGGCCTGGCGCCAGTTCTCCAGGTTGGCCAGGGCCAGTTGGCGGGCGGTCTGGTCCAGGCCGGCGCTGAGGGCCGGCAGGCCGCAGCAGTTCTGGGGCAGGAGCACCACGTTGGCGTCCAGGGCCAGGAGCCGCAGCGCGGTCCGGGCCTGGTCGGGCTGCAGGAAGTTGGCCACGCAACCCACGAACAGGCCCAGGCGGGGCGCGCCGGCCGGCCCGGCCAACTCGGCCGGGGCCTGCTGGTGAAAGGGCGCGCCGCCGGCCCTGGGCAGGTGGGCCGCCATTTCCAGGCCCGGCAGGCGCAGGCGCAGGCCGCTCAGGAGCGGCAGGGCCAGGCCGGCCAGGGGCCGGGCCGCCCCGGCGACCCGGGCCAGCAGCTCCAGGCGGCGGGGATGGGGCAGGGTGGCGCTGAGGATCTGCTGCTCCAGGGCCTTGGCCGGACCCTGGTCGGCCTGGGCCGCCAACTGGGCCCGGGCCTGGCGGAAGGCGTCCCGGCCCGGGACCTGGTTGGGGCAGTTGGCGCTGCAACGGCCGCAGAGCAGGCAGCGGCTCAACAGCTCGGCCGCCCGGGCGTCGGGCTCCAGGCCGCCCTGGTCCAGGCCGCGCAGGATGGCCAGCTTGCCCCGGGCCACCAGCTCCTCGCGCCGGCCCTGGCGATACACCGGGCAGACCTGCATGCAGGCCCCGCAGCGCACGCAGGCCTTGAGGGCTTCCTGTATTGGGTTGTTCTCCACCGGTTCCAAGGCAGCGATCTTTCTCGGACAGGGGCGCGCGGCAGCGGCCGGCGGCGTGGCGTGAAGGGCCTAACAGTTTGTCCGGACGACAATACTAGCAGAGCCGGGCCGGCGCGTCATTGGCCTGTCCCGGGCCAGGAATTCGCTTGACAGCTTAGCCTTGCTAAAAGTAAATATTTGCCAAAAACCAATATTTGCCGAGTTGGTCCGGCGGAGGGAAACGGCATGAACCTGGGCGTCCTGTTGCGCGGCCATCGCAAGGCCAAGAAGCTCACCCTCAGGGCCGTGGCGGAAAAGGCGGGAGTTTCCGAGGGGTTTCTCAGCCAGGTGGAGAACAGCGTCAAATCGCCCTCCCTGGACAGCCTGATGAACATCTGCGCCGCCCTGGAGATCGACCCCGGCGGGCTGCTGCACCAGTTCAGCCAGCAGGAGCGCCTGTTCGCCATTCGCAAGGCCGAGTGGGGCGAGGTGGACCTGCCCCACACCGGATTCGCCACCCGGCGCTTCTGCCCCCCGGACTACCGCGCCGGGATCGACAGCGCCCTGGTCTTCATCGAGCCGGGCAAGTCCATCCCGGTGCGCAAGAACATCAAGAACGGGCAGGAGGTGCTCTGCGTGCTCCAAGGGCGGATGGAGCTGGAGCTGGGCGAGCAAAAAGTGCTCCTGGAGGCCGGCGACGCGATCCACTTCTTCTGTGATCCGCCCCGGCAGCGCATCACCAACCCGGGTCCCGGCCTGGCGGTGACCCTCTGGGTGGGGACCATGTGACCAAAAACCACCCGCGGCGGGGAGGTTGGCCGCTTCCCGCCCGCGCGATCATCCTGGGTGCTCTCGCAAGACGGCCGCCGCGTCCGGATGGGGGGAAGCGATCGTCGGCTCCGGACGCCAAGGGAACGGCAACTCCCGGGCCTGGGGGAACGGGCTCGGGTTGACCGCAACCAAGCAGGGGAGGGAGAGAGAGCCATGATCAAGTTCGGGGAGGGCAACCTGCGGGTGCCCAAATGGTCCAAGCGGGTCTTCATGGTGGCCGGGGGCTGCACGCCCTTCCGCAAGTATTTCCCGGAATACAAGCTGGAAGAGCTGGTGATGATGGCCTTCAAGATGATGCTGGAGGACAACGGCCTCAAGCGCTCGCCCAGGGAGATCAAGGACAGCATCCAGTTCGCGGTCTATGGCGAGTTCGCCGACCACTTCCAGGACCAGCTCCTGTGCGAGTCCAAGGTGCACGACTACCTGGGCCTGGACCCGCTGTACAACGTGGGCGTCAAGACCGGCGGGGCCACCGGGGGCTCGGCGGTGCTGATGGGGGCCCAGGCCATCGCCTCGGGCTATGCCAACTGCTGCCTGGTGGCGGGCTGGGAGCGCATGGACGAAGTGGACACCCGCACCGGCAACTTCTACATCTCCACCGCGGCCTGCAAGGACTTCGAGACCCGGATGGGGCGGATTTACTCCAGCTATTACGCGCCGATGGCCAACCGCTTCGCCTGGGCCTACAACTTGAGCGAGGTGACCCGGGCCAAGGTGGCGGTCAAGAACCGGGGCTACGCGGTGATGAACCCCAACGCCCAGCAGCCCGGGGTGCACACCGTGGAGGAGGTCCTGGCCAGCCGCATGAGCGCCTATCCCCTGCGCTTCCTGGAGTGCTGCGCCATGACCGCCGGCGCGGCCGCAGTGTTGCTGTGCGACGAGGAGATGGCCTATCAGCTCAGCGACCATCCGGTGGAGGTCTTCATCTGCGGCGGCAGCCACACCCTCAGGGTGGCCGACCGCCGGCCCATGGAGATCCCCCTGCTGCCCCACGAGAAGCCGGGCCAGTACGACGCGTTGCTCAAAGAGAACCCGCGCTGGCCGGGCTTCGAGTCCTTCCTGGCCGCTCGTTTCGCGGCTTGGCTCTGCTATCGCATGGCCGGGATCAAGGACCCCCTGGAGGAGCTGGACCTGGTGGAGCTGCACGACGCCTTCACCATCAGCGACATCCAGACCTATGGCGACATCGGCCTGCGGCCCTACGGCCAGGAGCCGGACTACATCGAGAGCGGCGACGCCTATTTCGGGGGCAAGTGCCCGGCCAACCTGAGCGGCGGCCTGCTGGGCGCCATGCACGCGGTGGGGGCCACCGGCATCTGGCAGGCGGCCGAGGTGATGTGGCAGCTCCAGGGCAAGTACGACCATTTCCACGGCGACCCCAAGTGGTGGAAACGGGCCGGCAAGAAAAAGCCCGCGGCCTGGACCAGCCTCCAGGTGCCCAATCCCCGCCAGGGGCTCTGGGTCAGCCACGCCGGGGTGGGCAGTCACGTCACCGTCGGCATCCTGCGCAAGGCCTGGTAGGAAAGGGAGGCGAGGATCATGAAGGAGACATACCAGAAGGCGATCCGCACCAAGTACACCGGCCAGCCCCTGGCGCTGTTCGACGAAAAGCCGGCCTGGGTGGTGAGCTGGCCCCGCGCGGTGGAGCACCACCACACCTATGGCCTGTTGACGCCCTTTTTCAAGGGCCTGGCCGAGGGCAAGCTGATGGCCACCAAGTGCGTGAACCCCGACTGCGCCGCAAGGGGTACGGTCTGGCTGCCCCCCCGGGCCGACTGCCCGGACTGCCTGGCGCGCATGCGCTGGGTCAAGGTCAAGCCCGAGGGCCGGATCTACACCTTCACCATGGTGGACTACGCCGGGATCGGGGTGGAGATGCAGACGCCCTACTGGCAGATCGACGTGGAGATTCCCGGGGTTGACACCATCTTCAAGGGTTACCTGGCCCATGGCAAGCCGGAGATCGGCCTGCCGGTCCGGGCCGAGTTCCGCACCAAGAAGCCCAGCCACACCATTCTGGACATTTACTGGGTGCCAAAGTAGTAGGATATAGCCCAGGCCCAGCGGCGCGGACCGGGGCGTCCGCGCCGCCCGGCCTCGCCGGCCCGGCCGGGCGGCGCTTCTCATCAGCCAGCGGGCCACGCTAACGCGGGATCAAATCAGGCCAAGCCGGGAGGAACAGCATGGATTTCGACCTGACCATGGAGCAGGACATCCTGCGCAAGACGGTGCGCGATTTCGCCGAGAAGGAGATCGCGCCCCTGGCGCGGGAGCTGGACCGGCGGGAGGAGTTCAGCCTGGCGACCATGGCGGCCATGGGCGAGCTGGGCCTGTTCGGCATGGTGGTCGATGAGCAATACGGCGGCCAGGGCATGGACTACATCTCCTACATCATCGCGGTGGAGGAGATCGCCCGGGTGGACGGCAGCCACGCCGCCACCGTGGCCGCCGGCAACTCCCTGGGCATCGGCCCGCTCTATTACTTCGGCTCCGAGGCCCAGAAGCGCAAACACCTGCCCGACCTTTGCGCCGGCAAGGCCCTGTGGGGGTTTGGCCTCACCGAGCCCAACGCCGGCTCCGACGCCGGCGGGGCGGTGACCACCGCGGTGCTGGATGGCGACGAGTGGGTGATCAACGGCGCGAAGATCTTCATCACCAACGCCAGCACCGAGATCAGCCGGGGGGTGACGGTGATGGCCAAGACCGGCGCCCGCGAGGCCGGCCGGCCGGAGTTGTCCTGCATCCTGGTGGAGAACGGCACCCCGGGCTTCGAGGCCCGGCCCATGCACCACAAGATGATGTGGCGGGCCTCCAACACCACCGAGCTGTATTTTGACGACTGCCGGGTGCCCAAGGAGAACATCCTGGGCGAGCGGGGCAAGGGTTTTCACCAGATGCTGGCCACCCTGGACGCCGGCCGCTTGTCCATCGCCGCCATGGGGGTGGGTGGGGCCCAGGGGGCCTATGAGCTGGCCCTCAAGTACGGCCGCGAACGCCAGCAGTTCGGCCGGCCCATCAGCACCTTCCAGGTCAACGCCTTCAAGCTGGCGGACATGGCCCTGGAGATCGAGGCCGCGCGGCTGTTGCTCTACAAGGCCTGCTGGCTCAAGGACCACCATCGCTCCTTCAGCAAGAACGCGGCCATGGCCAAGCTGCACGCCAGCGAGGTCATGGGCCGGGTGGTCAGCGAGGCGGTGCAGCTCCACGGCGGCTATGGCCTGATGCAGGAGTATGACGTGGAGCGCTTCTACCGCGACCAGAAGCTCCTGACCATTGGCGAGGGCACCAGCGAGATCCAGCGCCTGGTCATCGCCCGCCTGATCGGGGCAATCTAGGGAAAAGCTCTGCGATAAAAATAGGTTGCTTCGCTGGGTCAGGCTGATCTGGCAAGAGGGGGGGCGGTTTTAACCACTTGCCGTCGCCGGTCTTTTTCCTTTACCATTAAGAAATGCCGATTCGCGGCCGAGGGGGCCGCTGGATGATCGCCTGACCATGCCGGGGGGTATAGGGGGATGGCGTGGGCCGAAAACTTGGTTCGGGTGGTGTTGGTGGACGACGAAGCCGTGCTGGCGGGGTTGTTCTCCAACTACCTGAGCCGCTTCTATCAGGTGCGCGATTTTTCTTCGCCGTATGAAGCCAAGGCTTTTTTGGAAAGAAATCCCGCGGATTTATTAATCTCAGACCTGGTCATGCCCGGCATCAACGGGCTGGAGCTGGCCCGCCTGGCCCGCCAGTTGCAGCCGAGCTTGAAGGTGGTCCTGATCAGCGGCACCTGTCCCTGGACCTGGCAGCAGAATCCGCCGCCCGGCCAATTTGACGCCTTTTTGAACAAGCCGTTGCGCCTGGTGGACCTGCACGGCTGCTGCCAGAAGGTCCTGGGCCAAGCTTAAAAGAACAGACGCATCACCAGAGAGAACCCCGGGCGGCGCGCGGCCGTCCGGGGTTCTGGCGTGGGGGCTCGGTCTGGCGTGGGGCCTTAGCGGTCCTGGCTGTAGATCACGGCCAGGATGCGGGTGGGGCCGTCGCCATGGGGGCGCAGCAGGTGGGGCTCGCTGGAGTCGTAGTAGATGCTGTCGCCCGGCACCAGGAGCTCCGCCGCGTCGCCCACCAGGGCCTCCAGGCTGCCCTCCAGCACGAAGATGAACTCCTCGCCCTCGTGGGCGCTGGGGGGCACGTCCTGGGCGGCCGGGTCCAGGGTGACGATGAAGGGCTCCATGGAGCGGTTCTTCTTGTTGGGGGCCAGGGTCTGGTAGGAGTAGCCATAGGCGGTGCCGCGCTGGGAGGACAGGCGGCTGATGGCCTGGCGCTCCCGGGCCCGGACCACGGTGTAGGGCCGGTCCTCGCCGCTGGCGATGAAGGTGCCCATCTTCATGCCCAGGGCCTTGCCCAGCTTGACCAGCACCCCCAGGGGCGGGCTGGCGGTCTCGGCCTCGATCTCGGCCAGGAACTCCTCTAAAAGGCCGGTGCGCTGGGCCAGGTCGGTCAGGCTCAGGCCCTTCTGTTCGCGGATCTGGCGCACCCGCTTGCCCACCGGGAGGTCGGAATCGGCCGAGGGCCCCTCGGCCCGGGCCACCTGGGCCACCCCGGCCAGGTAGTCCCCCTGGCGGTCGGAGGCAACGAAGGACTGGTCCGGGGCCATGCTCTCCTGCCTGCGGTCGTCCGGGCTCATGGGACCTCCCTTGGCTGGGGCGGGCGGGGGATCAGACCGCGCCGCGGTTGTCCTGGGCGAAACTGGCTCCGCGCTCCAAGGCGGCCTGGTTGGCCGGGATCATCTTATGATAGCGCGGGTCCAGGGCCGAGGGCAGGACCGAAACCATGTCCGCCACGCCGACCACCCCGGAAAGCTCCACCAGGGCCCCCAGGAGGATCATGTTGGCCAGGCGGGGGTTGCCGATCTCCTGGGCCAGTTGCAGCGAGGGCACCCGGAGGATGCGCTTGGTGCGGGCCTTGACGTACTGCTCTTCCACCAGGCTGGAGTTCACCAGCAGCAGGCCGTTCTTCTTGACCCGGGGGCCGAACTTTTCGGCCGAGGGGTTGTTCATGACCACCGCGGCCTGGGGCTCGTGCACGATGGGCGAGCCCACCTGGCGGTCGCTGATGACCACGGTGCAGTTGGCGGTGCCGCCGCGCATCTCCACGCCATAGACCGGCATGAAGGTCACCTGGCGGCCGGCCTCCATGGCCGCGTAGGCCATCAGGTTGCCCATGAACAAGACGCCCTGGCCGCCGAATCCCGCGATAATGGTGTCAAAATACATGTCGCACCTGCCTGGGGTCAATCAGCCTTGGGGGCGTGCTTGTCTTTGTAGGTTCCCAAGGGGAAGTAGGCCGCCATCTCGCCGCCCACCCTGGCGTTCGCCGCCTCGGGGGTCATCTTCCAGTTGGTGGGGCAGGAGGCCAGCACCTCCACGAAGGAGAAGCCCCAGCCCTTGATCTGGTACTCGAAGGCGCGCTTCATGGCCGCGCGGGCCTTCTTGAGGTTCTTGATGCTGTCCACCGCCACCCGGGTGACAAAGGCCGCGCCCTCCAGGGTGGCCATCACCTCGGCCATGCGGATGGGCAGGCCCATGCCGTCGGCCTGGCGGCCGTAGGGGCTGGTGGTGGTGACCTGGCCCTCCAGGGTGGTGGGGGCCATCTGGCCGCCGGTCATGCCGTAGACCGCGTTGTTGACGAAGATCACGGTGATGTTCTCACCCCGGTTGGCGGCGTGGATGCTCTCGGCGGTGCCGATGGCGGCCAGGTCGCCGTCGCCCTGGTAGGTGAAGACAAAGCGGTCGGGCAGGGCGCGCTTGATGCCGGTGGCAACGGCCAAGGCCCGGCCGTGGGGCGATTCCAGCACGTCGATGTCCAGGTAATCATAAAGGAAAACCGAACAGCCCACGCTGGCGGCGGCCACGCACTTCTCGCGCACGCCGAAGTTGTCGATCTGCTCGGCCACCAGGCGGTGGATCACGCCGTGGTGGCAGCCGGGGCAGAAGTGCCAGGGCACGTCCTTGAGGCTCTGGGGCCGGTCCAGGACCAGCTCCATGTCTTTTTTCCGAGCGGCCTGCGCGCTCATCGGCCACCTCCCTTGCGCCACATCTTCTCCACCTCGCGGGCCAGGTCCTCCGGGGTGGGGATGGTCCCGGGCGGGCAGCCGTAGAAATCCACCGGGGCCTTGCCCTCCACCGCCAGGCGGACGTCCTCCACCATCTGGCCGGTGTTGAGCTCCAGCACCATCAAACGGCCGGCGGCCTGGGCCGCGGCCCGCACCGCCTCGTCCGGGAAGGGATAGACCGTCACCGGACGCAGCAGGCCAACTTTTTTGC
This sequence comes from uncultured Desulfarculaceae bacterium, assembly GCA_937908275.1. Lineage (GTDB taxonomy): Bacteria > Desulfobacterota > Desulfarculia > Desulfarculales > Desulfarculaceae > JACRDC01. Next base: position 4,662 of record CALERA010000002.1, on the reverse strand, counting down.
CCTTGTCGCGCAGGATGTCCACCGAGGTGCGCAGGATGCGGGCCACCGAGCCAAAGGCCACCAGGATCACCTCGGCGTCGTCGGCGCGGTAGAGCTCGTGGCGGGCTTCCTGGCGCATTTTCTGGTATTTCTTGAACAAATTCCAGTTGTGCACCGTCAGGTCGCCGTCGGCCAGGTAGAGCGACTTCAACAGTTGGGAGGGGCGGCCGGCGCAGCCGGTCAGGGCCCAGGGCTTGGCCGGGGGCTTCTTGCGGTAGGGCTTCAGCTCCACCGGCTCCTTGATCTGGCCCAGCAGCGCGTCGCCCAGCACCATCACCGGGTTGCGGTACTTGTCGGCCAGGTCGAAGGCCAACATGGTCAGGTCGTAGTTCTCCTGCGCGGTGCTGGGGGCCAGGACCAGGGTGCGATAGTCGCCGTGACCGCCGCCTCGGGTGGCCTGGAAGTAGTCGCCCTGGCTGGGGTGGATGCCGCCCAGGCCGGGGCCGGAGCGGCTCATGTTGACGATCACCGCCGGAATCTCCGAGCCGCAGAGATAGCTCATGCCCTCCTGCTTCAGGCTGATGCCCGGGCTGGAGCTGCTGGTCATCACCCGGGCCCCGGTGGCGGCCGCGCCCAGCACCATGTTGATGCTGGCCACCTCGCTCTCGGCCTGGATGAAGGTGCCGCCCAGCTTGGGCAGCTCGGCGCTCATGTACTCGGGGATTTCGTTCTGGGGGGTGATGGGGTAGCCGAAGTAGAACCGGCAGCCCGCCGCGATGGCCCCCATGGCGACCGCCTCGTTGCCTTTGACCATAACCCGTTTGGCCATGTTCACCGTTGTCCCGCTATGGTTGTGTCCCTAGGGGCGTTTTGCCACCCGCCGGGACGATGACGCGCTATGGCGCGCCCAATGCGTACGCATAAGCCCAAGCCACCACCGCGCGCGGACCGGCCATCCCGGGGGACGGCGGCCTCCGCGCCCGGCCGGGTCAGGCTTTCTTGGCCCGTTTGGCCGGTTTGGCCGGCTTGGCTGGTTTGGCCGGCTTGGCCGGCGGGGCCGCTTTTTCCTTTTTCGGCCGGTAGACCCGGATGGCGATGTCCGGACAGAGCTCGGCGCAGAAGGCGCACCCGGTGCAGGCCTGGTCGCTCCAGCGCACGTAGTTGTAGCCCGAGGCGTTGAACTTGTCGCCGATGGACAGGTTCTGCTTGGGACAGGCCTGCACGCACAGGCCGCAGCCCTTGCAGCGCTCGGAGAGGATCTCCACTAAAGCCATGTTGCCGTTTCCTCGCTGTGGGCGCATCAGCCCAGCTCGGCCAGGGTCTTTTCCAGGCTGGCCGGGTCCTCGACGTTGAACACGCGCACCGATTCCGGCGCGGATTTCTGGATCAGGCCCTTGAGCACGTTCTTGGGCCCGGCCTCGATGAAGGTGTCCACCCCCAGGGCCACCAGGGCGGCGATGGTCTGCACCCAGCGCACCGGGCTGGTGAGCTGGTCCAGGAGCTGGGCCTGGGCCTGGGCCGCCTCCCGGGTGGGCTGGCCGCTGGTGTTGGGCACGTGGGCGCAGGTCAGGGGCGCGAACCCGATCCCCGCCAGGGCGGCCTTCATCTCCACCCCGGCCTGGGCCATCAGGGGGCTGTGCCAGGCCCCGGAAACCTTGAGTGGGATGGCCTTGCCGCCGCGCTCCTTGGCCAGGGCGCTGGCCTGGGCCACGTCCGCCGCCGCGCCGGTGATCACGGTCTGGCTGGGGGTGTTGTAGTTGGCCGGCTGCACCACCCCGCCGGCGTCGGCGCAGAGCCGGGCCACGTCCTCGGGGGAGAGCCCCATGATCGCGGCCATGGCCCCGGGGTTGGCCTGGGCCTCGCGGTCCATCAAACGGCCGCGCAGACTCACCAACTCCAGGCATTTTTCCGGGGAGATGGCCCCGGCCGCCACCAGGGCGGGGTACTCGCCCAGGCTGTGGCCGGCCACGGCCAGGGGCGTCACGCCGGCCGCCTTGAGGGCCAGCCAGGCGCAGAGGTCCACCGCCACCACCGCCGGCTGGAGGTTGACGGTCAGGGTCAGCTCCTCCAGGGGGCCTTCGAAGCACAGACGGCCGATGGGCAGCCCGCTGGCGGCCTCGGCCTGGGCCATGATCTCCCGCGCCTGGGGCGAGGCCTGGCAAAAGGCCTGGCCCATGCCGACGTACTGCGAGCCCTGGCCGGGAAAGACCACCGCGATCTGGGCCATGCCGATCCTCTCGTGAAACGCGCGGCCAGCCAGGGGCGGGCCGGTATTATCGGGTGAAAGCTAAGGGTTCAATCTACCCAAGCCTTCACAGGGTGTCAACTTTCGCCGGCGGGAACCGAGGCCTAGAAGGCCTCCCGGATCTTGGCGGCGGTCTTCTCGATGGCCTTCATGTCCCCGGGCTTGATGTCCCAGTTCAGGAACTTGAGGTTGTCCTTGGGCAGGTTGCGGGGGATCAAGTGGATGTGGTAGTGCATCACCACCTGTCCGGCGGCGGCGCCGTTGAGCTGCAACACCGCGATTCCACCGGGTTTCAGGGACTTCATCAAGGCCTGGGCCACCTTCTGGCTGGCCTGGTGCACCGCCGCGATGTCGCCCGGGGTCAGCTCCATCAGGGTGGCGGCGTGGTTCTTGGGCAGCACCAGCACGTGACCCTCGGTCACCGGATTGATGTCGGCGATGGCCAAGCTGCGCTCGTCCTCGTAGATGCGGAAAGCGGGGATTTTTTTGTTGACGATTTGGCAGAAAATGCAGTCTTCGCTCATGCCAGCTCCTCCTCGGCACGAAGGGTTTGACCCGATGGCGGGTCGCAGGCGGCTTCCATGTCGATGATGCGCAGGCCCTGGGCGTAGGGCCGGGTGACGTAGTTCTTGACCTGGCCGATGCGCTGGACCTGCTCGCCCAGGCGCTCGGCGTTGGCCAGCACCGAGCGCAGCCGGTCGCTGAGCGGATCGCTGGCCGGCAAGGTCCGCAGGAGCACCTCGATCTGCAAGGTGAGGGTGGTCAGGGGCTGGGCCAGCTCGTGGCAGGCCGCCCCGGCCATCTCCACCGCGGCCTCGCGCCGCTCCAGGCCCCGGGCCTGCTCCAGGAGCATGGCCGCGTCCAGGCCGGCGGCGGTCTTGCGCCCCAGGCGCTCCAGGAAATGGGTTTCCAGTCCGGGCTGATAGCGGTGCAGGGATTCCGAGCCCAGGTTCAGGCAGCCCAGGAACTCGCCCCGCACCCAGAGCGGCATCACCGCCAGGGAGCCCAGGAAGCTGGCCCCGGGGAAAAAGCACTGGCGCAGCTCCGGGGTGGGGCGGTTGCTGAGGAAGGGCCGCTCCAGGTCGCCCAGCAGCAGGCGCAACTCCTTGCGCGGCTGGGTGAAGACCCCCGGCGGCAGCTCGCAGGCCGGATAGCCCTCCAGGGCCTGGCGCAGGCGCTGCTGGTCGGCGTCCAGCACCAGGGTCGCCATTTCCAACTGGTAGACCTGGGTGATCTTGCGGCAGAGGTGGCGCAGCAGGCTGGCCAGGTCATGGTGGCCCAGGAGGAACTCCTCCACCTCGTCCAGGCGGTGCTGGATCTCCTCGTTGCGCCGGGCCAGCTCCAACAGCTCGGCCACCTCCTGGCTGGACAGCATCCGCCACCTCACCCCAAACCCAAGAAACACCTAACCCTCCGGGATTTTCCCGGACTCAGCCATGCTAGCACAGGCCCCGGCCAGGGGCAACCAAACCCGCCCGGGCTTTGGGCTTGGGCGGGGGCCGGCTTTGGCCCTATAATGGGCGGCATGAAAGCCGCGGTGCTGCAAATGAACTCCGGGCGCGACCGCGCCGCCAACCTGGAACAGGCCGCGTCGCTTTTGGGCCAGGCCGCGTCCCAGGGCGCGCGCCTGGCGGTGCTGCCCGAGCATTTTTCCTGCCTGGTGCCCGAGGGCCAGCCCCACCCCCATCCCGAGCCCCTGCGCGGACCCACCCTGGCCTTTCTGGCCGACCAGGCCCGACGCCTGGGTCTGTGGCTGGTGGGCGGCAGCCTGGCCGAGGCCGCGCCCGGGGGCAAGACCTATAACACCTCGCCATTGTTGGACGATCAGGGCCGCTTGCGGGCGGTGTACCGCAAGATCCATCTCTTCGACCTGGCCCTGCCGGGCCAGCCGGCCTGGCTGGAATCGCGCCTGGTGGTCCCGGGCCGGCGTCTGGCGCTGGCCGAGACCCCCCTGGGCCGCCTGGGGATGAGCGTCTGCTTCGACCTGCGCTTTCCGGAGCTCTACCGCCGTTTGCGGCTCAAGGGCGCGGAAATCCTGGCCGCGCCCAGCGCCTTCACCCTGGCCACCGGCCGCGATCACTGGGAGCTGCTCTTGCGCGCCCGGGCCCTGGACAACCAATGCCACCTCCTGGCCGGGGCCCAGTGGGGCGAGCACGGCCAGGGCCGGGCCAGCTTTGGTTCGGCCATGATCGTGGACCCCTGGGGCCAGGTCCTGGCCCGCTGCCCCGAGGGCGTGGGCCTGGCCCTGGCCGAGATCAGCCGCCCGCGCCAGGCCGAAATCCGTCAGCGCTTGGACACCGCGAAACTGGCCCGGCTGTTGCCCGCGGCCTGGGGCAAGGGGTAGGCCATGGCCAACGGCAAGGGCAACCTGAACTTTTCCACCACCTGGAGCCGGTGGTTCTTCGCCGCCTGCATCCTGTTCGTGCTCTACCTGGCCT
>CALERA010000001.1 GCA_937908275.1 uncultured Desulfarculaceae bacterium | reverse complement strand
CCTTTGGCGCGGGCGTCAGCGGAAAATACACCGACCGCCCCACCATCACCTACAAGCCCATGACCGGCGCGCCCTTCCGCCGGGCGGTGATGTCCCCCATGCCCCTGCGCAACGTCGCCCTGGGCATCGAGTCGGGCATCTCGGCCAACTTCCTGATCAACCTGGGGGTGCGCTCCATCAACGGCCTGCGCAACGAGTCCCTGACCCTCCAGGAGCACTGGCCGGCCAGCGAGGAATTCACCCGCGTGGTCCAGGCCCTCGCCCGCTTGCAGACGGCCAACGCCGTGCACGTCAAGCACCAGCCCGCGGCCAGGGGCGGGGAGGCCAAGCTGCTGCTGGCCCTGGGCGGCATGAAGCCCTCGGCCGAGGTGCTGGCGACGGTCGGCGAACTGCAAGGCCTGCTGGATCTGGACCCCTCGGTGCGGGAATACGAACTGGTGGGGGTGCCAACCAACGCCAATCGGCGGGAGATCGTGCTGCAGACCTACTCGCTCATGCAGATCATGGCCAACCTGGCGGCCCGGGTGAACGTCCCCCCGGAGGACATCGCCTCCAAGCTGGCCATGCCCAGCCTGGCTGGCGCGCCCCGCAGCGGGGTCCTGTCCGGGGTGGCGGTGCAATGCTCCGAAACCAGGCCCGGCCAGGCCTTCGCCTCGGTCCATATTCATGACCGCTGGTTCTGGGTGGACAACCACGACCTGGCCACCAAGCGGGTGTTCTCCTTCCTGACCCTGGTCTTCACCCTGATGGAGGAGAACCGGGGCGCCTCGTCGCCGCAGCTCACCATTCCGGTGCAATAGGAGGGAAACCATGAAAACCCTGGCCACGTTGCTGCTGGCCCTGGCCCTGGGCATCATCGCGCCGGCCGGCCCCGCCGGGGCCGCCGACGCCCATAGCGACCGCGAGGTGGTGGTCCTGGACAGTGGAGCCATTGCCGGCCTGGTCCAGGAGGGCGTGCGCGCCTTCCTGGGCATCCCCTACGCCGCCCCGCCCCGGGGCGCGCTGCGCTGGCGGCCGCCCCAGGCGGTGGCCCCCTGGCCGGGGGTGCGGGAGTGCACCGATTTTGGCCCGGCCTGTCCCCAGCCCCAACAGAGCGCCACGGGCAAGTACGACGAGGACTGCCTTTTCCTGAACGTCTGGACCCCGGCCAAGGGACCCGGCGACAAGCTGCCGGTCATGGTCTGGATTCACGGCGGCGGCTTCAACTTCGGTTCGGCCGCCCAGGCCGAGTACCATGGCCGACGCCTGGCCCAGAAGGGCGTGGTGGTGGTGACCCTCAACTACCGCCTGGGCCCCCTGGGCTTCTTGGCCCATCCGGCGCTCTCCCGGGAATCGGAGCACCAGGTCTCGGGCAACTACGGCCTTCTGGACCAGATCGCCGCGCTCAAGTGGGTGCAGAGGAACATCGCCGCCCTGGGCGGCGACCCCGGCCGGGTGACCCTCTTCGGCCAATCCGCCGGCTCGCGCTCGGTCTCGCTGCTCATGATCAGCCCCCTGGCCCAGGGGCTCTTTCAGCGCGCCATCGCCCAGTCCGGCGGCCCCATCCTCGGCTCGGAGTACCTGAACCCCAACTTCAACGGCGACTTCGCCGCGGTCTCCAAGATGGGGCAGGAGCTGGAGAAAAGATTGGGCTGCGCCGGGTCCGCCGATCCCCTGGCCGGCATGCGCGCCAAGTCCGCCGCGGACGTGATCGCGGCGGCGGCCTGCGACACCAGCCTGTTCTCCACCAATATTTTCTTCGCCCCGGTCTTTGATGGCTGGGTGCTGCCGGGCAACCCCCTGACCGCCTATCACCTGGGCCGGCACCAGCCGGCGCCCATGATCGTGGGCAGCACCCTGAACGAGGGCACCATCTACCTGACCAGCGAAAAGGACCTGACCCTGGCGCGCTATGACCAGCTCTTGCGGGCCCGGTTCGCCGACCAGACCGCCCAGGCCGCGGCGCTCTTCCCCGCCCGCAGCGACGCCGAGGTGCCCCACGCCATCGACCGCCTGATCAGCGTGGCGGCCAACGCCGAGCCGGCCCGCTTCGTAGCCACTTCCCTGGCCGAGCATGGCCAGAAGGCCTTTGTCTACCAGTTCACCCGCCAGCCGAAGACGGCCTGGGCCAGGCGGATGGGCGTACACCACGGGGTGGACCTGGCCTACGTCTTCGGCAACCTGGACGAGCCCGGGGCCTACGACGAAGTGGACCGCGCCCTGTCCGGGACGGTCATGGGCTATTGGGTGAACTTCGCCAAGACCGGCGATCCCAACGGACCCGGTCTGCCGCCCTGGCCGGTCTACAACCGCGCCAGCGATCAATATATAGAATTGGGCGACAAGGTGGCCGCCAAGGCCCATCTGTACCAGGAGCAGTGCGATTTCATCGCCAAGGTGTCGCGTTATTTACCGCGCTGAGGTCTCGGGTCCACAGGCGGGATTCCCTCTGGTCGGGTTCTGGCCCTGGTGCAATCCTGGCGGCCAGGACTCCGGCCGGAGCCCGGCCCGGAGGGGGTTCCCGCAGTGGTCTCCGCCATGCCTGGCGCCGGCCGCCAGCCGGCCGCCAGAGGCAGTCGGCAGAGATTGACACTCACGGAAAGCTGCGCTTGTTGTTCGCTTGATTTCCTGGAGGCAAGCTAACCCGGCGATATTTCCCGGTCAGACCTTACCAGGCGAGGGGTCGGCATCATCGCTGTACAACCCCGCCAGGCAGCGTCCCACACATTCCCGACAATCGGATTGTGACTGCCCGCCCTGGCAAAGTTGCTCGAAGGACCGCCGCCAGGACTGTCCGGTGCGTGGGCAGTCCTTGAGAAAACCCAGAAAACGTCGCATCCTTTCGATGACTTCCGGGCTCAGGACATGCTCGGCCCGGCAGGCGTCGGCCTCGGCCTGGGAGGGCGGCAAGCGCAGCACCTCCTGCAGGAAGGCCGACAACGTCTGGTGACGGCCGATGATCTTGGCGGCCAGCGCGGCCCCTTCGGGGGTCAGGGTCACCTGGCTGTAGGGCTGGTAGTTGATCAGGCCCTTTTCGGCCAGGCTGCGCAGGGCGGAGGTGACCGAGGCCCGGGTCACTCCCAGTTGGGCGGCGATGTCGGTGGCGCGGGCCACTGGTTGCTGTTGCAGCAACCGGGCGATGGTTTCTAAATAGTCTTCTAGCTGCGAAGTGAGGCCTGGCACCTGCCGTGGGGCGGCCGCACGGCGCGGCTTCATGGACCTTTCCATGCATTCCCACCTGGTTAAATTGTTTTTCAATGTTAACACAGAGAGACTTGACGGCTGATAATGTTTGATGTATCTAACAAAAGTCCCGCTGCTGGACTGACTCTCGGATAGCCTCTTCCAGCCGGGGGATGGCCTGGGTTCCCCCAGGCGTCGGCCGAAAAAGCTCAAAGGTTGTTTGGTTAGCAGTAGGCAGCCTGGCCAATCCCGGCCAAATTCCAGGCAGGAGCACCTGCCCGCAGTCGGTCCGCACGAAGCCCCACAACCGTTGCGTGGCTGCTAGCTGCTTGGCCGCCCCCCTTGGCAGGAGTTTTTTGTTAGATGCCTCTTATTTTTTCAGGGCGCCGCACCGCGCGCGAGCTTTCCACGGGCGTCGTTAAGCCACGCCTCGCGCCCTGGCGCCCCCCTGACCGTCGCCTCGGCCGCCGCGAAATCGCTTCCTCCATAGCTTGAGCACGGTGTGGATGGTTTGCATGACGACTCATTTTTTTGTTCCATCAATGAGAATGCGACTCAATTACCATCACGGGCCTGACCTGGGAGGCCAGGCATGAACCCGAGCGAGCTCTATGCCCTGATCGGTCCGGCCGGGGTGGTCCTTTTGGGTCTGTCGGTCCTGGGTCTGTACCTCTTCCTGCGCAACCTCATCTACCTGCGCCTGGTGGCCCGCCACTTCA